>SBFY01000021.1 GCA_006227085.1 Gammaproteobacteria bacterium
TGCGCAGCACCTTTATCGTCGGCTTTCCCGGTGAAACCGACGATGACTTCGAGCAATTGCTCGAGTTCCTGCATGAAGCGCAGCTCGATCGCGTGGGTTGCTTTACCTATTCCGCCGTCGAAGGCGCTGATGCCAATGCCCTGCCCAACCATGTGCCGGAAGATATTGCCCAGCAACGCTGGGAACAGTTCATGGAGCATTCGGCCGACATCAGCGCACGCAAATTGCAGAAAAAAGTCGGCCAGACGCTGGAAGTCATCATTGATGAACTCGATGAAGAAGACGGCGTGCTGATTGGTCGCACAAAAGCCGATGCGCCGGAGATCGACGGCCATGTCTACATCAATGCCGATCATGTCAGCGCCAAACCGGGCGAACGCATCCATGTCACCATCACCGCGGCCGATACCTACGACCTGTACGTCGGCATTGACCCTGCCTGATGAACCTGCTGTTACTCGAAGAATGCGATCTTACCGGTGACAACACCGCCATCGTGCGCGAACGCCGCCACAGGCATATGGTGGATATCAAGGGCGCTGGCGTCGGTGACACCTTGCCGGCCGGCATCCTCAACGGCGCGACTGGCACGGCCACCATCACCGCACAAAGCGCTGACAGCACCACCGTGTCGTTGGCGCTCAATAGCCAACCGCCTGCCCCGCTACCCCTGACCCTGGTACTCGCCCTGCCCCGGCCGAAGATGCTGCGGCGCATTTTGCGCATGATCGCCGAGCTCGGCATCAAGGAGCTGCACCTGATCAACAGCTTCAAGGTCGAGAAAAGCTACTGGCAGTCGCCGCTGCTGGCTGAGGCTGCCATTCGGGAATATTTCATCGCAGGCTTAGAGCAAGTGGGTGATACCGCACTGCCCACCTGCACCCTGCACACCCGCTTCCGGCCGTTCGTGGAAGACACCCTGCCCGGCCTGCTGGCAGGCCGTGCCGGCGTACTGGCGGATCCACAGGGCACGACAGACTGGCCGGATGGCCACCGCCAACCCGCCTTGCTCGCCATCGGTCCGGAAGGCGGCTTTATTCCCTTTGAGCGCGAGCTGCTGCTGGCGCAGGGTCTCAAGGCCCATTCGCTGGGAAACCGCATCTACCGTGTTGAAACAGCCGTACCACTGGCGACGGCGGCTTTGTTCCCGGTCAAGGTTTAGCCGTGAACCCTATCGGGATTTCGCTTATAGTCACAGTCACTTGATCCGTATGAATCGCCAGCATGCCCAGTGAATCACCAAAACCCTTTGCCCTGACTGAAGCGCAAATCCGCTTTTTCCATGTGTTTGGCTACCTCAAGCTGCCGGGCCTGTTTGTGGACGAGATAACGGAAATCGCCAAGCGCTTTGACGCTCTCTATGAAAATAATCCCGCTGAAATCCTGAATTGGGAACATGCCACGCATTACGGCAAAAATCGCAAAATCCTTTGCAACCTTCCTGACCGCGATCCGTACCTGTATGGCTTGCTCGCAGACCCCCGCATCCAGGCCATTGGCCGGGGACTGACCGGCGGAAGCTTCAACTACATCCCCAGTGAAGGAAATATTTTTTCCGGTGACACGGATTGGCACACCGATGCCTACAACCCTATCCTCAAGTTCCCTGAGGGTCATGTGTACTTCAAGATCGCCCTGTACCTGGATCCCATGACGACCCAGGGAGGGGCATTCAGGATCATTCCCGGCAGCCACCACCATGGAAGCCAATACACGCAAATGCTCAACAAATTGCTCGTCAACGGCGCCAGGAACCTGGCCACCAAGGCTGAAGGCATCCCTTGCAGCATCATTGAAAGCCGACCAGGTGATGCCCTGATCTTCAATTTCAGGGCCCAACATGCGACATGTGGCACCATTGGGACACGCAGGATGTTCTACCTGGGGATTGCACAAAAACTCAATGACAACATCAACTACATCAATGAAATAAAATCGGGATACCTGAAGCAGTTTGGCAATGTCTACCAGGAACCACTCAAACACGAAAGCAACGCGCTGATTCGCGAATGCATCGAAGAATTAAACACGTGACATACAGGCATGAACATACTCACTGAAGAGCAAGTTCTTTTTTTCAAGGTATTCGGCTTTTTGCACTTGCCGGGGTTATTCCTGCCGGAAATCCAGTCCATCCAGGATGCCTTTGACAAGGTCATTGAAGACCACCCTGATGAAAAAATAGAGCACTTGCACGAAGCACATTACAATGCCAAACGCATCATGATGCCGCGGTTTATTGAAAAATGTGACCTGCTCACCCAACTGCTTTCAGACCCAAGAATCACTTCAATCGCCCAGTCGCTGTGCGGGGAAGACTATAACTACTTTTCCAGCGACGGTAATATTTTCTCGGGAGACACCATCTGGCACAGGGACAGCTATGGCCTGGTCAGAAGGCATAAATACACAAAATTCCTGTTCTACCTGGATCCCATCAAGGCAGATTCGGGCGCATTAAGGGTCATACCGGGCAGTCACCACCAAGGGCAGCATTTCTCAAAGATCCTGCATGACATCCTGTCAGAGCCAGAGCAACAACTGGGAGTTCCAGCAAAAGAAGTGCCTTCACAGGTTGTCGAAACGACACCTGGTGACCTGATCGTTTTTGATTACAACATCCAGCACGCAACCTGTGATTCCAGATTCCCACGTCGCATGTTCAGCATCGGCTTCACCGAATATTTTCCGGAAGCAAAAAAACAACAAGCCATTGACTCCATCAGGCAGCGGGTGGCCGATTATGGCCGGATCTACAGTGAGGCCATCCTCCAGTCAGGAGAACCTGCCATCCGGGATCATATCCAGCAAATCCTGGCGCTTGAAGCGATTGCCTTGCAACAACTGGGTTCAGGGGAAAGCCAGTAACACACCCGTCCCACCCAGGCCGCAGTACCCGTTCGGGTTTTTGTGCAAATACTGCTGGTGATAGGGCTCCGCATAATAGAACGTTTTTTGCAGCGCTATTTCCGTCGTGATCACCCCTTTGCCTGCTGCATCCAGTGCTTGCTGGTAACGCTGCCGGCTCTCCTGGACAACATGCAGATCCTCCGCTGCCACATACATGGCCGAGCGATATTGGGTGCCTCGGTCATTGCCTTGCCGCATACCCTGTGTCGGGTCATGACTCTCCCAGAACACTTTCAACACCTGTTGCCAGCTCACCTGGGCAGGATCAAACACCACGCGCACCACCTCTGCATGCCCTGTGAGCCCTGAGCAAACTTCTTCGTACAACGGGTTAGGAGTAAACCCTCCGGCATAACCGACCGCAGTGACCCACACACCGGGCAATTGCCAGAATTTACGCTCGGCACCCCAGAAACATCCCATGCCCACCCAGAGATCCACACAAGCTTCCGGAAATGGTGGCAGCATCGACTTACCCAACACAGCGTGATGTGCCGGTACCGGCATTGTTTCACGACGTCCCGGCAACGCCTGTTCTTCACGGATCATCTGCGACAAGCCCATGGTTTACTCCTTATGGCATTGGCAAGGCTTTCCACCAGTTGGCCGTCACGGCATCACGCTGGTTGTCGAGCCATTGCTCCCAGTCACGCTGCCAACGTGCCAGCCCTCCCGGATACTGTTCCGCAATAAATGCCTGGCTGTCCACCTGTTCACAATAATGTGCATCCAGCCACTGCACATAACGCCCAAACACTTCCGGTTGTGTCGACAGGAAAAAAGCAGCCATCGACCACACCCGCGCATAGCTCAGTAACGGATCCGCACCCGGCCAGTCACTTCTCAACAATTCGCTCACCACATCCTGCTGGCCCGCATCCGCCAATCGCTTGAGATGGGGCTCATGGGCACCGGCCAAGCGCCACTGGCCATCGCGGAAACTCACGGCATTGAACACTTCCGCCATGCCTTCATCAAACCAGGTGGGCGGCCTCGCCAACACTTCATGATGGATGGCGTGGGCGATTTCATGACGGATCAAGCCTGCATCCCATTCACGATCACCCACCAGTAATACGGCCACTTCCCGCCCCAAGGTGTCATACATGCCGGCATTGGCTCCGGAAGACTGGTCACGCGATTCACGCCATGCCACAAAACCTTCGCGACTGGCAAACACATTCACGGTGACCGTCATTCGCCGTCGCCCGGCATCCGGCAGGTAACGGGCATACAAGCGAAACATGTACTCGGCATCCAGCGTCAGCTGGTCTTGCAGGCTTCCGGCCCAACCCGTGACATCACCTTGCATACGGATACTGACATGACGCACATCGGATTCGAAATGCGCCGACAGGTCTTCGACCCTGGCCGCCCCGACCGGGTATTTATCCGAGTAATGCCAGCGTCCGTTCACGTCCTGCCAGCGATACACGCCGGGCACCACTTCCGGCTCAGCAACCGCTTCACGTGGCACACAGGCTGAAGGGGGCGTGTATTCTTCCCGCTGGTAATCACGCGTGTCCGGCACCGGCGCCTGCACGGAGGAAGCCGCACCGGTTGTCCGGGCTGGCTTGCCGAAGGCCTGCATGAGGCGTTGCTGCTCGACCGGCGTCAACGACCACCAGATCGCAGCGAGAAATGCCGCAAAGACCAATAATGACCAGCCGAACCGCATACCCAATCCCCGCTACAGCGTGTCGCTTACCCATTCGAATCGTGGCTGCGCCACACCATCAATGGTCAGCGTTTCCACAAACATCCCGTATGGTCTCACCCATAGCGCCATTTCACCATACAAAGGTCGATACACCACCAGTGCTTGCAAGGTTTCACTGTGCCGGGCCACCTCATAGACCTGGTACAACTGCCCTTTGTAATGGCGGTAGATACCCGGCTTCAATGCCGGTAACGGCTCCAATGCATCATCGCTCATGATTCCAGTTCCTCCCAACGCTGGTAGGCGGCATCAAGTTCCGCCTGTACGGATTCCATTTCTGCCAGCACCCGCGACACCACCGCCTGTTCCTGCGCATAAAATGCCGGATCACCAATCTGCGCGACCAACGCCTCTTTTTGCGCATCCAGGCGCTCGATTTTCCCCGGCAAGGCATCCAGCTCACGCTGGTCTTTATAACTGAGCTTCTTGCTTGCCGGTTTTTTCGTGTCAAGCACGGCTGGCGCAGGCTCCGGTGACTGGCTTGTGTGCAGTGTTTTTACATCACCGCCAGGCATCGCTGCATCCAGCAAACGCCCACCCTTGGCCAACCAATCACTGTAACCACCGACGAATTCCTGAACGCTGCCATCACCGGGCAATACCAGCAAGCTCGATACCACGCGATCCATGAATTCACGATCATGGCTGACCAGCAGCACAGTCCCGTCAAATTGCAGCAACAACTCTTCCAGCAACTCCAGTGTTTCGATATCGAGATCGTTGGTGGGCTCATCCAGAACCAGGATATTGGCCGGCCTGCTGAATAACTGGGCCAAAATCGCACGATTCTGCTCACCGCCAGACAAGGCCCGCACTGGTGTACGGGTACGCTCGGGAGAAAACAGGAAATCCCCCAGGTAACTGATGGCGTGACGACGCTGGCCATTGATCTCGATAAATTCCTGGCCACCGCAGATGTTATCGATCAGGTTCTTATCCAGCTCCAGGCTGGCACGCAATTGGTCAAAATAGGCAATCTCGCGCTTGGTGCCCAATTCCACACGCCCGGCATCCGGCGACAACTCACCCAACAACACTTTCAGCAAGGTTGACTTGCCGGCACCGTTCGGGCCGATGATGCCAATGCGGTCACCACGCTGGATAATCGTTGAAACATCCTTCAGCACCGGCTTGCCCTGGTAACACACAGACACCTGTTCCAGCGCAGCAACAATCTTGCCGGAACGCTGCGCCTGTTCGATCTCCATTGTGGCAGTCCCTACCCGTTCGCGACGGGCTGCCCGTTCCATCCGCATCGCCTTCAAGGCACGCACACGGCCCTCATTGCGGGTACGCCGCGCCTTGATGCCCTGCCGGATCCAACGCTCTTCTTCCGCCAGCTTTTTATCGAACAAGGCATTGGCTTTTTCTTCGGCCGCCAACTGCTGTTCGCGGAATTCCAGGAATCCCTGGTAAGACCCTTTCCAGTCACGCACATGGCCACGATCCAGCTCGAGGATGCGATTGGCCACATGTTGCAGGAACACGCGATCATGGGTCACAAACAACAAGGCCCCACGGAATTCCTGCAACAGCTTTTCCAGCCATTCAATGGCGGGAATATCCAGGTGGTTGGTCGGTTCGTCCAGCAACAGGATGTCCGGCTCACTGACCAGGGCCCTGGCCAGGGCCACACGCCGGCGCCAGCCACCGGAGAGGGTGCGCATCAGTGCATCCGCAGGCAATTGCAACTGGCTGATGATGGTGTCGACTTTCTGCCCCAGCATCCACCCATCCCTGGCCTCCAGCGCCTGCTGGATCCGTTCCAGTTGCTGCAAATCCATTTCCGGCTGCTGCAGGCAATGATGGTATTGCTTCAGCAATTCGCCGGTTTCTGCCAAGCCGCCCGCCACAAAGTCATACACACTCTGGTCGTCACGTTCCGGCAGCGCCTGGTCCAGCCAGGCAACACGGGTACCGGGCTGCAACCATCGTTCACCACCATCGGCCTGCTGCAAGCCCGCCAGCACCTTGAGCAAGGTGGTTTTGCCTTCACCATTGCGACCCAGCAAGCCGAGCCGCTCCCCGGCATCCAGTTCCAGGCTGATGCCATCCAGCAAGGCGCGGGGGCCCAGCGTCACGGTGATCCTGTCAAGGCGAAGTAGTGGCATGGCAATCCAGTAACCAATGGTCAACGTAATCAGGGGGCTTGGATTATAATGCAGGCACTGACTGACACCGCATGCCACCAGAGGAGATTTGCCCATGCGCCATACCGTGCTGATCCTTACCCTCTTTGCCGCACTTGGCCTGTCTGGCTGCAACATGATGGAAGGCCTTGGCAAGGATATCCAGAAGGCCGGGGAACGCATCGAAGGGCATGCCGAAAAGCATACTGACTGAGCCCCCAGCCTGCGTTTTTGACCCAGTCGAGAGAAATACAACGCTGGACACCGCATCATTAGCCCGATGCTTTTGCAGGACAGGCCTATGATCATCAATCGCTTCACCGCCGGCACACCGCATATCCAACCCCCATGGCGCATGGATGCCGCCCAGCTGGAAACCCACCGCTGGGATCGTGAGGTGGATGTGGTTGTGATCGGCTTTGGCGGCGCGGGCGCCAGTGCTGCCATTGAAGCCCGCCATCACGGTGCCGATGTGCTGGTCGCCGAACGGTTCATGGGGGGTGGCTCAACCAAAATCAGTGGCGGCATTTTCTATGCCGGTGGCGGCACGTCCATCCAGCAAGCCGCTGGCGTTGAAGACGATGCTGACAACATGTTCCGCTACCTCCAGCAAGAGGTCAAAGACGCCGTCAGTGAAACCACCTTGCGGCGCTTCTGCGATCACAGTGTCGACAATTTCAACTGGTTATGCGAGCACGGCGTTGCCTTTGACGCGAGCTACTGCCCGATCAAGACCTCTTACCCCTCCAACCAGTATTACTTTTACTACTCCGGCAACGAATCCTTCCCGCCCTATAGCGACCACGCCAAACCAGTACCACGCGGCCATCGCGCCCATGCACCCGGTGTTTCCGGTGCGGCATTATTCAACCCGCTCAAGCAGTCAGCTGAACGCGCCGGCGTGCGCATTGAGACCCAATACCAGGTCAACCAGCT
The DNA here is from genome assembly GCA_006227085.1 of Gammaproteobacteria bacterium. GTDB lineage: Bacteria > Pseudomonadota > Gammaproteobacteria > Pseudomonadales > M0112 > M0112. The sequence goes on from SBFY01000021.1 coordinate 7,696, forward strand.
CGTGACCGACAACACCGGGCACATCATCGGCGTCAATGGCCGACGGATGAAACCGGGATCGCTGTCGGCCTGGCTGCATCGCCAACTGTTCGCACTGATGGTCTTGATGCGCTATGCCACCATCTTCACACCGTTTGTGAACCACCTGATCCGCTGGGTGATTGAAGAACTGGAAAAGCGTGCTGAACCCTTTTCAATACGCGCACGCAAAGGCGTGGTGCTGGGTTCAGGAGGCTTCTACTACAACCGTGAGATGCTGAAACAATACGCCCCGGCGTACCTCAAAGGCACGCCACTGGGCACCATTGCCGATAATGGCAGCGGCATCCAGTTAGGCGAATCGGTGGGTGGCAGTACTGCCCTGATGGACAGCGTTTCAGCCTGGCGATTCATCAACCCCCCCAACGCTTTTGCACGCGGTGTCATGCTCGGGCCAGATGGCAAACGCGTCTGCAATGAAATGCTGTATGGCGCACAAATGGGGGAGCGACTGGTGAAGGAACACGGTGGCAAAGGTTACCTCATCATCGACCAACGGCTATGGAAGCTCGCCCACAAACAACTGGGGCCCAAACAGGCCATGTGGTTCCAGTCAGTGACCGCACTGATGTACTTGTGGCTGGAACGCAAGAAAGCCCCTACCCTGCAAGCGTTGGCAGAAAAACTGGGATTACCCGTGGATGCCGTGCTGCAAAGCGTTGCGGAATACAACACCCTGGCCATGGAAAAGCATGACCCGATGGGCAAGACGGCCGAATTCCTGGAACCGATCACAGAAGGGCCGTTCTACGCCTTGAACTGCTCCTTCGATTCAATGATCGTTCCCTGCCCTTCGCTCACGCTGGGCGGATTACGGGTTGATGAACACACCGGTGAAGTGCTGGATAAGCAAGGAAACGCGATCCGCGGCCTGTATGCGGCTGGCCGCACAGCCGTCGGCATCGCTTCACGATCATACGTGTCCGGCTTGTCGATTGCGGATTGTGTGTTTTCCGGTCGCCGTGCCGGCGCGCATGTCGCTAACCGCTGAAGCAGCTTGATCGTTGCCGGCACAGGCGCACGCATTGCCTTGCTGCAAGATGCTCACCACAATATGTCGATAACGGCCTTCCCTGGAGGAATCCTCATGAAGCGATTGACCACCACCGCATGTTTGCTGGCCATGCTGCTGGCTAGCGCCCTCGCCACAGCCGATGGGTTACAGCCCGGTCTCTGGGAAATCCGGACCACTACCCTGATTGATGGCCAAGCCTTACCCACGTTGGAGGAAATGATGAAAGATGTTCCTCCGCATATGCGTGAGCAAATGAAAGGCATGATGGCCAATAGTGGCGTGGATATGGGGAGCGGCGCGATACGCATTTGTGTCAGCCCTGAAAAAGCGACACGCCAATCCATGCCTGCCATGGATTCCGATCCCAACTGCCAAACGGATATCGAAGAAAAAGACAAGTATCATTGGACCTTCCGCATGGAGTGCCAAAACCCGCAACGCAGCGGCGAAGGCGAAACCCATTTAGTCAGCGATACGCTCTGGAAGAGCCGGATCAGCATGTCGCAGACGGAAAACCGGAAAACACAGCAAATGGAAACCGAGACAGAAGGCCGATGGATCGGCAGTGACTGTGGCGGACTCAAGCCACAGCGCTGAGCATGGAAGCCATACCTTACACGCTGTCCAATGTGTGGCAGGCCATGACCCCGGAACTGGGCGAGGAAATCACCCGGTTCTGGTTGCATCATCATGCCCTGCCATCGGAAGACGCGGCCCGCAAACGCCTGCCGCAGGTTTGCCTGATTGCACGCAATCCCCAAGGCAAGCTGATTGGCATTTCAACCGCTTACAAACAACACAACAAGCAGCTGGATAACTATTTCTATTACATGCGGGCTTTTGTGGAACCCGATTCCCGCGACCTCGATATTGGAAGGGTATTCACCCGTGGTATCCGGGATTTTTTTGAAGAGCGCTTTATCCGTGGTGAAGACCAGGAAGCCATTGGCATTTTCCTGGAAATCGAGAACCCGTTTTTCAAGCGACACCGCCGTGAAGCCATCCTCTCGGATACCGGTTTTATTTTTGTTGGCAAAAATGAACGTGGCGACCACCTGCGTGTTTATTACTTCCAGGGTGCACAGATCTGATGGGCGGCCTGGTCTGGCTGGCATCCTACCCCAAGTCCGGCAACACATGGACGCGGCATTTCCTGCACAACCTGCTGGAAGGCGGTGATGCGCCGTACGACATTAACCAACTGCAGGGCAAAACCACCTGGGACAGCTCACTCCACTGGTATGCCTCTTACTTGCCAAAACCATTGGCTGCATGCAGTCATGCTGAAGTGGCTGCTGCACGCACACAGGCCAATGCAGCCATGGCCGAGGCAGCCGGCGATAGCCTCTTGTTCGCCAAAACCCATAACGCCCTGGTCAGTGATGAAGGCGTCCCGATGATTGCACGCGAATGGACAGCCGGAGCCGTATACATCATTCGTAATCCATTGGATGTAGCGGTTTCCTATAGTCACCACCTCAATGCATCGATTGATCGCACGATTGAATGGATGGGCACAGCCGGCCAACGCACTAACAACAGCGAGCGCATGGCCTATGAATGGTTAGGTAGCTGGTCGGAAAACGTCGCTTCATGGACACGCAAACGCCACCCTGCCCTGCACATCATGCGTTATGAAGACATGCTCGATAATCCCGTGGCCACATTTTCTGCACTTGTGGATTTCCTGCAGATAGCAGCCAGCAAGAGGCAAGTAGGACGCGCGATCGAAGCCTCTTCCTTTGACAAGTTACAAGCCATGGAATCCCGACAGGGATTCCAGGAAAAGCCGGATAATGCCAAGCAGTTTTTCCGTGCCGGGCAAAGCGGCCAATGGCGGGAGAGCCTCTCGAAGGCTCAAGTCCAGCGCATCCTGGCCGATCACGGCGAACAGATGCAGCGCTTTGGTTACAGTGCAGGCTAGCTGATCAATTTCACATCACAAAAAAAGGGAGGCAGTGCCTCCCTTTTTTATATCGTTAAACACTGGATCAGAACTGCCAACCCAAACGCAGGAATGGGCCTTCCAATGTCAAATCGCTTTCACGATGCTGGATCACATCATCCGTGCTAAAGCGTGTTTCAAGGATGTTTTCCATACGCGAGAAGCTGTAACCCAGGGATACCGTCGGTGAAGTGGCTGCCTTGGGCATCACTTGCCAGTTCAATGCCAGCTCGGCCTCAAGGCCGTACCACCAGCTTTCTTCACTGCGCTCCTCAACCGGCAGGCCCAGGAAGGGATACTGGTTGTAATAACTGGAATCACGCTCACCATACAGCGCCACACCGGCCAGCAAACCGGACACGGATAAGCCGCAGTCCTCGCTGATCGTGAAATCGCTTTCTGCACCAAAACGCAGGCCCAAGGCAGACAAATCATGGTCCGCGCGCTTGCGTGCCGTAAACGTATTCGTCGAGGGGATGGCGGTATTTTCATAACGATCGGCATACCCGACATCACTGTCCTGATCGATCTCGGCGTAACGCAGGCCACCGAAAACCCGCACGTCCTGGCTGCCCAATTGCATCGTGTGGCCTGCTTCGAAATCCAGGAAGTCGTAGCCTACCGACATGCGTGAAGCAATGGATGTGGTCTGGTATTTGGCAGGACCAGGATTGTCTTGCTCGGTCAGTTCAGTCTTGTTGGATGCCTCCAGCTGGGTCACCCCAACCCGCACATCCCAACCGCCAGAGAGCGGCCATTGCAATTCGGCAGAAAACGCCTTGTGGGTGTTTTCAAGGTCCACAGCCGGGTACTTGGCATTACCGATACCATCGGTCTCGACATCATAATCATAAGCCGTCAGCGACAATGACGGCCCCGCCGATTCTTCTGCCAAGGCGGCAGAAGCCCCTCCAACCGCCACTGCCGATACCGCTTGGGCAATAGCCAATTTACGAAATACTGCCATGTCAATCCTCCTTGTGATCCCGCCCCCAGTGGCGAGCAATCATGATACGGCAAAAGCTGTTTTTCCGCATGCTTTTCACGCACCGGCAAGATTGCCTTGGGACGTAATTTTGGTATCGTAGCGCTACTGTGCCACACCAACCCGGCAGGGTAACGGGAGCCGCCATGTCATCACTGAAACTGAAAAACCTGTTTATGGCTTGCAGCTGCGCCCTGCTTGCCTCCACTGTCGTCGCGGATATCGCCATGGAGCCGGGCCTGTGGGAAATCCGCAACAGGACCACGATTGATGGCGAACAACTGCCGGATATGCGCGGCATCCTCAAGGAAGTCCCACCGGAAGCCCGTGCGCAAATGCAAGAGGCTCTGGCGATGCAGGGCATCGGCCTGACCGATGCAGGCGTACGCATCTGCATTTCCCCGGCCCAGGCGCAGCAGAACGATGTGCCAGTCATGGAAGATGACAAGGACTGCACCGTGACACGCAGCGAACAAGGCAAAGGCCATTGGACCTTCGAGATCCAGTGCCGGAACCCTGCCGGTACCGGCAGTGGCGAAGTGCAGCTACTGGATAGCAAGCGCTGGAAAAGTCATTACCAGGTGACCCGGGAAGGACAAGGGGATTACAACACCATGGAAATCAATGGCGCTGGCCGCTGGGTCAGCAGCGACTGTGGCAATATCCAGCCCCAGCAACGCTGAAGTTCATTGCAAGGATGGATTAAAAAAACCGGCTCAGGCCGGTTTTTTTAATAGCACCACATCCCTGGACGGAAATTCGCCATGCCAGCGATACCCATCGGCAATACACGCAAACGTTGCTTGCCGGTAAAACACCACATGCGTCGGGTCACGACGATAATGCCACTGCGCAAAATCGATCTCCGCTGACAGCATCCCTGTCATGATGCCCAGCCAGCCGCCGGGTTTGAGCAAGCTGTCGAACAATGCCAGCACAGCCGCGGGATCATGGCAATGTTCCAGCACCTCGGTGCAGGTAATGAAATCATAGGATCGCTGTAGTGCCTCAGGATGATCGGCAAACAACGGGTCATACAGCTGCATCCCATACCCGGCTTCCGATATCATGGCGGCCAAAGCAGGCCCTGGCCCGCAACCGAAATCGAGACCTTGCAAACCATCGCCCAAACGCTCCAGCAAAGGATTCGCCAAGCGCGACAGGAACTGCCGGTAGGCCGGATCATCCACGCGGTTCTCATGCAAGCGGTAATGCGCAGCCTCTGCGTCCGCATCCAAACGTTGCGACGGATCCAGCCACACAGCCTGGCAATGACCACACTGCCAATAAAAACGGCCTTCCACTTCCATGAAAGGCCGCGTTTCACCTGCCCGGCAGACCGGGCACACTGCCATTATCATCAGGCCGCTTGCGACGGCTTTTCGGGATCAAAAGTGATGCGCATCGATTTGATGCCATTCACGAAATAATCACGAACATACTGCACCGGCTCCGCAAACTTCGGGTTACGCATACGCGGGATCAACTCCTCGAACATTACCCGCAGTTCCAGTCGCGCCAAATGGGCACCAATGCAATAGTGCTCACCGACACCAAAAGCACGATGCTGGTTATGCAGGTCCGGCATTTTCTCGAAGCGCAGGACATCAAATTTTTCCGGGTTTTCAAACAACTCCGGATCATGGTTCATGGCATGCCAGTTCAGGATCAGCTTGTCGCCGGCTTTCAGCTGTTCACCTTCCAGCTCGACATCCTGCATGACGGTACGGCGCATTTGCACGAATGCCGGATTAAAGCGCAGCATTTCATCCACCGCATGCGGGATCACTTCCGGGCGATCGAGAAGGATCTGCAACTGATCCGGGTTTTCAACCAACAATCGCATCCCATGAGCGGTCACCGAGCGGGTACTTTCATTACCGGCTGCAATCAGCATCAGGAAAAACAACTGGAATTCATCATCGGTAAGACGATCATCATCGACCGCACCATCCAGCAAGGCGCCAACAATATTACTCATCGGCTTGATGCGATGCTGTTTCGCCAGTTCGGCGGCATAGGCATAGACATGCATGGAAGCTTCTTTCGCTGCGGCAGAGCCATCAACGCCACTCATGTCCTCATCTTCCGTGAAGAACATGATATTGGTCCACTCGAAAAACTGGTCTTTCATGTCACGCGGGATACCACACAACTCGAGGATGGCAATCAACGGCAACTGGGCTGCGACGTCATAGACAAATTCACACTCGCCACGCGGTGCGACAGCGTCAATGACTTCCTTCGCCACCTGGCGGAAGTTCTCCTCGTACGATTGCACGGCTTTCGGGGTAAAGGCATTGCGGGCGATACGGCGATACTTGATGTGCGCGGGCGGATCCATGTTGACCATCATCAAGCGCTGCAGCATCAGGTCTTCTTCCGGCATTTCTTTTGGCAAGGCTGTCTTGGCCTCGCTGGAAAACGCCAATGGCTCCTTGCAGATGCGGTCACCGAGGTCGCGCTTCATCACCGCCCAATACGGCACGCCACTCAAGGGATCTTCGATATGGGCCAGGGCACCCGCTTTCTCGCGCACCTCCGCGAGCACAGCATGGTGATTGCCTTTGGCAAACAGGTCTGGGTCCAGCAAATTGGTATACGGGCAACGGGACATGCCATTCTCCTGATCGTTGTTATGGGCAGTGACTGGCAGTCTAAATCAGGCACCCAGTGATGGGAGCCTGCCTTTTATACATTTTATTAATATGCCGGCAATTCCCCGGCTGGTTTGACTTATATCAGCTTTCCCGGATCGCAGGCATAAAAAACCCGGCCGAAGCCGGGTTTTCCATACAGCCGCCCGTTACTCGGCAAACGCCTTGCCAGCAGCAATGCGCTCACCCAGTGTCGCCAGCAAACGCGCTGAGGTTCCCAGCGTCATTTCGATCTGGCGTGCCCACAGGCTGTAGCGCCACAGGCTGTAATCACGATCAATACCAAAACCACCGTGCAAGTGCTGGGCCGCATAGCTCACGCGATGCCCGGTATCCCCTGCCCAGATCTTGGCGATGGCCACTTCATTGGTGGCATCACGACCGCTATCCAGCAATGAAACGGCCTGGTAAGTGGTCAGCTTCAGGCACTCCACATCCATGTAGCAGTTCGCTGCACGATGCTGTACGGCCTGGAAGGTACCAATGGCCACGCCAAACTGCTGGCGCTCACAGGCATAGCTGGCGGTCATGCGCATGGACTTATCGCTGACACCGATTTGCATGGCACACAAGGCGGCCATGGTGCGCTCACTCACCCACTTCATCGCAGCAGCACCCTTGTCGGCTTTCACCACGATGGCGGCTTCCGGCACCAGCACATCCTTCATCACCACTTCATACCAGGGCTCACGCGTGGTGCTGACCTGGCGGGTCAATTTGACACCCTTGGCTTTCGGATCCACCAACACCACGACCACGCCCTTGCTGGTTTTGGCCGACACCAGGATGGCATCAGACTGTTTGGCAAATGGCACACACACCTTGGTGCCGCTGACCAGCAGGTTTTTACCCTTGGCTTTGGCAGTGGCCTTGGGGGTGGCAGGATCTTCGTTGCCGGTTTCCATCAGCGCTGCAGTCACCAGCGACTCGCCGGATGCAATTTTCGGCAACCAGGCTTTCTTCAATGTGGCGCTACCGAATTTCTGGATCGGCAATGCGGTGCTGACCAGCACCGGCACCACCGGTACAGGCGCTACCGTGCGACCCACTTCCTCGACGAACAGGGCCAGCTCGGTAAAACCAAAGCCCATGCCACCGAGTTTCTCGTCAATCGCCACACCCAACAGGCCCGCTTCAGCGAGTTGCTTCCACAAGTCCGCATCAAAGCGGTCTTCCTGCTTATCGATGGCATTCAAACGCTCAACCGTCGCGAGATCGGTCAGCATCTGGCGGGCCAAGCCCTGTACTTCTTTCTGGGTTTCGTTGAATGAAAAATCCATGATGCTTCTCCCTTATCGCTTGGCCCGTGGCATCCACAGCCCGGCCATGGCAATGATGTCGCGTTGAATTTCGTTGGTACCACCACCGAAGGTGATGATGGATGCGGTGCGATACAGCATTTCCAGCCGGCCACGCAACACAGCACCTTTGGAATCCATGTGCAGCACGCTGCTCTGGCCCAGCACTTCACCCAGCAAACGATACAGTTCCACAAAGAATTCCGTACCGTACACTTTCGCTGCAGAGGCATCCTGCATCGACAACTCACCCACCGTCATGCTCCAGGCCTGGCGATAGCAAATGAGTTTCAGCGCTTCCAAACCAGTACGCGCCTTGGCGAGGTTGATCTGCACCCAGGGCTGGTCAATCACGCGAGTGCCATCGGCGAGCTTGGTGTCCTTCGCCCACTTGGTCACATTGTTGAACAACTGTGCAAACGAACCGACATTCACCAATGACAGGCGCTCACGGTTCAACTGGCTGGTGATCATCTTCCAGCCGCCATCGACTTCACCGACCAGGTGATCTTCGGGCACGCGCACATTGTCGTAATACGTGGCGTTGGTGCGCACATCACCCAGGGTGTGCACCGGTGACAGGCTGTAACCCTTGGCGGTTGCCGGCACCAGGAACATGGAAATGCCCTTGTGCTTTTTCACTTCCGGATCAGGATTGGTACGCGCAGCGACCCACAGCCAATCAGCATGATGCGCCAATGACGTCCACATCTTCTGGCCATTGATGACCCATTCATTGCCTTCCTTGCGTGCCGTGGTTTTCAGCGACGCCAGGTCAGTACCGGCGCCCGGCTCGGAATAACCAATGGCGATGATGATTTCACCACCAAGGATTTTCGGCACCAGCAGTTTCTTCAAGCGGGGAGCGGCATTCGCTGCCAGGATCGGCCCCACCGATTCCGTGGTCAGGAACGGGAACGGGAAACCGGCACGCATCACTTCTTCAACGAAAATGAATTGCTCCATTTCGCTCATGCCGCGACCACCCAGCTCTTTCGGCCAGCCCACACCAATCCAGCCATCCTTGCCCAGCTGTCTCATCGCTTTCCAGAACAAGGGGCCGCCGCCCTCACCCGGCGTCTGGCTGACTTCGTCAACCAGTTCAGGCGTCATCAGTTTCTTGAAGTAGGCACGCAACTCCTTGCGGAGTGCTTCCTGCTCAGGCGTAAATTCCAGCTTCATTTCACTCTCCTGGGACTTGGGGAAATTACCGGTTCATCCAAACCATCGGGCCGGCATTTTACCCCCAATTGACTGACCATTACGATCATCCGGGGCTAACTCGCCTGCCATCCAGACCGCCCACGCGGTTTAAGGCACTGAATTATTTGGTAATCGCTGCTTCGCGCCAATAGCAAAAGCGTTCAGGCTGATTGACTTTACCGATCAGCCAACAGCCTTGTCGCACCCTGTCCACTTGCGACCCTGCGAGCCGATCTGTATCCTTCTGATTTTGTTGGGATTACCGCGCCAGTGGTAATCGAAGTCGTGACTCGCCGGAGATTCCCCATGAGCGATAAACCCCGGGTTCCCGCCCTGGAGGGCTGGTTTACCATGGACGCCAAGCCACAGTTGCTGGGCAGCCGCTGCACCGAATGTGGCACTTTTTTCTTCCCGAAGAAAATCCAGTACTGCAAGAACCCCGCCTGTGACAGCGAGACCTTTGATGAAGTCCCCCTGTCACGCACCGGCAAGATCTGGTCTTACACCAATGCCTGCTACAAGCCGCCAGAGCCGTTCATCGCCGCCGAGCCATTCGAGCCGTTCTCGATTGCTGCGGTAGAACTGGAACAGGAGAAGATGATCGTACTGGGCCAGGTGATCACCGGTGTGGCGGTCGACACCCTCAGCGTGGGCATGCCGGTCGAGCTGGTGCTCGAACCCCTGTTCGAGGATGACGAATCCATCAAGATGACCTGGAAGTGGAAACCCACTGCCTGATGCAACCTGACTCTGGAGCTTTTTGAATGACACAGGAAATCGCAATTCTCGGCGTCGGCATGCACCCATGGGGCAAGTGGGGCCGTAACTTCGTGGAATACGGTGTGCACGCTGCCCGTGCTGCCCTCAAGGATGCCGGCGTGCCCTGGCAGGACGTGCAGTT
>SBFY01000172.1 GCA_006227085.1 Gammaproteobacteria bacterium
GAGACGGTTGACAGCATGGCGCGCGAGCTGCGCCTGGAAATGGGGCAGGCCAAACGGGTAGTGGAGTACATGGTGACCCAGGCCGTAACGGACAAAGCCATTAGCACGCTGGCCGCACGCCTGAAGAAAATTGCTGACGCCGTACGGATAGCAGGGCTGATGGAATCATATGACCTGCTGTGGGAAATGCTGCAGACCCTGAAACGCTGGCATGACCGGCAGGAACAGCCGGGGCGGCAGCAGGTCTTGTCGATGGCAGATACCTTGCTGTTTATTGAAAGCCGTTTCTCTGAAATCGATGGCATTGGCGATTGGCAAGAAGCTCCCGAGCAAAGCGAACAATTGTTCATGGTTTCGCGGCGCCAACTGCTGGATGCCCAATCCATCGTGGTCAAGGAATCATTGTCGAATTTAAAGCACATCAAGACCGTGATCGGGGTCTATATCGAAAATGCTTTCGATGAGGCCCGGCTGGAAAACCTCAACCTGTTTACCTACCAGGTATGGGGTGGGTTAGTGATGCTGGATCTGGCCCGGCCGGCCGCCATCATGAACGCAGCCGATCATTTTGTGCGCCAGTTGATTGCCGAAAAGGTGGCTGCCAGTGATTTGCCGCGTATGATGGAGGCACTGGCCGACGTCCTGGTGACCCTGGAACATTACCTGGAAGAATACGAAATCAGCCGCAAGGCTGATGAAAGCTTGTTACTGATTGCCGAGAAAAGCCTTGAAACACTCGGGTATACGGGTGTTTCTTCTGTGTTGTCGCATGATTCCCTCAAGGAGATCACTTAATGGATTACTCATCATTTGTTGGCACATTGGGCATCGTGATTGCCCTGTCCTGGTTGCTGGCCATGTGGCTGGGATGGCGCTGGACATGGTTCCTGGGCTGGCTGAAGGGAAGTGTCATCATGGGGCTGGTCTTCACGGGTGTGCTGCTGGGCAGCATTGCCCTCGACTTGCAGCATTGGCAGAAAGCGATGGATGGCGAAGCCATTGCCCACGTCAGCGTCGATCGCAGCAGTGGGCCGACCCCGGTCATCACCATCAAGAGCCGTGGCACACAGGATCACGAACTGAACATCAATGGCGACTTCCTTGACCTCGAGCTGCAGACACTGCAATGGCAGGGCGTGTTTTCAAGCGCAGGGCTTTCCTACCGTGTGGCAATCGCCCACAGTCATTTTGATGCAATCGAAAACAACCTGAACTGGTCGGATGCCGGCCGCAGTCACAACTTGCCATACCCGACCAGTGGTGTGGATCTCTGGAAGGCTTTCCATGGCACCGCCTGCGGTCGCTATATGAGCGGCTTGGTCAAGGCAGGCAAATTACGGGTCAACTACATACCGCTGGAAGACGGTGCGTTGTTCGCGGTGGTTTTCCGTGGTGGCAAACTGGTGCTGGAACCCCAAAACCAGGCTGCTGTGGATAGCGGCAGCCTGTAACCTTGCCAGCAAGCCTGGCCCATCGCTTACAAAGGAGTGCATATGGCGGCGTTTGTGGCCGAGTACGGCCTGTTTCTTTTGAAGGCGCTTACCATCCTGATCGTGCTGCTCGTCGGATTCCTGGGGATCCTGGCCATTGCCAGTCGTGGCAGGCAGGCGCATGCTGGCCCCAGCGAACTGGGCTATATCGAAATCACTGACCTCAGTGCACTGCATCACGAGCGTGAACACGCCGTCCGCGAGTTACTGGAGCCTCCAAAGCAATTCAAGCATTGGGCCAAACAGCAGGAAAAGGCCCGTAAATCACGCGAGAAAGAGTTCGCAAAGCACCCGCAAAAAGTTATTTATGTTATTGATTTTAATGGTGATATCCAAGCCAGTGGTGTACGTTCACTGCGCGAGGAAATATCAGCCATCCTGGCGGTAGCCAATCCTACGGATGAGATACTGGTACGACTGGAAAGCACGGGTGGCGTGGTGCACGGATATGGATTGGCGGCCTCGCAATTGCAGCGTATCCGCGACCGGGGTATCCCGCTGACCATCGCCATCGACAAGGTCGCCGCCAGCGGTGGCTACATGATGGCCTGCATGGGCACACAGGTCCTGTCCGCGCCATTTGCCATCATTGGCTCCATTGGTGTGATCGGCCAGGTCCCGAACATCAATAAACTGCTGAAAAAGCACGATGTGGATATCGAAATGCACACAGCGGGTGCCTACAAGCGGACGCTCACGGTACTGGGTGAAAACACCGAGGAAGCCCGCAAGAAGTTCATTGAGGACCTGGACCAGACCCACCAGTTGTTCAAGCAGCTGGTCGGCCGGATGCGACCGGATGTGGATATCGACAAGGTATCGACTGGCGAGATCTGGTTTGGGCAGGAAGCCATCGCGCTCAAGTTGGTCGACACGGTCATGACCAGTGATGAGTACCTGCAATCCCGTGTCAGCGAAGCCAGGCTGGTCCGTGTGGCCCACAAGTTCCGCAAGAACCTGGCACAGAAGGCGGGCTTTGGTCTGGAAAATGCCCTGGATCGTACTGTGATGCGTTGGTTGGGGCGCTTCCAACACGGGCGTTTTTTGCCTTGAAACCGATTCACCGCCAAGCCCATATGTTCGCATAATGTATATTATGTTAAATACAGGATATCGCTAACAGTGCTACATTGGGGATGTGTGTATTGGAATTGCTCCCCTGTCCCCAGGCACGCCAAATGCAAAAATCGTGATCAAAGATGGCCAGAATAGCCTTTATCAAACTTTTTACTGGACTGAACCTGGCATCTGCCCAGTTATCTGGTGAGCTCAAGCGGGCTGGACATGCTTCTTGCATCATCCATTTCAAGGAGCACCAGCTCGTGGATGTCCGTGAAATGCACGATGGCTGGGATTGGACCGAATGCTCCGGATACGTTGTGGCTGCCGGCGGTATTCGCAAGAACCTCAATTGTTACCGGCCTTTCCAGGAAACAGAATTCCTGTCCCTCATTAGTGCGCTACAGGAATTCCGTGCCGATGCCATTGCCATTAGTGTGGTATCAGGCAACATACGGGAGGCTACCCTCATTACACGGCGCATCAAGGAGGCCATGCCGCTTCCCGTGATCTGGGGAGGCCACGGCCCCACCCTGGAGCCCGATCGATGCATCAAGGAAGCAGACCTGATTTGTATTCACGAAGGTGAACAGGTAATCGTCGATGTGGCCGAGCGGATTGATTCCAAAAGCGATTTTGACGGTATTCCGGGAACATGGGTTCGTAATACAGACAACACTATACGGCAATACCCACCCAGGCCATTACTCAAGCTGGATGATATTGCTTTCCCAAACTGGTCGCCAGAAGACAACCTGTTTATCAATGGTGACTCTGTTATTCGCAATTATTATCCAACCAACCTTGAGCAAAACTACATTATCACGACACAACGTGGTTGCCCTTTCTCATGTTCCTTCTGCATTGAAAGCAGGTATCAGGAAGATTTCGGGAAGAAAGGATCGCTGCGGCGCAGATCTCCTCAACTCGTCATTGATGAGTTGTTATGGGCGAAAGACAACCTGCCCATCAAGCGAGTGCTGTTTTACGACGATGTGTTTACTGTCAATCCGCGATGGCTGAAGGAGTTTCTCCCCCTGTATAAAGAGCAGGTCGGTTTGCCTTTTTGGTGTTACACCTACCCGACCACACACAATCCGGAGATGTTGTCATGGCTTAAAGATGCCGGATGCGACGCAATAACCATGGGGATCCAATCTGGCAGCCCAAGGATTCTCAAGGAATACTTCAATCGCCCCACTTTGACGGATCGCATGATTACCGCCGGCCAGGAAATCGTCGACAGTGGCATATACGGCGAATTTGATCTTATTTTCCGCCATCCCTTCGAAACCGAAGAAGACCTGAAAGAGACTTTTGATTTCCTGTGCAAGTTCCCGCAAAAAATGAAAGCGATATGGTTTGCTGAGATGACTTACTTTCCTAATCACTTCTTCACGAACGAAGCAACCCAGAAAGCTCGTGAGAATATCCTGGCATTTGGCGAACCGTATCAGGTATCTGAGACCTTGTATGCCTATTACTATCGACTCTTCCGCCTCACACGAATGAAATTTCCTAAAGCGCGCATCATGTCACTGGCAAATGATCCCCGTTTCCGCGAAAACCCCGAGCTGCTGGATGAGCACATGAAATACCCCGAAGATAAATTGGCAGAAGCCATTGAGCGCAAGAAAAACAACCCAAGCATGACTTACTAAAAATACGCATGCATCATTCATTCAATATCCTGGTTTTTTTCCTCGCGTTCAGCCAAACGATTTTGGCTGAGAACTCTATTGATTTTGATGCAAGCGATGGGAATACCCTAAAGAACACTGTTTACCGACTAAAAGAAAGTCATTACAAGAAGATTTACCTGAATGATAAATTTTCATCAGAACTGCTTGATGCCCTGATCGAGCGCCTGGATCCTTCCAGGCAATATTTCCTGCAATCCGATATCCAGCATTTTGAACGCTACCGGCACCAGCTCGACGACTTTTCGGTCTCGGGGGACCTGTCCGCCGCCGCCGACATCCTCGGACGCTACCAGGAACGCGTCACCAGCCGCCTGGAGCAGGAAATCCAGCAGCTACCAGCTTCACTGGCGGCATTGGATTTCACCCTGGATGAGCGCTATCAGAGCAAGGGTCCGGAAACGTGGCCTGCCTCCACTGGGGAACAAGACGAGTTATGGCGCAAGCACATCAAGGCGATGGCGCTGGACCTGAAGATCGCCGGCAAGGACATGGCCGCCATCGAGGACATCCTGGGCAAGCGCTTGCGTAACCAGCTATCGCGCCTGAACCGGATCAATGCCGACGATTATTTCGATATCTACATCAATGCCCTGACCGACCAATTCGATCCCCACACCGCCTACCTGTCCCCTTCCCGCTCTGAACAATTCAATATTTCAATGAGCCTGTCGCTGGAAGGGATCGGCGCCACGCTGCAGTTGAGCAATGAATACACGCGCGTGGTGAGTCTGGTGCCCGGTGGACCAGCCGACAGGCAGGGCGAGTTACAACCGGCTGATCGCATTGTGGGTGTCGGCCAAGGTAACGAGGACATCGTCGACGTGATCGGTTGGCGACTGGACGATGTGGTTGCATTGATCCGGGGCCCCAAGGGTTCTACCGTGCAACTGCAGGTCATTCCAGCCAATGCTTCATCCGACACCGAACGCAAAACCATCCGCATTATCCGTGACAAGGTGAAACTGGAAGACCAGGCTGCCAGTGGGCATCTGATTGATCTCGAACATAACAGCAAGAACACCAAGCTGGGCGTAATCAAATTGCCCGCGTTCTATGCTGACTATGAAGGGCGTAACCGCGGTGATGCCAATTACCGCAGCACAACACGTGATGTGAAACAGCTCATCACCGCACTGGAGCAAGATGGCGCTGAAGGCCTGATTATCGACCTTCGAAATAATGGCGGCGGCGACCTGCATGAAGTTATCGACCTCACCGGTTTATTCATTGATAGCGGACCCGTGGTGCAGATCCGTAACAGTGATGAATATGTGCTGCGTGAAGGCAAGTCATCCCTGTTCCGGAAAAATGATTTTGTCTACAAAGGGCCAGTGGTCGTACTGGTCAATCGACTGAGCGCTTCAGCCAGTGAGATCTTTGCTGGCGCATTGCAGGACTACGGGCGTGCCGTCATTGTGGGAAGCCGTACTTTCGGCAAGGGCACTGTGCAGACATTGACCAGCCTGGGCGATGGCCAGCTCAAGTTCACCGTTTCCAAGTTCTATCGCATATCCGGTGGCAGTACGCAGCACAGGGGTGTCGAACCCGATATCACCCTGCCCTCCATGTACGACGAAAGCGAGGTCGGGGAAAGCAGCTACGACACTGCACTGCCATGGGACAGCATCCACGGGGTGCGTCATATGGTCTACTTCCCGATCAATCAAATACTGCCTGCACTCGAAAAGCGTCACACGGCACGCACAGCCAACGATCCTGACTTCAATTTTGTAAAGGAAAGTGCCCGCCTGATCGCGGAAGCCAACCGGGATGTCATCGAGTTACAGATCGACAAACGCAAGGCGCAACTGGACAAGTGGCGCACAGCCACCCTGGCCCTGGAGAATACCCGTCGCAAGGCCAAGGGGTTGCCCGAATACCAACCGGAAGTCTTTGAAACGATCAGCGAGGATGAGCCGCCACCACCTGAGCCTCGCCAGACTGAAGCACAGAAATCGGCTGCGTTGTATTCCGATATGTACTTGATTGAAAGCGGCCGGGTACTGGTGGATTTCATGGAAGCCCTGCAAGCGCAAGGCTTTTATCAGGAAGGCTCGCGCAGTGTGACCCACTCTTCCGCCACTGTCGGGTGGATGCCCAGGGTGGCATCCAGCGCTGATTTGGTTGCCCCGCAGGCCATCGCCATCGCAACACCCTGAATCACTTCAGCAGCACCTTCGCCAATCATGTGCGCTCCCAGCAAGCGATCCGTGCGCGCATCCACCAGTAACTTGATGAACACCTTGTCCGGGAAATCCCCGAGACTGTGATCCATCGGTTCAAAACGGCTACGGAATACGAGAACCTCCGTGTGCTGTTCCCGCGCAGCTTCCTCGGATAAACCGACCGAGGCATAACAAGGATGCGAAAATACCGCATTCGGAATCAAGTCCAATGGCAGTGGCTTGCGACCATCATTAAACCATTGGTCAATCAGGTTCATCCCTTCCCTCAAGGCAACCGGTGTGAGCTGTGCACCCCCGGTCACATCACCCAGTGCATAGATACTGGGCACTGATGTCTGTGATGCCTGGTTCACGACAATATTGCCGTGCGCATCCAGCGTGATGCCCAGCTTGTCCAGACCCAGTGAATGCGTGTTGGCGATGCGCCCGATAGCACAAAACACGATATCGGCTGCTATCGTTTCGCCGTCACCAAGCGTCACCTGATAACCGTTGGCCAGCTGGCTGACCGAGGCAATCGTTGCCTCCATGCACATACGGATGCCTTGTTGCTTGAGGCTGTCATGCAGGTGTTGTGCAGATTCCTGATCAAAACGGTTCAGGACATGTGGGCCACGATGCACGATCGTGACGTCTGACCCCAATCCATTGAGGATGCTGGCAAATTCGGTAGCGATGTAACCGCCTCCCCACACCACGACACGCTTGGGCAGTGATGGCAATTCAAACAGGACATCCGAGATGGCGAGGTGCTCCTTGCCGGGAATATCCGGCAGCCACGCACTCGAGCCTGTGGCAATGAGGATGCGATCAGCTGACAGGATTGTTTCGCCCACCCCGACAGAATGGGCAGACTCAAGCGATGCATGACCCTCAAACCAGTGCACACCACTGTTATCGAGTAACCGGCGGTAAATGGCCTGCAAGCGCGCAATTTCCTCATCACGGTTGCGCTTCAAGGTAGCCCAGTCCAGTGACGGCGACTGCGCCCAAGACCACCCAAATCCCTTGGAGAGTTCAAACAGGTGGGGGAAACCTGCGGCGTAGCTCATCAGTTTTTTCGGCACACAGCCCACATTCACACAGGTGCCACCGGCAAAGCGTTCTTCGGCAATGGCGACACGCCAACCCTTGGCCGCAGCCTGGCGCGCTGTGCGGACGCCGCCCGAACCCGCACCGATCACAATCAGGTCATATTGCTGCATGGCAACCTCCTGCCTGCTGGCACACCCATCACGGATAGACTTGGTAACCTGTTCCCGTACGGAACCACGACAATGTCGAATACAGTGTGACGACCGAACCCATGATCACCAGGGTTGGTGCATGCACGCTGCATGCATCAATCGCATCAGCGGTGTGTGCCAAATCCGTGATCACCACACGCTGGGTGGCACGAGTGCCTTCTTCAATGATTGCTGTTGGCGTATCCGCTGGCTTGCCATGTGCCATCAGTTGCGCAGTGATTTCCGGCAACTTGGCAAGGCTCATGTAAAACACCAGTGTTTCGCCCGGCGTATTCAGCCCAGGCCAATTGAGCTGGTAATCGTCGTTATGCAGGTTACCAGCGATAAACCGCACCGAACTGGCATGATCACGATGCGTCAACGGGATACCCGCATAACTCGCACAGCCGCTGGCAGCGGTGATACCGGGCACCACCTGGAACGCAATGCCGGCACTGGATAAATCCTCGATTTCCTCGCCGCCACGACCAAAGATAAACGGGTCGCCACCTTTCAGGCGCGCGACGGTTTTGCCCTGTTTGGCCAAATCAATCATGAGCTGGTTAATGTCTTTCTGGCGCATGCTGTGGTCAGCGCGTGCCTTGCCGACATAAATCCGTTCGGCATCCTTGCGGATTTTACCCAGCACACCATCTGACACCAGACGGTCATACAACACCACATCCGCACGCTGCAACAAACGCAGCGCCTTGAAGGTCAGCAAATCCGGGTCACCGGGGCCTGCGCCAATCAGGAACACTTCACCCAATTCGCCTTTGGCATGCTCATCAGAAACCAGGGTATCCAGTACGGCTTTGGCTTGTGGCTCATTACCACTCATGACGGCTTCCGCGCCAGCGCCTTCAACAAATCGTTCCCACAGGCGGCGCACCGACCGGCCCTGCATCGCCTGTTTGATGTGCGCACGTTGCGCACCAATGAAATCGGCCAATGCACCCAGGGCATCGGGCAGCTCGGTTTCGAGGCGGTTGCGGAGCGTGCGCGATAACACGGGCGAACGACCGCCGCTGCTGATGGCCACAATCACCGGATCACGATCGACCACGGCCGGTACAATGAAGGATGACAACTCCGGGTCATCCACCACATTGACAGGGATATTCAGCGCACGCGCCGCATCCGAAACTGCGGCATTGACGCTGCGGTCATTGGTGGCAGCAATGACCAGGCAATAACCGTTGACGTCCCCAGGCTGGAATGCACGCGCCTGCCACGTCACGCGACCGTCTGTCACTAACGAAGACACGGCCTCACCGGCCTCAGGTGCGATCACCGTGACCCGGCTAGCGGCCTTTAATAGCGATTCGATTTTCCGTGCAGCAACAGCCCCCGCCCCGACCACCAGCGCTGGCCGCTGGCGTACATCCATGAAAATGGGCAAGTAGTCCATCGCGATCAGCCAATACGCGCCATGCCGCCCATATACGGCTGCAAGGCAGTGGGGACACTGATACTGCCATCCGCGTTCTGGTAATTCTCGGCAATCGCCACCAAGGTCCGGCCAACGGCCAGGCCCGAACCATTCAGGGTATGGACAAATTCGGTTTTGCCCTCCGCCGGTTGCCAGCGTGCTTTCAGGCGCCGCGCCTGGAAGTCACCAAAATGGCTGCAGGAAGAAATCTCGCGATAGGTGTTTTGCGCCGGCAACCAGACTTCCAGGTCATAGGTTTTACGTGAGGAGAATCCCATATCGCCACTGCATAACAACATTTTGCGATAAGGCAATTCCAGTTTTTGCAGGATGGCCTCTGCGTGTGCCGTCAGTTGCTCGAGTTCACCAGCGGCCTGTTCAGCCGTGGTCATGCACACCAGCTCCACCTTTTCAAATTGGTGCTGGCGGATAATCCCGCGTGTATCCTTGCCATAGCTACCGGCTTCGCTGCGGAAACACGGCGTATGCGCTACGAATCGCAGCGGCCATGGTGATGCCTGCTCGGTGAATTGCTTGTTGATAATGCAATCACGCACAAGATTGGTGACCGGCACTTCGGCTGTCGGGATCAGGTACAACTCCTGATCACGCAGTTTGAACAAATCTTCCTCGAACTTCGGCAGTTGACCCGTGCCATACAAGGCAGAGGGATTTACCAGATACGGCACATACACTTCTTCATAGCCGTGTTCGCGGGTATGCACATCCAGCATGAACTGCACCAAGGCACGGTGCAGCCGCGCCAGGTCACCACGCAGCACGCTGAAGCGACTGGCCGACATGGCTGTGGCCAAGTCCGGACGATACTGTCCCAGTTGTTCGCCCAGGCTGACATGATCCTGTACCGGGAAATCAAACGCCTTCGGTGTACCCCACTGGCTGACCTGGCGGTTATCAGCATCGGACTGCCCATCCGGCACATCATCATCCGGTGTGTTGGGAAGCGATAACAGGAACGCATCGAGATTGTCCTGCAGCTCACGCTGGCGTTGTTCCAACTCACCCAATTCAGCGGCAATTGCATCCAGGGCTTTCTGCACGGTGGCCTTGGCCTCGTCCACACTTTTTCCCTGTTTGACCAGTTCACCGATTTGCTTGGACGTCTTGTTACGCTCAGCCTGCAATTCCTGCGTGCGGACATCCACCGATTTGCGCTGGTTTTCCAATGCTTCGAAGGCCGCGGTATCCAGTTGGAAACCACGGCGGGCCAGGCTGGCAGCAACGGCAGGCAAGTCATGGCGAAGGCGTTTCGGGTCTAGCATGATGGTTGGTATCCGGGCAGTCAGTTAAACAGGTGTGACGAATGCGTATGTTACCAGTGACGGGCGATCGACAGGCCGCCCCAGGTGGCGAGCAGGCAGACCAGGACACTGGCTCCGACATAGGCAAGGGCGAGACTGTAATGCCCCTTTTCCAGCAGTTCAACGGATTCCAGTGAAAATGTCGAAAAAGTAGTGAACGCACCGAGAAAACCGACCATCGTGATGTGTCGCCACTGACCGGTCATCGACAGCTTTTCGACCAGCACCACATACAGGATCCCGATGCACAGCGAGCCCAGCACATTGACCGCCAAGGTCCCGAGGGGGAAAGCCCCCTTGTAGAGTGCATGCACACCGTTTCCCAGCAGGAACCGGCTGATCGCACCGAGTGCACCACCCAGTGCCACCCATAACAGGGAATGCATCATGTCTTGTCCTCCCGTTGGGCCTTGCTCACATACCGTTGTTGTTGGCTGGCCTGATCCTGCGCCCGCAAGCGCTCCAGTTTTTCTGCAATCCGGATTTCCAACCCGCTTTGCTGCGGGTGATAGTAGCGCTGGTGCTGGATGGCCTCTGGCAGGTAACGCTCCCCTGCCGCATAACCGCCTTCATCATGGGCATACCGGTATTCCTGCCCGTAACCCAATTCCTTGTGCAGTTTGGTCGGGGCATTACGCAAATGTACCGGCACTTCATAATCCGGCAATTGGCGCGCATCGGCCATGGCCTGCCCAAACGCGGTATACACCGCATTGCTTTTCGGTGCGCAAGCCAAATACGTCACTGCCTGCGCAATGGCCAGCTCACCTTCCGGGCTGCCCAGCCGTTCCTGCACATCCCAGGCATTCAGTGCCAAGGCCAGGGCGCGCGGATCCGCATTACCGATATCCTCACTGGCCATTCGCACCACACGACGGGCGATGTACAGGGGATCGCAACCGGCTTCCAGCATGCGCGCCAACCAATACAGCGCAGCATCGGGTGCGGTGCCACGCACGGACTTGTGCAGCGCGGAGATTTGTTCGTAAAACACATCCCCTTGCTTATCAAATCGACGGGTTTGTGCGCCCTCCAGGATACTGGCAATGGCATCCCGATCCAGCGCTTGACCACCTTCAGCAGCATGATATGCGAGGCACAACTCCAGCCAATTCAGCGCACGACGGGCATCCCCATCGGCCAGCATGGCCAAGGCTTGCACGGCGTCTGCCGTCATCGCGGATTGCGCCTGTTCCATCACCAGTGCGCGCTGCAGCAAGTGCTCGATCGCTTCCGCAGAGAGGGGTTTCAGCACATACACACGCACTCGCGATAGCAGTGCATTATTCAATTCAAACGCGGGGTTTTCCGTTGTTGCCCCGACAAAATAAAAAGTGCCGTCCTCGATATGGGGCAAGAAGGCATCTTGCTGGCTTTTATTAAAGCGATGCACTTCATCGACAAACAGCAAGGTGGGCACGCCCTGCTGCTGTTGGCTTTTCGCCTCTTCCACCGCGGCACGGATATCCTTGATGCCGGACATCACAGCCGACAGGCTGATGACATGGGCATGGCAATGTTTGGCCAGTATGTGGGCCAGCGTGGTTTTCCCGGTGCCTGGCGGCCCCCAGAAAATCATTGAATGCAGCCTGCCTTGCTCGATTGCCTGGCGTAACGGCTTGCCGGGCGACAGCAGGTGTTCCTGCCCTGTGTACTCGTCCAGTGAGCCCGGGCGCATGCGTGCAGCCAAGGGCACCGTGCTCATGGCGACCGCTGGCCTGTCTGGTCGATCACATCCACACCCACCGGTGGTGTAAAGGTGAAACGCCGGTTATCAGTGATGGTATTGATGCGGGCTGCTGACAATCGCAGCCACGTCTGGTTATTCAGGTTATCAAGGATCACCAGTTCAACCGGCAACCCTTTCTCCCACCGCAGTGACAGCTTGCGCACATAATGGGAAGCATCGTGGGGGACGAGTTCAAACGAATCCACACCTGTCTTGCTGACTGCAAACGCTGCTGACAGGGCTTCCTGGTCACTGGTGAATACCAGCGCTGGCAATTGGCGTAGATCTTCTTCAAAACGACGCACGGTCACTTGCTCAAGATCCCGATCATAGAACCAGATGCGCTCGCCATCGATGACCACCTCTTCCTTGTAAGGCTCGGTGGCCAACCAGTGCATCAAACCGGGCTTGCGAACTGACAACTCCCCGGAGCCTTCTTGCACCACGACCCCATCAGCCCCTTTCACGATTTGCGTGAACTGTGCGGATAAGGAATCCATCGCCTGCAGGCGTTGCCAGAGTTGGGCCGCATGGTCATCGGGTGTCGCGTCGGCAATCACCGCAAACGCGACCAGCCATCCAGCAAGACAGGCCAGCAATTTATTCACCGCCAGCCACCAGCACTTCACGGGCACCATTATGGTTCGGCGAGCTGACCAAACCGGCTGCTTCCATGGTTTCGATCAGGCGTGCGGCACGGTTATACCCAATACGCAACTTGCGTTGCACTGCGGAAATCGATGCACGGCGTGATTCGATCACGAATTGCACGGCTTCATCATACAAAGGGTCACTTTCAGGGTTATCGTCACCGCCGCCTTCCACCGGCAAGCCTGGCACCCCATCACCGACACCATCATCAAGGATGCTTTCAATGTAGGCAGGCTCTCCCCGCTTTTTCCAGTCCGCAACGACCCTATGCACTTCTGCATCAGAGACAAAGGCACCGTGCACGCGGATCGGCACCGGTGTACCGGATGGCAGGTACAGCATGTCGCCATGACCCAATAACTGCTCACCACCGCCCTGGTCCAGCACGGTGCGCGAATCCACTTTCGATGACACCTGGAAGGAAATGCGCGCCGGGATATTCGCCTTGATCAAGCCGGTGATCACGTCGACCGAAGGCCGCTGCGTTGCCAGGATCAGGTGAATACCGGCAGCACGCGCTTTCTGGGCAATACGTGCGATCAATTCTTCCACTTTCTTGCCAACCACCATCATCATGTCGGCAAATTCATCAATCACCACAACGACGAATGGCAGTGTTTCCAGCGTCGGCGCGGTTTGTTCCGGAATCGAGTCGCCCTCAATGGTCGGCGACGGTTTCCACAAGGGATCAGCAATCGGTGTGCCGGCTTTCTCGGCATCCTTGACCTTGCGGTTATAGCCCGCGAGGTTACGCACACCCAGTGCGGCCATCAGCCGATAGCGGCGTTCCATCTCAGCCACGCACCAGCGCAGGCCATTGGCGGCTTCCTTCATGTCCGTGACCACGGGTGCCAGCAAGTGCGGAATGCCTTCATACACGGACAATTCCAGCATCTTGGGGTCAACCAGCAACAAGCGCACATCCGCCGGTGAGGCCTTGTACAGCAGGCTGATCAACATGCCGTTCACGCCCACAGACTTGCCCGAACCGGTGGTGCCGGCCACCAGCAGATGCGGCATCTTGGCCAGGTCAACCACGACCGGCTCGCCGGCAATGTCGTGCCCCAATGCCAATGACAGCATCGAGGCGGACTCCTCATACGTCTTCGACGATAAAACCTCACCCAAATGCACCGTTGCACGGTCTTCATTGGGGATCTCGATACCGATCACCGATTTGCCGGGAATCACTTCCACCACGCGCACACTGATCACGGCCAGTGAACGTGCGAGGTCTTTTGCCAAACCGGAAATCTTGCTGACTTTCACGCCTGCCGCTGGCTGTACCTCAAAGCGGGTCACCACCGGGCCTGGTAATACCGCCACCACTTCTGCTTCCACACCAAAGTCCGCCAGCTTGATTTCCAGCAGCCGGGACATCGCTTCCAGGGACTCTTGTGAGAATCCGCGTTCATGATCCTTCTCAGGCGCATCCAGGAGGCTCAAAGGCGGCAGCTCTCCCGTGACAGGAGCATCAAACAACTTGCCTTGCTTCTCCTGCTGGGCACGCTTGCTGGGTTCTGGCGGCGGCGGTGGCGGCGCGACCACCACAGGGGGCTTTTTCTTTTCCTTTTCCTTGATCTTTTGCAGTCCGACTTCGGTCCGTTCATGCCGTTTGGCCTGCACTTCCTTGTTTGCCGCCTGCTCACGACGCTGGCGCAGTTTTTCGGTCACGAAATGACGGATCTTTTCACCCCAGACCAACGTACGGGCGCCGATGCTATCCATCAGCTGCAACCAGGACAGGTCCGTAAAGACCGTCATGCCAAACAGGAAAATAGTCACAAGCACCAGCCGGCTACCGAGCAGGTTGAACGCGCCAAGGAAGTTATTACCGATCGCAACCCCGATAATGCCGCCATCACCCTGCGGCAAGGCGGATTGGTCATGGATGCTATGGATTTCAGCCAGTCCCGTGCCGGAAATGATCACCAAGGCCATCCCGACAAAGCGGATCGCCAGGACAACCCAGTCCAGTGCCAGGCCATGCCGGCGGTCACGGAAAATCTGCCAGGCCCGGATACCGAGCATCAGGGGGAACAGGTACGCCATGTACCCGAACAAGGAGAAAAACACATCGGCCAGCCAGGCACCGGTACGGCCACCGGCATTGGCCACTGGGCCATCGCCACCACTGAAGGACCAGCCGGGATCCGCGGCGTGATAGGTCATCATCGATAACAGGAAATACAGGCAGACAAACAGGAACAGGATCAACAGCCCTTCTGTCACACGGTGGTGGCTGGCAACGGGCGTGTCGCTCCCTGCACCGGCCGCTGCCGGCTTTTTGCCTGCCCCATTGGCTGCTTTATCCGTCTTGCTCAATGCACTCAATGCCTTGCAACCACCCATCGTTATTGTGGCCAGATAATACCATGAATACCCTCGTCTTTTGCCCTGTTTTGACAGCCTCCCGCTGCCAGTTACCAGACGGTTTTTGGCTTAACCTGACGCAGGAATTCCAGTATCATGAGCGGCTTCCAGCGAGGCCGGTTTGGCCATCGCATACCCGTACGATGCACCCATTACTTTTTCAGGATGAACCATGAGCAGCCCGATTCATCGCAAACTCATTATCCTGGGCTCTGGCCCAGCCGGTTATACCGCCGCTGTCTATGCAGCACGTGCCAACCTCAAGCCTGCCCTGATCACCGGCATGCAGCAAGGTGGCCAGCTGACCACCACCACCGAAGTCGATAACTGGCCCGGTGATGTGGAAGGCCTGATGGGGCCAGACCTGATGGATCGCATGCTGCGGCATGCCCAGCGCTTCGACACGGAGATCCTGTTCGACCACATTGAATCAACGGATCTGTCGCAACGCCCATTCCGCCTCAAAGGCAGCCAGGAATACACCTGTGATGCACTGATCATCGCCACCGGGGCCTCAGCCCGCTACCTGGGACTGCCATCCGAGGAAGCCTTCATGGGCAAGGGTGTCAGTGCCTGCGCAACCTGTGACGGGTTTTTCTACCGCGGCCAGCGTGTGGCCGTGATCGGTGGTGGCAATACCGCAGTTGAGGAAGCCCTCTACCTGTCCAACATTGCCTCTGAAGTGGTCCTCGTGCATCGCCGTAACAGTTTGCGCTCGGAAAAGATCCTGCAGGATCGCCTGCTGGAAAAATCCCGTAGCGGTAATGTGAAGATCATCTGGAACCACACCCTGGAAGAAGTCCTCGGTGATGACAATGGCGTCACCGGCATCCGCATCAAGAGCACGGAAACCGGCAAAACCAGCGATGAGTCCCTGCAAGGCGTCTTCATCGCCATTGGTCACTCCCCTAACACGGCGATTTTTGACGGGCAGCTGGCCATGAACGGCGGTTACATCAAGGTTCGCAGTGGCAGCGAAGGCAATGCCACCATGACCAGCGTGGAAGGTGTGTTTGCCGCAGGCGATGTGGCCGACCACATTTACCGGCAAGCCATCACGTCTGCCGGCTCCGGCTGCATGGCCGCCCTTGATGCTGAACGTTACCTCGACGAGCTTGAGCAAAAAGGCTGACATCGTGTTGCCGTGCTTGCGTCCTGGCAGCACGGCATTTCCCCCGCCTGATTCGGCCCTTGCAGACCCACCCGGCTTGCTCGCCTTTGGCGGCGATCTATCGCTACCGCAATTACTGGCAGCCTATCGGCTCGGGGCCTTTCCCTGGTACAGCGAACCGGACCCGGTGCTGTGGTGGCACCCGGATCCCCGCGCGGTCATCCTGCCGGCTGACCTGCATATCCCGCGCAGCCTGCTGAAATGGCAGCGCAAGCAACAGCACCGCGTCACCATCGACCATGCCTTTGACAAAGTCATCCGCCATTGTGCCGATGGCAGCAGCCTGCACCGCGAACGCGGCACCTGGATAACGCCGGCCATGGAGCGTGCCTATACGCAGCTGCACAGCGCTGGTCATGCCCATTCCATCGAAGTCTGGCAGGATGGACAACTGGTTGGCGGTTTGTACGGGGTCAGCATGGGCAAGGTCTTTCATGGGGAATCGATGTTTTCCCATTGTCCCAATGCGTCCAGCCTGGCGTTGGCAAGCCTCCTGCCCTGGCTCTTCAGGCAGGGATTTACCCTGTTCGATTGCCAGGTCCTGAACCCCCACACAGCCCGCTTCGGGGCGACCAACATCCCGAGGCAAGCGTTTATCCAGCAACTGGCCGCCAATCATGACCCTTCACCGGTCAGTGACTGGTGCTGCACCTTGCGTGAGGCCAGCTGATGCGGATTCCCCTGTTCCTGACCGAGAGCCATCCCTGCCCCTACCTGGAGGGTCAGCAGGCACGCAATGCCGTGACAGAACCGCACTGGTCAAAAAGCCTGTCCGTCGCCAGTGAGTTGAACCGGCAAGGTTTCCGCCGCAGTGGTGAATTCCTTTATCGCCCGCAATGCCCGGAGTGCTCCGCCTGCCAGGCATTGCGCATTGATGTGGCCGCATTCACACCCACGCGCAGTCAACGGCGCCTGCTCAAACGCAACATCGACCTGCGGGTTATTGAGCTGGCCAGCATTGATAACGATGCCTGC
The DNA here is from genome assembly GCA_006227085.1 of Gammaproteobacteria bacterium. Lineage (GTDB taxonomy): Bacteria > Pseudomonadota > Gammaproteobacteria > Pseudomonadales > M0112 > M0112. The sequence goes on from SBFY01000172.1 coordinate 17,318, forward strand.
TTCCAGCTGTTCCACCATTACATCGAAGCCCGTCATGCCGGTGGCAGCATGCACCCCGCCAGCCGTGAGGATTTCCAGCGCTTCCTCGCACACCCCCCCTCACAGAACACCGGTTATGCCGGCGTCACTGACGACAGCAAACAGCTGCTGGGGGTGTTGGTCTATGACCTGCTCGATGATGGCCTGTCTGCCGTGTTCAGCTTCTACGATACCGCGCAGGAGACACGCAGCCTGGGCACCTGGATGGTCTTGCAAGCCATTATCCGTGCCCGTGAGCTTGGCCTGCCATGGGTCTACCCGGGCTTTTACATTGCCAA
>SBFY01000206.1 GCA_006227085.1 Gammaproteobacteria bacterium
GTGTGAATCACGCGCAGGCAGAAACCGTCGCCGCGCAGGCGGTCGTTATCGCGCAATTCGCGGTCAGGCTTGAAACTCATATCTTGATGGGTGTCCCCAATCGGGGGCGACATGCCCAGGCATTCCGCGCCGGTGGCTTCAATCAGGGCTTGGGCAGCGGGTGAATGATCGGGATGGGTGTGGGTGGCAATTACCCAGCGGATGCGGTTGCGGCCTTGGTTGTCACGACCGGCCTTGAGAATGGCGTCGATATGCGAAGGTTCAGCGGGGCCGGGATCAATCACGGCGAGCTCGCGCTCGCCGATCAGGTAGGTGTTGGTGCCGTGCCCGGTCATCGGCCCCGGGTTCGGCGCCACGATGCGCTGCAAACCCGGCGCGAGTGTGACGGCCTGCCCCCAGGGCTGATCCATGGCTTACTCGATCAGGCCTGCAATGGTGACATCGGGGTTCACATCGGCGTTGTAATCCACGCCTTTCAGGCCGAAGCCGAACAGGCGCAGGAATTCCGCCTGGTAGCCGGCGAAGTCGGTGAGCTCATCGATATTGTCACTGGTCACTTGCGGCCAGAGTTTTTCTACCGCTTCCTGGATCGCTGGTACCAGTTCCTTGTGGTCCATGCGCAGGCGACCGTCATTATCGAGACGCGGGGCTTTGTTATACAGGCATTCGCGGAACAGGCCATCGACCTGCTCGATACAGCCTTCGTGGGTGCCAGCTTGCTTCATCACCCTGAACAGCAAGGCGAGGTACAGCGGCATGATCGGGATCGCCGAGCTCGCCTGCGTGACCACCGCTTTCAATACCGAGACATATGCCTTGCCATGCAGCGGGGCAAGCTTTTTGTTCAACTCGATAGCGACACGGTCGAGGTCTTTCTTGGCCGAACCAATGGTGCCATCCCAGTAGATATCCAGCGTGATGCGTTCGCCGAGATAGGTGTACGCGGTGGTCTGGCAGCCATCGGCGAGCAGGTCGGCTTCGAGCAGGGCATCAATCCAGAAGCCCCAGTCCTCGCCACCCATCACCGCGACGGTGTCATCGATTTCTTCCTGCGTGGCAGGTTCCAGCGTGACGGTCTTGATTTCCTTGCGGTCGGTATCGAGCGTGGTGTTGCTGACCGATTTGCCGATCGGCTTCAGGGTCGACTTGTGGGTAACGCCGGTTTTCGGGTGCTGGCGACGCGGGGATGCGAGGCTGTACACCACCAGGTCCACCTTGCCGACTTCTTTCTTCAGCAGGTCGATGACCTTGGTTTTCATCTCATCGGAGAAGGCATCGCCGTTGAAGCTCTTGGCATAGAGGCCGGCTTCTTCAGCACATTTGTGGAAAGCGGCGCTATTGTACCAACCGGCTGAACCGGGCTTGTCTTCCGAACCCGGGCGCTCGAAGAACACGCCCACCGTCTTGGCACCACTGCCAAAAGCGGCCGAAATGCGTGAAGCCAGGCCATAACCGGTGGAGGCACCAATCACCAGCACGTTTTTCGGGCCGTTGGCGATGGGGCCTTTCGCCTTCACATAGGCAATCTGCTCACGCACATTGGCTTCACAACCGGCCGGATGCGCGGTAGTACACATGAAGCCTCGAACCTTGGGCTGGATAATCATCAGGGGGTCTCCGTCCATTCACACGCGGGTTAAAGCCGGCATTATACGCCCAAACGGCAGGCTATTCGCCCAGCAGGCGGATGTCGCCATACCAGGCAATGACCTCGCCACCACCGTTGTCGGTATCGGTCATCAGGGCGATGGCGTCGATGTAGCGGATGTCTTCACCGAACACCTGCCGGAGATCATCACGCACATTACGCCGCTCGCTGTACCAGACGCCGGTATCGTGCTCACTGGAGCGCAGCGCCATCATCATGGCATTGCTGCCGGCAAAGGCATTCGGCCACACGCGACCCTGGGACGAGGTGTTGGCCCAGACGTAATTGAGCGCACGGGTACGCCAGAACAACAGCCCGCCATCAATCACCACATAGACGCGCGCCGCGTAGTCATCGCCCGCCTTGCGGGTTTCGTCGGCTGCCGGCAAGCGATTGGCAATACGCCAGCGCCATTCCAGCCACGGGGTTTGTTCGAGGTCGATGCGCTGCTTCTTGATCAGCCCGGAAGCCGATTGGCGACTATCGGCCTGCAGCACGGTGACGCCTTCCAGCGACACCAGCTGGTACCCGGTCTCACCCACAAATTGATGGGTGTCCCAAACCTTACCTTCCGGAGTTGATGGGTGTCCCAAACCAAACAGCTCGCCGGCAGAGAAGCGGCCAATCCCAATGGCCGCCGGGGTTGATTCGGCAAGGACTGGTAACACACTGAAATACAAGGAAATTATCAATATTCCTGATAACAGGAATTGATGGATGTCCCCGATTGGGGAGCGATCAATAATGCGGCGGGCGCTCGTCCACATGGGTGTCCCCACCATCGCCACTCTCAAGTTCACGCAAGCGATTGAGCAAATGCCGGCACAGCACCGCCAGCTCTTCACACTGCTTCTGCTGGGCCGACAACGCATCATTCAGCTCAGCAATCATCTGCTCCTGGAATGCCAGCCGCGTCTCGATATCCACTTTCCATGCTTCAGTCATCGGCCATCACCTGCACCTGGCTAAACACATGGCCGCGCGCTTCGAGCATGCGGATCAAGCTGTCCTCCCCCGCCAAATGCGCCGACCCCACCAGCACCAGCACCGGCTTGCCGGATTGCATGGCCGTCTCGATCAAGGGCACCCAACGCTGGTTACGCGCCACCAGGATTTGCTGGTAATACTCCGGCTGTTGCTCGCGCAGTCGGCCGGTCAGGCGTTCATCAATGGCATGGTAATCACCCTCACGCCACGCCTGCGTCAGCAACTGCAAGGTCGCAGGAAGTTCGTTGATATCGCGGATGAACTGGCTCATCAAGGTATCTGCCGGAATGGCATCCATCCCCGCCAGCACCGCTAACTGGGTATCATCGGTTTCCAGTGCCTGCAAGGTTTTACCATCGCTAACGGCACGTTGGTAATAATGCAGGTCGATACCCAACTCCGGCTTGACGCCGTTACGCTGCAACTCCAGGTGCATCAGCGTCAACGCCAATATCCACGGCCGCAACGATTGCACCCGCTCCAGCGGCAACTGGTCCTTGGCGAGCTGGGTTTCAACCTGCTGCAACACCTCGGCTGACAAAACGGTGTGGAGTGTTTGCCCTGCCGGCAGCGTACCGATCGCAGCCATCTTGCGACGGAAGACATCCTGCGTTTGCGGGGAAAGATCCATCTCCAGCATCACCACATCACTGGCGTGATAGGCCTGCTCCAGCGCACTGGGTAACGGGTAATCGCTTTCGCGCAGCACATGAATAGTGCCCGCAATATAAAACGCCGATGCACTGCCCTGCAGCTGCCAGACGGGCGAACCCGACCATGCGGCACTGCTGCAAGCAACCAGGACAAGAACAACGATCTGTCGCAGCAAGACGCGCATGGCAAGCACGGATTACAGGGCCAGGCGACGCAAATCGGCCAACAGTGCTGTCAGCTCGGTCAGGAAGCGGCCGGCATCGGCACCATTGACGGCACGATGGTCATACGACAAGGACAGCGGCAGCATCTTGCGCGGCACGAATTGCTGGCCATCCCACATAGGCTTCACCGACAAACGTGACACCCCGAGAATCCCCACTTCCGGCGCATTCACGATCGGGGTAAAACCCAGGCCACCAATGCTGCCCAGGCTCGATACCGTGAAACATCCGCCCTGCATCTCTTCCGGCTTGAGCTTGCGCTCCTTGGCCTTGTCCGCCATGACAACAATTTCAGCCGCCAATTCCCACAAGGACTTCTTGTCGACATCCTTGATCACCGGCACCATCAATCCAGCCGGCGTATCCACTGCAATACCGATATGCACGTACTGCTTGTACACCACATGATCGCCATCCGCGTGCAGGGAAGCATTGAACTTCGGGTTGTTTTTCAGCGCCACGGCGCACGCCTTCAGGATGAACGGCATCGGCGTCATTTTCACGCCGCGCTTCTTCGCTTCATCACGCAAGCTGTCACGGAAATCCTCAAGATCGGTGATATCCGCATCATCAAACTGGGTCACATGCGGCACATTCAACCAACTGCGCTGCATGTTTTGTGCCGTGATCTTGTGCAAGCGCGACATGTCTTGCTGGTCAATGGCACCAAAGCGCGAAAAATCCACCGCAGGGATTGCCGGGATACCGCTGCCACCACCCGCAGCAACACCCGCCGGTGCCTGCTGTAAACGCTGTTTGACCCAGTTATGCAAATCATCCTTCTGGATGCGACCGCGAGGGCCGCTGCCACTGACTTGCGCGAGATCCACACCCAGCTCACGTGCCAGCATGCGCGTGGCCGGACCGGCATACACCTCTTCACTGGAACGGCCATTCAGGGTCGGGAACGACTTCGGTTCGCCCACCGTTGCGGCCAACGGGTTTTCTTTCTTCGCCGGGGAAGCTGCCTGTGCAGGCGCAGGCGCAGCAGCCGGTGCTGGCGCGGTTTCCGGTTTCGCCGCACTTGCAGGCACGGCAGCCGTGGATTCAATCACCGCCAGGGCAGCACCTTGCGATACCGTGTCACCCACCTTCACAGCCAATGACACCACCTTGCCGGCTACTGGCGATGGGATTTCCATCGACGCCTTGTCGGATTCCAGCACCACCAGCGAGTCACCCTCGGCAACCGTATCACCGGCCTTCACACACAGCTCGATCACACTGACACTATCAGCACCACCCAAATCCGGCACCGGAATTGTTTGTGCTGCAACCGATGCGGGTGCGGCTTTCGCGGCAGCAGGCGCGGGCTGTGCGGCAGGTTCAGTTTTCGGTGCTGCTGCTTTCGGTGCTTCCGGTTTTGTGCCTGCGGCAGCCGTTTCCAGCACCAGCAAATCCTGGCCTTGCTTGACCTTGTCACCGACCTTCAGCGCGATCGACACCACCGTGCCAGCGACCGGACAGGGGATTTCCATCGACGCCTTATCCGACTCCAGCACCACCAGCGACTGTTCTGCGCTAACCGCATCACCGGCTTTAACACAGACTTCGATGACCTCGACTTCGTCCGCGCCACCGAGATCGGGAATCTTGATCGTTTCCTTGCTCATGCTCCGGTTCCTCTCAGCGCGTCATCGGGTCCGGCTTTTCCGGGTCCAAGCCCAGATCCACCATGGCCTTGCTCACGGTTTTGGCAGGAATCACGCCTTCATCCGCCAGCGCTTTCAATGCGGCCACCACCACGTAGTTGCGATCGACCTCGAAGAAATAACGCAACTTCTCACGGGTGTCACTGCGGCCAAAACCATCCGTGCCCAGCACCACGCTGCGCTGCGGAATGAACTGGCGCAATTGGTCCGAGTACAACTTCATGTAATCGGTCGCCACCACCACTGGCGCATCGCGCGATGACAGCTGCTCGGTGATGTACGGCACTTTCGGCTGCTTCGCTTCCGGATGCATCAGGTTCCAGCGCTCGCAAGCCAGGCCGTCACGACGCAATTCATTGGCACTGGTCATGCTCCAGACATCGGCATCAACGCCGTAATCCTTGCGCAGGATCTCTGCCGCCGCACGCACTTCGCGCAAGATCGTGCCACTGCCCACCAGCTGCACCACTTTCTTGCCGGCCTTGCTGCCGGCTTTTTCCAGCCGGTAAATACCACGGATGATGCCTTCTTCAACACCTTTCGGCATTTCCGGCTGGATGTAGTTCTCATTCATCGTGGTGATGTAGTAGAAGCAGTTCTGCTTTTCGCCATACATGCGACGCAAACCGTCCTGGATAATCACCGCCAGCTCATACGCATAGGTCGGGTCGTAGGTCACGCAATTCGGGATGGTGCTGGCCAGCAAATGGCTGTGACCATCCTGGTGTTGCAAGCCCTCGCCATTCAGCGTGGTACGGCCAGCGGTGGCGCCGATCAGGAAACCGCGCGCCTGCGAGTCACCCGCCAACCAGGCCAGGTCACCAATACGCTGGAAGCCGAACATCGAGTAATAGATATAGAACGGCACCATCGGGTAATCGTGTACCGAATAGGATGTCGCCGCTGCCAACCAGGCCGAGAAAGCACCGGCTTCGTTAATGCCTTCTTCGAGAATCTGGCCTTTCTCATCTTCCTTGTAGAACATGATCTGTTCATGATCATGCGGCGTGTAACGCTGACCTACTGAGGAGTAGATACCCAGCTGGCGGAACATGCCTTCCATACCAAAGGTACGCGCCTCATCAGGCACGATCGGCACAATACGTTCGCCGATATTCTTGTCTTTCACGATCGTCGACAGGATACGTACGAATGCCATCGTGGTGGATATCTCGCGATCACCACTGCCTTTCAACTGCGCGTCATACGCATCCAGGCCCGGCATCTCCAACGCCTTGAAATCGGCGCGACGCACCGGGATGGAACCACCCAGTTCCTGCCGGCGCTGGCGCAGGTACTTGCCTTCAGGGCTATCGGGTGCCGGACGATAATACGGAACATCTTCCAGTTCCTTATCGCTCAAGGGAATGTCAAAGCGATCACGGAATTGCTTGAGGCTTTCCATGTCGAGCTTTTTCAGTGAATGGGTTTTGTTATCCGCCTCACCACCACCCGTACCATAGCCCTTGACGGTGTGTGCGAGGATCACGGTCGGCTGGCCTGAATGCGCCACCGCTGCGGCATACGCAGCATAGACCTTGTACGGGTCATGGCCGCCACGATTGAGGTACATGATTTCCTCATCGCTCAGGTCCTTGACCAGCTCCAGCAGCTCCGGGTACTTGCCAAAGAAATGTTCGCGGGTGTACGCACCGCCATTGGCTTTGTAGTTTTGCAATTCGCCATCACAGACTTCGTCCATGCGCTTTTGCAGCAAGCCGGTCGTGTCTTTTTCCAGCAGCGGGTCCCACAAACGCCCCCACACCACCTTGATCACATTCCAGCCCGCACCACGGAACACGCCTTCGAGTTCCTGCATGATCTTGCCATTGCCACGCACCGGGCCATCAAGGCGCTGCAGGTTGCAGTTGATCACGAAAATCAGGTTGTCGAGTTTCTCGCGGCCGGCCAGCGAAATCGCACCCAGGGATTCCGGCTCGTCGCATTCGCCATCGCCCATGAAACACCAGACCTTGCGATCGCCATGATTCACCAGCTCACGCTTCTGCTGGTATTTCATGACATGCGCCTGGTAAATCGCCTGGATCGGGCCCAGACCCATCGACACGGTCGGGAACTGCCAGTAATCCGGCATCAACCACGGGTGCGGATACGAGGACAGGCCATTGCCATCGACTTCACGACGGAAACTGTCGAGCTGTGCTTCGCTCAGGCGGCCTTCCAGGAAGGAACGTGCATACACACCCGGTGCAATATGACCCTGGTAGAACACCAGGTCTTCCATCTGGCCATTGGCCTGGTTCGGGCCACGGAAAAAATGGTTATAGCCCACGTCATACAACATGGCGCTGGACGAGAAACTGGAGATATGGCCACCGAGTCCGTCGTACTTGATATTGGCCCGCATCACCATCGCCAGGGCATTCCAGCGCATCAGTGAACGGATACGGCGCTCGAGATGCGGGTCACCCGGCAGGCGCTTTTCCTGCGCAACCGGAATGGTGTTACGGAACGGGGTGGTGATGGCTGACGGTAACTCGGTGCCCTTGGACGCCGCGCGTACCGCCAACTGGGAAAGCAGGAAGGCTGCGCGACCGCGGCCCTGGTATTTCAGTACAGCATCGAGGGAGTCGAGCCACTCATGGGTCTCGACAGGATCTTTATCGTCCTGGTGCATGCGGGTTCTCCTGAAACCTGGCATTGGCCCGTTACGCCTGTTTTGCGCCGTGGGCCGAGCTCATCGATTCTACCGGCAACCCTGCAAAAAATTCAAGAAAAAACAGGCGGTTCCGCGCTATAACGGGCAAACCGCCTTGCACACTTTTTAGCCAGCTGAGAGCTCGCTGATCGCCTGTCAGGGCGCCACGCCAGCCTTGCCTGGCGCGTACAGCAGCAACTCGCGGCGGGACTCACCGGTCACCATGCGGCGCACAAACGCCTGCCAGTCATCGTAGGTGATGCGTTCCAGCTGGAAAGCCATCCGTTCGCGCCGGTCAAAGCGGGTGGAACGGTAACGCATGCGCTCATCCCAGAGACGATCGGCCATTTCCGCCAGGTTGGTGGGCGGCTCGCGGTAGCGCCCGACCAATGACCGGCGATGCCGCTCAAATTCATCGCGATCGACTTCGGCGAGGGCCTTGCCCATGAACGCATCCATCGCCGCCACAATCGCTTTCGCATCGTGTGTCGGTGACTGCACCACAAACATCATGCCCGGGTATTGCAGCACCGGGTAAGCACCGGCATACACCACATAACCCAGCTGTTGTTCAGTGCGCAGCTGATGGAAGAAGTCCGACTGCAAGGCCTGGCCGGTCAAGGCAAACAAGGCGGCCTCACGTACCGATGTGCTTTCACCCGGCACATAACGCAACACGGCGGCATCGTCGTGCAACACGGGCATGCGAATGGCTTCACGATGGCCTTTGTCATAGCCGCGCGGGCGATACAGGGGCAACGCTTCCGTGGAGGTGACCAGTGGCTGCACGGCATCCATCAAACCCGCCCAATGCGTGGCTTCATAATTACCGTACACCAGCATGTCGACACTGACCTGGCGCAGGAAAGCCTGCCCGTAATCACGCACATCGGCAAATGCCAGCGGCTTGGCCGCTTCCGCCAACTGCTCGCCAGACCACTGCAATGGCAAGGTTGCCTCATTCACACCATTCACCAAACGACGGAACGGCATGATGCGCGCGCTATTGATACCACTGCGGATATAGGCATCATGGATGCGGGCATAGTCCAACGCATCCACTTCCACCGATTGCAAGGCCTTGACCAAAGCGGCCAACACATCGGCTTGCTTGTCCGTGAAACCACTGACCGACAACATGATGCCGCGATCAAACGCACTCAATTCGAAACCCATGCCAGCTAACCAGGCCGGGTACAAGGTTTCACGCAAGCGATCTGACAGCAGCGCCGTGTACAGGTCACGCTTGGCTGCATCCTGCACGGTCTGGCTCATGGCGGGATTGAACAGCGCAATCCTGACTTGCCCACGCGGCACACCGAATTGCGAATCCGCCAACACCCACAATGACAGGCCATCAACGGTTTTCACCTGCACCGGCTTTGCGCCTGAACTGGAGACCAGCCCAAACCGTTCCGGCAGGTAGGTGTTGCTTGCCGGCAAGGTAATGGCTGTGTTGGTGCCCGCCTGCTGCCATTGGGCCAATAATTTCGGCGCAATGGTTTCCACACGATACGGCACCTTGAACCACTCCGTGACACGATCCGTTGGCAAGCCTTTCGCGGAGACCATCACCAGCACATTATCCGGCACCATGTGCTGCAGGTATTCCCGCACCTGCTGCTCCGGGAATGACTCCATCAAGTAATCACCCCGCAAGACTTCCTGCGCCGGGTAATGATGCAGGTTGTTCGATACCTGGATGGCGAAATCATCCGGATGGGATTTTTCCATGTAACGGAAATGCAACTGGTTCATGGTGGCCTGTTCCTGGTAACGCCACTCATTGACACCTTCTTCACGAATACGCTGCAGGGCCTGGAACACGGCTGTCACAATGTCGTCCACATGATCCAGCCCTTGTTCGGTCAAACCGATGTCAACCGTGACGGCTGCGCCATTGGTGAAATTGAATCCCGCACCCGCTGCCAGTGAATCCACCCAACCCTGGTGCTTCAACCATGACAACAGGCTGCCCTCACCTTCATGCCCCAGCAGGTTGTTGATGTAATCCAGCGGCTTGGTGCGGTAATGCGGCAGTGCTTCCGGCACCGGGAATACCAGGGTCAACTCGCGCACTTCCTGCTCCGGCGTCAAGTTGACGCGCATCGGCAAGGTGCCATCGCGGAAGATAGGCTGTTTTGCCAACTCGCGATCCACTGGTCGCGCCGGCACAGCGGAAAACAAGCCTGACGCCAACGATTCGAGTTCGGGTAATGGCTGGCTGCTGACGATAGTCAGCGCCATCACCGATGCACTGTAATAACGCTGGTAAAACGCCAGCAAATCATCACGCACCGTACGCCCGTCACGATCCGCGAGGGTTTCCAGGCTGCCAATACTGAAGCGGTTCAAGGGATGTTCCGGATTCGCCACCTGCAGGAACACATCCAGCCCGCGGCGACCTTCATCACGGATGCGCGCCTGGTATTCCGAATTCACTGCATTCTTCTCTCGCTCAACATACGTCGCATCAAAACGTGGCGCGATAAAGAACTGGGCAAAGCGATCCAGGCCTTCGGCAAAGGCCTTGTGTTCAATATTGAAGAAGTAATTGGTGTGCTCATAACTGGTGTACGCGTTATAACTGCCACCATGCGCACTGACGAACGCCTGGTATTCATCCGGCTGCGGGTATTTGTCCGTACCGAGGAACAACATGTGCTCAAGGAAATGCGCCAGCCCTTGCCGATCCTTCGGGTCATGGCCACTGCCGACAAACACATCCAGTGATGCCGCTGATTTGGGTGCTTCCGGGTCAGACACCAACACAACTTTCATGCCATTCGGTAACTGACGGTACGCGTATTGGCGCTTGTCGTTGGCGCTGGTTTCAATCGTAACGGAGGTTGCTACCGGCGATGCCGTGGTGGCAACAACTGCCGTATTGGCCGCTTCCCAGGTGCTGCACGATAACAGCACCGCCAACACGGCGACCCAAAAGACTTGCCTCATCATTAACTCCTCATTCTGGCGCGCTCACGCGCTTGGGCCAGGCATTGATAATCGCTTTCACCAGGGTGGCCAGGGGAATGGCAAAAAACACGCCCCACAAACCCCACATCCCGCCAAAAAACAGCACCGCGGCAATAATGACCACTGGATGCAGGTTGACGGCTTCAGAAAACAACAGCGGTACCAGCACGTTGCCATCCAGCGCCTGGATAACACCATAGACCACGCACAGCCAGAAAAAATCCGCTGACCAGCCCCATTGCATCAAGCCAACCGCCAGCACCGGCAAGGTCACCACCGTGGCACCCACATACGGCACAATCACCGACAAGCCCACCAGTACTGCCAGCAACAAGGCATAACGCAAGCCCATCCACTGGAATGCCACCAGGCTGACGGATGCCACAATCAGGATTTCAATCGCCTTGCCACGCACATAGTTGGACATCTGCACGTTCATTTCACTCGCAATGCGATTGAGCATCGGCCGGCGCGCAGGCAGCAGCCCCGACACCCAGGCCAGGATCAGCTCACGATCCAGCAACAGGAAAAACACCAGGATCGGCACCAGCACCAGGTACAACAGGATTTCAAACGCGCCGCGCAGCAGTGATAGCGACAGTAATTTTGGACCGAGACGCGTCACTTCCTGCTGCAGGGATTGCATGACCTGCTGCACGGATTGCTCTGGCAATATCGCCCGATAGCGCTGGGCCGATTGCTGCAACCATGCCTGCCCTTCCACCAACCAATGCGGCAATTCTGCCCAGAAGGCCGCCAGCTGCCGGCTGATCAACGGCAGCACCACCACCATCACGGTCATGAAAAAGCCGATGAAGGCCAGTGTCACCAACGACACCGACAACATATGCGGCACACGCCAGCGCTCCAGGCGACTGACTGCCCCTTGCAGCAAATACGCCACCACGATGCTCGCCAGCAATGGCGCCATGATGCCGCCAAGGAAAGCGATCACCAGCCCAGCCGATGCCAGCAGCACCAACAAGAGGACGGCTTCTTCATCCGCCAGGTAACGCTCATACCATTGGTGCAGGATCCGATGCATACCGTTACCTCAACCCGCCTTGCGGATCACATGGATATGGACAGCCATTTGATGGGTGTCCCCGATGGCTGCGGCTTCCGTGCACTGCGCTTCCAGCGTATGACCTGACTGCTGGCAAAACACCTGGAAGTCACGCAGCGACCCCGGATCCGTCGCCCGCACGCGCAACTGCTCGCCCGCAGCCATCCGGTTCAACTGCTGCTTGGCCTTCAACAGGGGCAGCGGGCATTGCAGGCCACGGGCATCCAATTCATGCATGGACGGGAACAACCTTTACCGGAGGAAGGTCACAGTATACGGTGCTGCCCTGCCAACCCAAACCCCTGCCGCCGGCATGGCCTGTTCCACGATTTTATGGGTGTCCCCAATCCTTGAAAATTGATGCATATCCCCAATGATTGATGGGTGTCCCCAATTAAAAAATACCGATGGTATGCTGCCAGCATGATTCATGGGTGTCCCCAATTGATGAAAAAAGCCCTGACCGGCATGCTGGTGCCGATGCTGTGCCTTTGCAGCAGCCTTGCCCGCAGCGAACCCATCGCCCTGCCTGACCTGGGCGACAGCGCCTCCGCACTGGTTTCCTCACGGGAAGAGCAGCAACTCGGCCAGATCTGGCTGCAAATGTTCCGCAGCCAGGCCCCCATCATCGAAGACCCCCTGCTGCAAGACTACCTCGAGCACACCGTCTACGACCTCGCTTCCCATAGCGAGCTGGAAAGCCCGCGCCTGTCAGTGGTGATCGTCGACAACAAAAGCATCAACGCCTTCGCCGTCCCCGGCGGCGTGATCGGCGTGCATAACGGCCTGTTCCTGCAAGCACCCCACGAAGATGAATTCGCCTCGGTCATCGCCCACGAACTGGCGCACTTGAGCCAACGGCATTTCGTGCGCAGCCTGGAAGCCGCCAAGCGCCAACAAATCCCTGCCATGGCCGGCCTGCTGGCCGGCATCGTACTGGCCGCGACGGCCGGGGGTGACGCCGGCATGGCAGCGATTGCCGCCACCCAGGCCGCCACCCTGCAAAGCCGCCTGAATTACAGCCGCCAGCATGAACAGGAAGCCGACCGCATCGGCATGCAAACGCTCTACAACAGTGATCGCGATCCCTACGCCTTCGCCCGCATGTTTGAAACCATGCAACGCAGCTTCCGGCTGGCCGGCAGCCGGCCACCGGAGTTCCTGCTCACTCACCCCATCACCGAAAGCCGGATTGCCGATGCCCGCAGCCGCGCCTCCCAGCTCAGCGGCCGCATGGTCGGCGCTGCACCCGTTGATGGTGATATCGAATACCAGCTGATGCGGGCTCGCGTGCGCCTGCATTTTGCAGAAAGCCCCTCGCAAGCCGTGCGCGATTTCCGCGCCCTGATCAGCGCCCCCGGTGCCAGCAATGACGCCGATCACTACGGCCTTGCGCTGGCGCTGTCTGCCGCTGGCCTGCCCAGTGAAGCCTCCGCCACCTTGTCGCCATTACTCAAAGCCGACCCCGAACGCATCGCCTATAACCTGCTGCAATCGCAACTTGACGATGCCCTCGGCCAGAAATCGCAGGCGCGCGAACGCCTTGGCCGCCTGATCAATCTCAACCCCGGTAATTACCCGTTGGTCATGGGTTATACGCACCTGCTGCAACAGCAAGGCCTGCTGAAAGAAGCGATCGAACCGCTGAGGACGCTCAGCTACCAGCGCCCGCAAGACCCCGCCATCTGGTACCGGCTCGCCGAGTTGTATGGGCTGACACAGCAAATCATGGCCCTGCACCAGGCGCGTGCGGAATATTTCATCCTCAAGGGTTACCTTGATGAAGCCGACAAGCAGTTGATCTATGCGCTGCGCCTGGCGGCCGATGACCACATCGCCAATGCCATCATCCAGCAACGGCAACGCGATGTCGCCAACATGCGGCAAGCACTCAAGTCGATGAATTTCTGACGCGGGATTACGGGCGCGGGAAAGACAGCATGCGTTCCAGCGGGATGAGGGCACGGCGTGCCAATTCCGGCGGCACCGTGATTTCGGAAGCACCGTGTTCCAACGCTTCCGCCAGATTCTCCAGGCTGTTCATGCCCATCCACGGGCAATTGGCACAACTGCGGCAGGTTGCCCCTTCACCCGCGGTTGGCGCAATGATGAATTCCTTGTCGGGCACGGTTTGCTGCAGCTTGTAAAAAATACCCTGGTCCGTGGCCACAATGAACTGGCGTTCCGGGCGGGTTTTGGCAGCGTTAATGATTTGGGATGTTGAACCGATGAAATCCGCAATATCCAGCACCGGTGCCGGTGACTCCGGGTGCGCAAGAATGGCCGCCTCCGGATGCACTGCCTTCAGGCTCAACAGGCCGCGCGCCTTGAATTCCTCATGCACGATGCAGCTGCCATCCCACATCAGCATGTCTGCACCCGTGCGCCGCTGGATGTAATCGCCAAGGTGTTTGTCTGGCGCCCACAGGATCGTCTTGCCTTCATCCATCAGGTGCTCAACCACGGCCAGCGCGATACTGGATGTCACCACCCAATCCGCCCGTGCCTTCACCGCTGCCGAGGTGTTGGCATACACCACCACCGTGCGCTCGGGATGGGCATCACAAAATGCCGAGAACTGGTCAACCGGGCAGCCGATATCCAGCGAGCAGGTGGCCTCCAGCGTCGGCATCAGCACGCGCTTTTCGGGGCTCAGGATCTTGGCCGTTTCACCCATGAAACGCACCCCGCACACCACCAGCGTCTGCGCCGGGTGGCGATTGCCAAAGCGGGCCATTTCCAGCGAATCCCCGACGAAACCGCCGGTTTCCTCGGCCAGCGCCTGCAAGGAAGGGTCCGTGTAGTAATGCGCCACCATCACCGCGTTTTCACGCTCCAGCAAGCGGATGATGCGCTGGCGCAAGGCCCCGGCCTGGTCGGCTGACAAATGCTGCGGCCGCCAAGCCTGGTCGAGGTACTGGCGGACGATATCGCGCGGGTTGCTGTTGGAAGGCGTTGCAGCCATGGGTGCTACGGGTTCAATAAAAAGGGAGGGCGATGGTACCACAGCCCTCCCTGCTGACGGGTATTTTATGGGTGTCCCAAATCCCTTCAAATCCCTTTTGGGGACACCCATGAATGCCTCAATCCAGGGTGCCGAACATCTTGTCGAACAACAAGGTGATCGTCGCGTAATTGCCCTTGTGCATGTCGATGTGATGCACCGAATGCTTGTAGGCAATCCAGTTCAGCAACCGGAACGGGAAATAATCCGGCTTGAACTTCACATGGTTGAAGGTATTGATCTGGGTATAAATGATGATCGTTGCCACCAGCGTGATCACATGCAAGGGCTGCTGCGTGACCACAACCAACACCGTGGTAACCACCATGAACAGGAAAATCCCCAGGAAAGCTTCCATCGGGTGCAACAACAAGGCATCCAGCGAGGTGGGGTTGCGCGCCTGGTGATGCACCGCATGCACCTTGCGGAAATAGCCTTCACCGTGAAACAGGAAGCGATGCATCATGTAGTAGAAGAAGTCATACACCATCAGGATGACGAAAATATCCAGCAGGATTTTCCACACGGGCTGCATTTCAAACGTGGTGATAAAAGGCACCGCGCACAGGAAAAACACCACATTGGTGGCCAACGACACCATCTGGCTGGACTTGATACGGCCCGCATAGCCACGCTTGTTGCGGAACTTGTCACGGTTCTCTTCGTGATTGAAGCTCTTCACTTCGGCCAGCGCCGGCACACGAAACAGCAGGAAGCGGCCTGCCGCGACAATCGCAAATACCGATACCAGAACCGTCAGGCTCTCCATCCACTTGTAGTGTTCTGCTAACCACTCGACCATGACCCGTGACCTCGCTAATCGGACCGTTACTGTTCATTACGGCGCCATTGTGAACGGGCTTGACTATTTAGTCAACAATCCTTGTCTATTTAAGACAATAACTATTGTCTTTTTTGATTTGGGACACCCATCAATTTTTGGGGACACCCATGAATTCGTTGGTTATTTTTTAGGCAGACAGGACAGCAGTGGCCACAGGAAGACAGCCGGGATCACTCAAGCCCAGGAAAATAATGAAAAAAGATTATTAAAAACAGCTGGTTATCGAACAACCGCCATACCCGCCCGCCAGCCTGTGGCACAGGCACAGGCCGGATGACAAAACCGGGGAAAATAATGTGGCTAGCAGCAACCCATCAGGCCGGTGCGGCCGGCGCTCCCTGCCCCTTCACCCAGCGCTGGCCAACCTGCTCGCACCAGGCCTGCAACTGCAGCCAACTGCCAAACACCCGCCGGTGCGGCTGGCCGTGGCGCTTAACCAGGCGAACCCAGTCATCCGGTTCCAGCCCCAGTCGATCAACGATGGAGGGCACGCCCGGTGGAATATAACCGCGCTTGTCCGGCCGCACAGCACGGCCAGTCCACTCCACCAACTCGATGTAATCACCCAGCGTGAACGGGATACCGGGCACCGCATCCAGATGCTCCGCGCCCTGGAACGGTTGCAAGGCCGGCAGTTCATCGCCCTCGCCCTCACCAACCGTTCGTTGGCCGGCCACTTCAAACAGCCGCTGCTGGATGGACGTGAAATCGGACAATTCCGGCCGGTCGGCCATGCCGGCACGGATGGGGTTCAAATCGACATAAGCCATGCAGGCCAGCAAGGCACGCTCATCAAGCAGCGCCTGGGTCTTGAAACGGCCTTCCCAGAAACGGCCCTTGCAGCCATCTTCCTCATTGGCCCGGCGGGCGATGTGCTCGTTCAGGCAGCGCATGAACCAGCTGATGTCACTGAGCCGCTCGCGCCATTCCGCGACCACTTCGGCCACCACCTGCTTTTCCGCTTCCAGCAACGATTGGCCCGCCACATGGCGCTGCACAATGAGCGGGCCGTGGAAGAGCGCCAGCCAGCGTGCAATCACCTCGTCATCGCCCCAGCTGGCGGCCTTTTCCGCGTCCACATGCAGGACGAGGTGATAGTGATTGCTCATCACCGCATAGGCGCAGATATCAATGGCAAACACGGAGGCCAGCAGGCGCAGGCGCTCCAGCAACCATTCACGGCGGTGATCAAAATTGCGGCCGGAATAGCGGTCATCCCCGCACAAAAACGCGCGGCGGACACATCGGGTAATGCAGTGGTAATACGGCGTGGCGTCGAGCGACACCTGCGTCTTGCGGGCCTGGGTCATGGCAACGATCCTTGTTGCTGTATGTTTGTACAGTACTTTAGCGGACCGTTTCCGCCCTGTCAAATTTATGGGTGTCCCTTATTTTTCTAGAATCCGGAATCCGCCCCGATAGAAACTTGATCAGAAGATTTTAGGAATTCAAATTGTCCATCCTCAGCGCCATAAAAGTTATCAAATTGAGATTCTGAAAAGTTGGCTTTTGCGTCATCAAAAAGCTTGTCATCATCCCCCTCATCCCCTTGCAAATCAGAGTATGCCGCTTGTGCAACTTGCGCATATTTAAAATAGTCATTAATAGTGGCCATTAGTATTCTCCCAATAAAAATCTATATTTTAATGACTCATTAAACCTAGGATTTCCAGGATTAGCCGATTTACAATCCATATGAGGTGCGGATCCCAAAGGGCTCCAATAGCGGTCATATCTATAAATAAAGCTATAATTTTTAAATCCAAACACCCTTTGAGACGTTTTCCTATTTTTATACTCGAAATCCGCATATCCTAAATAAAGATAAGGAATAACTGATGAAAATCTAGA
>SBFY01000194.1 GCA_006227085.1 Gammaproteobacteria bacterium
CCCCCGCTGGGCATTGCCAACACCTTGTTTGCCACATTGACGTTATTGCCTGCGCTGGTCGCCATCACGCCAATCAAACTGGATAAAATCCAGCGCCCGCACAACGAGCGCATCAACCAGCGCATCCTCAAGTTTTGTGCCGAACTCGCTATTCGCAACCCCTGGAAAGTCATTGCGGTGTGGACACTGCTGGTTGCCGTCTCTATCACATCCGCCTTGCAGATGAGCGTGTCACACGCACCGATCAAATGGTTCCCGGAAGGTCACCCGCTGCGGGTCGCCAACCAGATGCTGAATGAAAACCTCGGCGGCAGCATGTTCATGGAAGTGCTGATCGATACCGGCAAGGAAAACGGTGTGCAGGACCCGGAATTGCTGCAGCGCATGGACGCCCTGTCACAGGCCATGATCCAGGTCACCACCCCCAATATCCATGTCGGCAAGATCACCTCGATTGTGGATATCGTCAAGGAAACCAACCAGGCGCTGCACGGCAACGACCCGGCGTATTACACCATCCCGGACGATCGCGCACTGGTGGCACAGGAATTACTGCTGTTTGAGAACAGTGGTTCAGATGACCTCAAGCAAATCGTCGACACGCAATTCAGCAAGACGCGCATGACCGTCAAGATCCCGTTCATTGATGCGGTCTACTACCCGCCCTTGCAGGACAAGCTGGAGCCGATGATGCGTGACATGATCGGCGACAAGGCCACCGTGTCATCCACCGGCTTGCTGGTCATGACCGCCAAGACCATTTACAACCTGATCATCAGCATGATCAACAGCTATATGCTGTCGATCACCTTGATCAGCCTGCTGATGATGCTATTCCTCGGTAGCGTGCGCGTGGGCTTACTGAGCATGTTCTCGAACATCACGCCCATCGCCATCACACTGGGGTTCATGGTGCTGATGAAAGTCCCACTGGATGCCTTCACGCTCCTGATCGGTTCGATTGCATTGGGCCTGGCGGTGGATGACACCATCCATTTCATGAATAACTTCATCCGTTACTTCAACCGCTACCAGGATCCCGAGCGCGCCATCCGCGAAACCATGGCCACCACTGGCGAAGCGATGTGGTTTACCTCATTGACGCTGTCGATTGGTTTCCTGATTTACCTGTTTGCCGACATGACGAACCTGTACAATTTCGGCCTGCTGACAGCATTCTGTATCACCACTGCCCTGCTGGCCGATATCCTGATGAACCCGGCCATCATGGTCATTTATGGCCGCCGCAAATTGCGCCGGCATGAAGCGTTCCAATAGAACGAACGGAGGAAACAATGCGCCCACTCTTGTTCCTGTGCCTGCTGGCATTCATCGCGCCGGCAAGCCTTGCCGATGCCCCTGACGCCCGCGCCATCATGGATATGGTTGATGCCCGCGATGACGGCAACAACGCCATCATGGACATGGAAATGATCCTGATCGACAAACAAGGCAAGCAACGCAGCCGCACCATCAAATCCTACCGCCGCGATGCCGGTGAAAATGGCCGCGACACGGAAAGCATCATGTTCTTCCTCGCTCCGGCTGATGTGAAGGACACCGGCTTCCTGACCATGGACTACCGCGATGTCAGCAAGGACGATGACCAATGGCTGTACCTGCCAGCACTGAAGAAAACCAAGCGCATCGCTTCTTCGGATAAAAGCAGCAGCTTCATGGGCACCGATTTCACCTATGCCGACATGACCAAGCGCAACCTTGATTACTACGATTACACCCTGCTGAAGGAAGAAGAAGTCGATGGCCACAAGGTCTGGGTCATCCAGAGCGTGCCCAATAATGCGAAAGAGCGCGAGGAAACCGGCTATTCCAAAGCCGTGGTGTATGTGCGCCAGGATAACTACGTCGTAATCCGCGCCGTTAACTGGGTCGAGAAAGGCGGCAAGCTGAAATACATGGAAGTGAAAAAACTCGAACAAGTGGATGGGATCTGGGTCGGCACCGAGATGGTCATGACCACGCGCAAAGGCCGCACGATTGAACACCAGACCGTGATGCATTCACGCAACATCCAGTTTAACCAGCCCTTGACTGATGACCTGTTCAGCCTGCGCACCCTTGAACAGGGCCTCTAAGCCAGCCCGGCACATCGCAGCCAGTATCTTGCTGGCTGCGATGGCGCCTGCGCTCGCAGCCCAAAGCCTGGAAGAAGCCCTCGGTGGCTTTGATGACACCCCGGCACCCGCGATCGAAACCAGCAGCGCTGATGGCAGCTTGCTGCCTGAAGGCCTGACTGGCAGTATCGCCGTTTCCAGCAGCTGGAATTACCTTGACCACGACGATGCCACCGGCCGTGTCGATTGGCAGGGTTTATCGAAACTGCGCACACGCCTGAACCTGCAATACGACACCGCACTCAGTGACGACTGGAAAGCACGCGTCTCCGGTTACGGGTTTTACGATGCAGTCTATGCATTGCGTGATCGCGATGACTACCCCGACACCGTGCTCAGCGCGTATGAGGACGAAGCCGAAATCCAGGAAGCCTGGCTGCAAGGCAAACTGGCCAGCAATCTCGATATCAAGATCGGCCGCCAGATCGTGAATTGGGGCCGCTCCGATAACCTGCGCGTGCTCGACATCCTTAACCCACTGGACAACCGCGAACCCGGTTTGACCGACATTGAAGACATTCGCCTGCCCGTCGGCATGATCAAGGCCGATGCCTACCGGGACGAATGGACAGCCTCACTGATCGCCATCCCTGAAGTGCGCTTCAGCAAGAACCCGCCACTGGGCAATGATTTCTACACACCGTTTTCACTGCTGCCCGGCAATGCCCTGCGCATCACCGAAGATGAACCGGAAGACTTCAGCGATACCAGCTGGGCCGCCAGCCTGACCGGCATTTTTTCCGGCTGGGACATCTCCTTTAACGCAGCCCACACCTGGCGCGACCAACCCTACCTGGCGCCGGCCCCCTTCAATGGCAATGCGTTGTCCACGCTCGCGCAATCCACCCTTGCGCACAGCCGCATCACAATGGTCGGCGCCGGCGGCAACATCACCCAGGGCAGCTGGCTGTTCAAATGGGAAGCCGCTTATATCGACGGCATGGATTACACCACCGCCACACCGGTCACCACCGTCTTACCCGGCATCGGACTGGTCACCATCCCGTTCCCGACCGGCAGTACCGAAACAGCCCGCGTGGATGTGCTGGCCGGCGTGGAATTCTTCGGCATTGCCAACACCACCCTGTCACTGGAAATGGTTAACCGCCATATCCGTGACTTCAGTGAATCCATGGCACCGTTTTATGAACAGCGCGACCGCATGGAAACTGCGCTACGCGCCACGCACAGCATGCTGCACGACCGGCTCAACCTGACTGCCGTCGGCATTGCCTTTGGCGAACGCGCGCAAGACGGTTCGCTGGTTCGCCTGCAAGCCGAATACGAATGGATGGATGGCTTGAATGTCACTGGCGGCATCGTCACCTACCAACGCGGCGACCTGCCACCCTTCACCTTTATTGAAGACAACGATCGTGTATTTGCGGAAGTGAAATACAGCTTCTGACACATCAGTTGATCCTGCCCCTCACACCTGATTGGATGCTATCCCTTGAATATCAAGCTTTGGGTTGAAAACGCCTTCGAACGCTGGAGTGAAATTGTTGTCAGCCATCGCTGGCTGGTCCTGCTGGCAACCGTATTGTTCACCGTCACAACCGCCCCCCTGATCAAGAACGGCTGGCTCGATGTCTCCGTCGAGTCCTTCCTGCCGAAAGACGACCCGGTGATTGTTCGCTACGACGATTTTCGCCGAAGCTTCAACACGACACCCGGCTCCACCGTGGGGATACGCTTCAAGGACACGCTGTTTACCCTGGAAAACCTGGAAACCCTCCGCACTATCCACCAGGACCTTGAGCAGAATGTCCTGCACGTCAAGGAAGTGACCAGCCTCTACAACGTCCGTTACTCCCGCGGCGACGGCGACTACCTCCGCATTGATGAACTGCATGAGCTGTGGCCAAGCACCGAAGCGGAAATCCCTGCTTTCCGTGAAATGGTTTTAAGCAACCCCAACTATGTTGGCAAACTCGTTTCAGCCGATGGCACCATGATCAATATCGTGGTGGACCCACAGGTCTTTGACCAAAGCGAAACCACGCCCGGCACCGAAGACATTGACGCGCTGTTTGCCGACTTTGAAGACAACGTAATCACTGAAGACAACAAGGCCACCATGGCCTTGTTCACCCCGGACGACGAGGTCGGGTTCGCCAAAAGCATCATCGAGATCGGGCAGAAGTATCGCTCCGACAACTACACCCTCTACGATGTTGGCGGCCCAACCATGAATTACCAGTTGAGCCAGGACATCGAGAAAGTTACCACCAAAACCAGCCTGATGGGATTTGCCATTATCATCGTGCTACTGGCCATTTTGTTCCGCCGGATTTCAGGGGTCATCATTCCGCTGCTGGTCGTGATCCTGGCATTGGTCATCACCCTGGCCCTGTGGCCAACCCTGGGGTATGCCTTCAATGCCAACACCCAGATCATCCCGACCTTTATCCTCGCCGTCGGCATTGCCGATGCGGTACACATCCTGAGCATTTTTTACCGCCATTACGACAACGGCATGGATAAACACGAAGCCATTACCTTGTCGATGAAAAAGACCGCAATTGCCGTGCTGATGACCTCCATCACCACCGCAGCGGGATTGCTGTCCTTCCTGTCGTCGGAAATGATCCCCACCAAGACCATAGGTATCTTTGGTGCGATCGGCGTGATGTTTGCGCTGTTTTACACACTGACCTTTGTGCCTTGCATCCTTGCCATCACCCCGATCAAACGAAAAGCACGGGATGGCCAGGAACACACCGGAACATTACTCAAGAACATAGACACCCTGATTCATTTCATGGGGGATTTTTCCGTTCGCCATGCCAAGGGCATCATCGTTGTCACCTCCGTGATTGCCGTTATCTCGTTGACCGGCATTGCCAAGGTGCGTTTTGACCACGATCCTGTCAGCTGGTACCCGCTGGAATCGGATTTCCGCCAAGGCTTTGCCCAGCAGGACAGCCTGATGGATGGCACCATCAACTACCAACTGGTGATTTATTTTGGCAAGGAAAACAGCCTGCAAAACCCGGAAAACCTCCGCCTGATGGAAGCCATTGAAAATACCATCAAGACTTACCGGTACAAGAACACCCAGGCAACCGAAGTCATCTCCTTGCTGAGTGTTGTCAAGGAAACACACCAATCGCTGAACCAGAACGACCCGGCCTACTTCACCATCCCGGACGACCATCCAACGATTGCACAGGAATTGCTGCTGTTCGAAAACAGTGGTTCCGATGACATCCTCGACTATTCGGATTCCACCTTCAGCACGGCACGCATGAACATCATCGCGCCTTGGGGCAACATTCTCGACTACCGCGACTACCTGACCGGACTGGACGCTGCTGTGCAGGACACCCTGGCCAAGCATGGCATGGCCGACACCCGCTATTCCTTTACTGGCCTGCTACCGATTTTTGCCCGCACCACCTACGCCATGCTGCAAGGCACCGTTTACAGCTACCTGCTGGCATTTGTGTTGGTGGCGCTTCTGATGATCCCGTTGATGGGCGATGTGCGCCGTGGCCTGCTGGCTTTTTCGCCCAACATCACGCCCATCATGATCGCGCTGGGCCTGATGGGCTGGCTGGGCATCCCCATCAATATCTTCACCAGCCTGCTCGGCTGTATCGTGATTGGCATCTCGGTGGATGACACCATCCACTTCATGCATCACTTCCGCAAATACGCCAATGACATCCATGACCCGCGGGAAATCGTCAAGCGTTCACTGGACACTTGTGGCCGGGCGATTGTGTTTACCTCGATTGTACTGATTGGCGGGTTTATCGTGCACATCACCGGCATGCTGGCCATCAACAAGCAATTCGGCTTCCTGTTAAGCCTGTCCATCCTGATTGCATTGATCGCCAACCTGATGGTTGCGCCCGCCATGATGACACTGTACTGGAACAAGAAATCATCGCCGGATAACCTGGAGAAGGCGGCTTAAGTCCCGAATCGGACCTGCCGAAGGAAATTGGGGTCAGAGTAAAATTTCAGGCCTATCGGGTTGCAGGCATATTTTGAGATTTGAAATTTTACTCTGACCCCAATTTTTAACCCACCCGATACAACACCCGCTCATCATAACCACTGACTACCGGCCACAATCCTGCCAGCGATTGATCCAGTGATGCATCACCGGTATCGACCTGCAAGGGCCTTCCCTGCAAGGCAGTGAGTTTGCTCTTGGCCGATACGATCACCATACGGTCACGACCGATACGCCTGATCACGGCCGCTGACAACATCTGGTTGCCCCGCCCCAGCACAAAGCCCTGCCCGCCGGTGATACCGACCACCAGCAGCACTTGGCCAGTGTGCGTTGCCAGCTGTTCGAGTAATTGTGACTCATTGGCATCGGACACCAGCAACTGGCCATCGCGCAACACATCCACGCCCATCAAGGTGAACGGCAGCCCCAGATACTCCAGTACACCGCAGGCAGTCGTGCCAGGGCCGACCAGCACCAATGTGTCCGGTGTGATGCGTTCAGCCAACCAACTGGCAATCTCATGACGCACCAAAGGCTCGCTTTCACGACCGCTTTCCTTCACATGCTGCAGGTATTCCGCTTCCACTGGCACC
Organism: Gammaproteobacteria bacterium; assembly: GCA_006227085.1. Classification (GTDB taxonomy): domain Bacteria; phylum Pseudomonadota; class Gammaproteobacteria; order Pseudomonadales; family M0112; genus M0112. The sequence goes on from SBFY01000194.1 coordinate 6,699, forward strand.
AGCAATTCACCGTAGAAGCGCGAGCTGATTCGGCCATCACGCAGCGCGGCTTCGTCGATATCGCGCACTTCAGCGGCACGCAGGCCAACCACCCCGCCACTGGCCATACGGGCGATCATGTCGCCGGCTGCTTCAGGCGACACCGCAAACACCCCGGAGTGCATTTTCACACCAGCCGGAATAGCCAGCACCGGTACACGATCGGCTACCGCATCCAGCACATCACGCGCGGTGCCATCACCACCGGCAAAGACCAGCAAGTCGACACCGGCATCGCAGAGCGCCATCGCAGCACGACGCGTATCCACAGCTTCCGTCGGTTCCTGTTGCGGTTGGTAAACCACTT
>SBFY01000195.1 GCA_006227085.1 Gammaproteobacteria bacterium
AGGAAAAACTGTAACAATGACAGCTGTCGTTGAATCAACAGTTAAGACTTTTTGATTATGTACATCAGATTTTCTGTTCCAGTAAAAGATGACAAATCCGGCAAAGAAATGGGAGTATTCACTGCTGGTGGTATTTTGAGCGATAGTGGAAATTTATACGAACACGAAATGGAGAATCGTAAAAATATCCTTAACTGGTTTTCAAAAAATTTAGCAGTTCCAGATGTACAAGGATCAGACAGCAATCATTACACCAATCCAAATGCCATAAGTTGGTTTAAAGCATCCGCAACAACGCACATTGCAAAAATGAGAGAGTACATAGAAATTTTGCGTGCACATGACATTCAGGTAGATCAACACCAAACTGAAAGGCCTGGTAAAATTCTCTACGAAGATAGTTATCAAATAGCGGCGGTACCTTTTAATGATACTTTTTAACATCCAAAGGCTTAGCAAGGTGCAGCACGCTCGCTGGGCTGGACTCCGACTGCTACGCAGCCTTCCTCCGTGCGCACGGCGTTAGAACTCACAAGGAAATAGAGTGCCATGCGAAAGAATTACGTACTCATAGACTACGAAAATGTTCAGCCAGATTTCATGATGGCATTAGATAAAGAGCATTTCAATGTCATAGTTTTTGTTGGTGCAAGTCAAGCAAAAGTCACATTTGAGGTTGCCTCTGTGTTACAACAAATGGGCGACAGGGCTGAGTACATAAAAATATCTGGCAATGGCAGTAATGCCCTGGATTTTCATATTGCATTTTATATAGGGCATATTGCTGCACAGGAATCAGACGCATATTTCCATATTGTCTCTAAAGACACTGGCTTTGACCCTCTGATCCAGCACTTAAAAAGCAAGAAAATTCTGGTATCGCGCTCCAAGTCGGTTGCAGACATTCCACTAGTTAAAATATCCAACTCAAAATCAGCTTCAGAAAAAGCTTCTGCCGTTTTAGCTAACTTGCTACAGCGCGGCACATCCAAACCAAGGGCAGTAAAAACACTAAGCAGCACAATCAACTCATTATTTCAAAAATCATTATCTGAGCAAGAAATTAATTCAATTATCAAAGAACTTGAGAATCAAGGCGCCATTACCATTAATGAAACCAAAGTGGCTTATGCGCAGTAATATGAGCTCTATTAAATTGCTTTTGTCTGCTCGTTTCACCCGCGGGATGCCCGGCTGCGCCGTGCACCCCAAAGCAAAGCGTTAAAAGGAACCCCTATGAACGACCAGAACACCGCCGAAATCAAAGCCCTCGAAAAAGAAATGATCAAGGTTTCCATCCTTGAAATGCCGGGCACGATACTGCTCGGCCTGGCCATGTATGCCAAATTTGCTGCGAACGGCCAGCCTTTCCACCCTATCCTTGCAGACGAGTCAGTAGTGCTGGGCATGTTTGTCGCTGGCGGGTCAATTGCATTATGGGGTGGCCTGCGCTTCATGATGATTGCCAAACGCCGCAAGGCGCTTGAGAATGCCTGAACCGGCACAAGGAGCCTCACGATGAAAGCCACCCTCTCGATCACCCTGGTACTGCTGATACTGACGGTTGCCGTGATTGCCTCACTGGCCGTGTTTGAAACCATCACCACCGAACAGGCCATGGAGATGGGCGGCAAGGCGGTGGCAGCCATTGCCATACTGGGCGTGGCATCACTGGCGATTGGCTGGTTATCCCGGCAAGGCAACAAGAACCCGTAACCCACCGGACACGACAAAGGAGCCCATCATGCCCACTCCCGTACGCGCTGCTGACACACCGTTCCCGATTGAGGTTGAAGCCGGCAAATCGTATTACTGGTGCTCTTGCGGGCGCAGCCAGAAACAACCGTTCTGCGATGGCTCGCACAAGGACACGGGCTTTTCACCCGTCAAATACGAAGCAACCGAAGCCGGCACGGTGTATTTCTGCGGCTGCAAGCAGACGAAAAACGCGCCGTTCTGCGACGGTTCACACAGCAAGGCGTGATGCGTTCAGCGTGACCAGTTGAGCCCGCTGATCGGCGGGTGATGGATGATTTGCACGACCGTGCCATCCGGGTCTTCACAATAGAAACTGCGGGCACCATCGCGATGGGTTTTCGGGGCGGTGCGCATGCGGATGCCTTCGGCCTTGAGGAAGGCGTGCCAGGCATCGACATCATCCGCGGCATCTACCACAAAGCCGATATGATCCAGCTTCTGGCCAGCGGCCGGGCCGTGATGGCCGGCAGTCACGCGGTGCAGGGCCAGGTTGTCGTTACCGGAAGTGAGGTAGCTGTTATCCGGGTCTGGCTGCCATTCGATGGTCATGCCCATCAGACGGGTGTAGAAATCCAGGCAGGCTTCGAACTGCTCGACGAACAAGGCAACATGGCGCAGGCCGGCGGTACGGTTCGGGCGTGCCATCATTCGGCCTCGATGATCTCGTAACCGTGGGTAATGGCGACGCCGGCGGCGCCCAGCATGATGCTGGCCGAGCAGTATTTTTCGGCCGATAGCTCCACTGCCCGCTTGACCTGGGCTTCTTTCAGGCCGCGGCCGGTGACGATGAAATTCAGGTGGATGGCGGTGAAGACGGCCGGCACGGCATCGGCCCGTTCGGCAGTGAGCTCGCAACGGCAACCGGTCACGGCCTGGCGGGCCTTTTGCAGGATGGTCAGCACATCAAAGGAGGAGCACCCCCCCACGCCCAGCAGCAGCAGCTCCATCGGCCGCATGCCGGTGTTGCGGCCGCCATGGGTGTCCGGGCCTTCCAGGACCACGGTATGGCCACTGCCCGACTCCGCCAGGAACCGTACCCCATCGACCCATGAAACACTGGCTTTCATGCCCTTTCTCCCTGCTGGATGCTGCACTAACGGGCGGGCAGCTTATCACAGCAGCCCGATGGCCGGGACTCTGCTACACTTGTGCGGATAAGGCCCCACGGACGGGTCAGATAAGAAGAATGAGAGGCAACCCCGTGAGCACAAAGCTGCGCAAGCCGGGCCTGGACCCGGAAAAGCTCGAGCACCTGCTGAACCAGTGCCATCGCCGCCGTTATCCGGCCCGTGCGACCCTGGTCTATGCCGGTGACAAGTCGGATTCGCTGTATTTCATCATCAAAGGCTCGGTGATGGTGCTGATCGAGGACGACCGCGGCCGGGAAATGATCGTGGCGTATCTCAACGAGGGGGACTTTTTCGGCGAGATGGGCCTGTTCGACGAAGCCGATGACCGCAGCGCCTGGATCCGCGCCAAAACGGAGTGCGAGGTCGCCGAAATCAATTTCGCCAAATTCCGCGAGCTGGTCGCCAAAGACACTACCTACCTTTATTGGCTGGGCAAGCAGATGGCCAACCGCCTGCGCCACACCACCCGCAAGGTCGGCGACCTGGCCTTCCTGGACGTGACCGGCCGCGTGGCCCGCACCCTGCTGGACCTGTCCAAGCAGCCGGATGCCATGACCCATCCGGATGGCATGCAAATCAAGATCACCCGCCAGGAAATCGGCCGCATCGTTGGCTGTTCACGCGAAATGGTGGGCCGTGTTTTGAAAGACCTGGAAGACCAGGGGTTGGTTTCCGTAAAAGGAAAAACCATGGTGGTCTTCGGCACTCGTTAACCCCAACCGCTGACAAGGAGCGTTTGATGAATATCGTTAACCTGATTCTCGCCATCCTGTTACCACCGGTCGGTGCTTTCCTGCAGGTCGGCGCCACCAAGCACCTGTGGATCAATATCATCCTGACCCTGCTTGGCTGGTTGCCCGGTGTGTTGCACGCCGTGTGGTTGGTGGCCACCAACCAGAAAGGCTGACCATCCATGCCAGCAGTACGCGCATCACAACAACCCGGGCTGCATGCCCGGGTTGCACTTTACCTGTCCCTGCTTTTCACCGTGGCCATCACTGCCAACCCTGCCTTGGCCGGCAAGGTTTACAAGGTGATTGATGAAAACGGCAAAGTGACGTTTACCGACAAACCACCGCAACCAGCCGAATCGACTGGCCTGAAAACCGAACAAGTGGATGTGCAGGAAGACAGCGGCAACCGCACAGCATTAACGCGCCTCGGTAACTCCGAATATTGCGGCCACCTGAAAATGCCCGCTGATAGCGGCTACTACGGCCAGTTTCTTGATTACGTGATTCATCACCGCCAGGGATGGGAGCGATCACTGAAATCACTGGAAGCACAGCTCAGCCAGACAACGCCGGCCTATCGTTACTACCGTTATAACTCGTCGAATTACAACAAGAATGCAGCGCCAGAGAACCTGGAGAAGATGCGTGACTATCGCTGCGCAATCCACTGGGCCAATGAAACCGAAAAGTCGATGAAAAGCGAAAAAACCGACTTGATCGACAAGGTTGCCCATCACAACAAATACCTGGCTGAGCTCAAGCAGCGCCGTGCTGCCCAGTGCGGCTCCGAACCCGAATTCGGCACAGCCAACCTGAACCAGCGCAAAAGCGAGTGGCACAAGTGCACACGCGAATATGACCAGCTCATTCGTGAAGGTGAACGCGCCCTGCGTGAAGCTGACAAGAAGCTAACGGCCATCCAGAAAACTGAACGCTGACATGGCACAACGCACCTACCGTGAAGAGCGCTTCATCAGTGCCAGTGCCGATACAGTGTGGGATGTGATCGCTGACCTGACCCATTATGCTGAATGGAACCCGTGGATCTACCACGCGGAAGGCAGCGTCGTGCCTGGCGAATACCTCACCGTCAAGGCCCGCTTTGGCAAACAAGGGGGCACTTACCGCCACAAGATGATTGCCGCCGGAAGACCCAACCTTTTTCACTGGTGTGATGTGGGCTGGTTTACGCATTTTGCTGACGGCGAGCGTGTTCGTTACATCACTGCCATTGATGCGCAGCATTGCCATTACCGGGTGGAACTGCATGTAAGCGGCATCGCGGCCAGCCTGGCCGATCGCTTTTATGGAGAGTTCATGCGTGGCGGCTTGAATGCCGAGAGCGATGCCCTGAAACAGCGCGCAGAATCCTTGTAAGCACCTTACCCTTGCTGCAAGGGCCAGAACAGCGGCACCAGCAAGACTATCATCAGTAGCACAATCAGGTTCAGCGGTATGCCTAACCTGAAAAAATCACGGAAATGGTAGCCGCCTGCGTTATACACAAATGTATTGGTCTGATAACCGATTGGTGTGGCAAAACTGGCACTCGCAGCAATCATCACAGCAATCAACAAAGGCCTGGGATCAATACCCAGCACCTGTGCAATTTCAATAACGATTGGGACCATCAATACGGCGACCGCATTATTACTGATGATTTCTGTCATGACAGATGTCACTAACGCAATCAATGCCAACACCAACAACGGATGAACACCGATGCCAAATTGCATCGCGAATTCACCGAATGCATGCACGATGCCTGCACGCTCCATGGCAATACTGATCGCCAACATCCCAAGAATCAGGGTGATAATCTGCCACTCCACGGATTTGTAGGCATCATCGATATCGAGACAACCACCCAATACAACAATGGCTGCGCCAATCATGGCCAATCCTTCAATCGGCATCACCTTGAATGCGGCCAACACCATGACCGCAATCGCAGTCGTCAATGCTAACCAGGCGCGATCTCTTTTCAATGCCTTGCTGCTGGCCACGCCAATAGCTAACAAGTCGCCGTTATCGACGAAACGACGGATTTGCTCCGGCGATCCTTCAATCAGGAGGACATCACCGACATCCAGCTGGAAATCATCGAAATGATCCACAATATTCATATTCTTGCGATGCACGCCCAGCACGTGGATGCCATAACGTGCCGTGATATCGAGATCGCGCATCGGGCGATGGCTGTAACGGGATGAGCGACCCACAATCACTTCCATCATTGCGGCACTGGATGAATGACCGGATGATTCAACAGGCGTGCGCAAGGCTGTGGTCATCGACAACCCCAAGCCTTTTAACTCCATCACATCCGGCAGTGACCCCTGGATCAACAATCGATCACCTGCTTCCAGCAAGAAGCCTGCATCAGGATCCGCTACCAAGGCGTCCTCGCGAAAGACCAGAAGCGAATCCAGCTCACCCTTCGCAACCTGCAAATCCTCCAGCCGCCGCCCGATCAGCGGCGACGATGCTGGCACCTGCAACTCGGCGCTGTATTGACGCCGGCCCAGGCTTCCCAATTGCTGAGACAGGGTTTCACGATCCGGTAACAGTCTCTGGCCGAAGACAGCCATGAACAGCAGACTGACTGCCGCAATCGCCAAAGCCGGCAAGGTTAATTCAAACATGCCGAAAGGCTCCATGCCGGCTTTACGCGCCATGCCATCAACCAGGATATTGGTGGATGTGCCCACCATGGTTGTGATGCCGCCCAGGATGGTTGCATAAGATAACGGGATCAACAGCTTGGAAGGCTTCATGCCTCGGCTGTTAGCCAAGGTCACCGCCACCGGCGTCAGGATCATGACTACCGGCGTATTATTGATGAATGCCGATAGCACAACCGCCGTCACCATTAACACGATCATGACCTGGCGAGGCGAGGTACCCGCATGACGGGATAATACCGCCCCTAATGCCGCCACCACACCGGTACGTTCCAGTGCTGCTGAAATCACGAATAAGCAGGCGATGGTCGCAGGAGCGCTGTTGCTGAAAACTCCCAGCACATCCCCGGGATTAAGCTGGCCGCCAGCCAGCAGCACAGCCACAGCCACGGCAACCGCAAGGTCGGCGCGCACTTTTTCCAACACGAAACTGGCAAACAAACCCACCAGCACTGCTGTCACGAACCACGCGTCCCAACCCCATGCCATCGCCATGATGCTTCCTGGAAAGTACCCAAAACCGGCGCACAATACGGGCACCCCCAGGAATCGTCCAAGACTCTTTTATTGGAAGTTAATAACCAAAATACATAAGCCGGCCTGCCGACGCCGCCTATTCTTGTGCGGGGCATTCAAAGGGACGATCAAACACGACTACATGCCGCTGCAACCATTGCTGGTTGGCATGGGCAATCACCAACTCCCTTGGTAATAGTGGCCGCAAGGCATCCACATTCACGATATACATCCAGTAGTGACCACCAATGCCGGGCAGTTGTTCGCACAGCCGTTCCCAATGCAGCTGCTGGACCGGCATATTTCCCTGTGTCAGGAAATGCACAATCCTCGGCCGGTCGGTCAACATGACCCAACCTTCTGCGGGCACGTGTTCTCTCGCAAATTGCGCCAACGCCAGATCGGTGTTTACCGCATTCGCCATGCTCATGTTTGCATAGAACACACCTGGATTGGCTGGCAGGCGAATCGTGCCATAATCGGATACCCAGTTTGCATTGGCGACAAACAAGGATACGCCTGACAGGATAACCACCAGCATGCAACCGGCCCATACCGCCTTGACCCATCGTCCAGCAGCGTGAACGGCAAACACGGTTGCCATCAACAGCAGCGGCCAGGCAGGCGATAACAAACGCACATCCACCGGGTCAAACGCCCGCAAGCTGCGCAAGCACACCAAGGCACCGGCATACACCAGCACAAGGAACAGCATCAGCAACAACCATGGACGGCCAGTCGTCGCTGCGCATGGTTTGCGGAATACCGCCCATGCCAGCAACAGGCAGAGCAACACCAGTACGACCCATCCACCCGCATAGAAAGACAACACGTCGATCGTCGACTGGATATTGGCAACCCAACCACTATCCGATGGCAAACGCGCCTGACCGGTAAGGAAACCGGACAAGCGGAGATTCCTTGCCAGCAGCACACCCACCAACAAGAGGTACAACATGGCTCCCAACACATAAACAGGCCACCACGAACGCTGGGCGCGGGTTTGGATAATGGATGGCAGCAACATGAGCAAAAACACGACACCGATATAGCGGACCCAAACCAACAGCGCGAGTGCCACTATCATGCCAAGCAGGTAACCACGGGATGATCGCTGGTTGGTATTGATGCAAGCCAGGTGTTGCACACAGCACCAGGTCGCCAGCATCAGCACCGCCAAAAATACCGTTTCACTCCAGGCGTGCGAGAACACAACCAGGATGGGGATGCTGGACAACAAGGCGGCGGAGGCCAGCGTCGCCACCCATGTACCCGCAACCGGCTGCAGCAGGCTATAGAACACCGCCAACACAAAGAACAGGCCCAGCATGGATAGCATGGCCGCTGCCACGGGTATGTCCATGCCCAAACAAGCCAATGATCCGAGCAAGGCCGGATACAGCGGCGGCCAGACAGTCATCGGTGCCAGCGTATTTGGCCATGGGGTGTAGTTGGTCAACACCAGCCCTTCACCGGACTGGAGATGCTTCGCCGTCTCAAAATACGCGAGCGAATCCGGTGTGGTGTTAGGGCCAAAAGGGGTCAACATCAGCAGGAAAACAGGAACACACAACAGGAGGATGAAAAACGGGATATGTTGGCGCATGATCCTTCCCCCCTGTCTATGCGAAGAACAATTCCTTCAACTTCTCACCGGGTTCGCCGGCACGCATGAATGCCTCGCCCACCAGGAATGCGTGCACATCACGCGCGCGCATGGCAGCCACATCATCGCGGGTATGGATGCCACTTTCGGTGACCACGATACGGTCAGCGGGAATGTGCGGCAACAACTGGTACGTTGTTTCCAATGTGACATCGAACGTATGCAGGTTGCGGTTATTGATGCCAACCAGGGTCTGGCCACTGTCGAGGGCGACATCGAGCTCTGCACGATCATGCACTTCAACCAACACATCAAGCCCGATCTCATTGGCAAGCACGGATAAATCCAGCAGCTGCCTTGCATCAGCAAAGGCGGACACGATCAGCAGGATGCAATCAGCACCGATCGCGCGCGCTTCCCACACCTGGTATTCATCAATCAGGAAATCCTTGCGGATCACAGGCAGGCTGCACGCTGCACGTGCTTGCTGCAAATACGCATCAGCGCCCTGGAAAAAATCAATGTCTGTTAACACGGATAAACAGGTCGCACCGCCTTGCGCATAACTGCGTGCAATCGCTGGCGGGTCAAAGTGTTCGCGGATCACGCCTTTGCTCGGTGAGGCTTTCTTGATTTCGGCGATCACCGCCGGGTCACCCCCTGCGATGCGTTGCTGTATGGCGGCCACAAACCCGCGCGCGGCTGGTTGTGCTTCGGCATCCGCTCGCACACTGGCCAAGGCACGGTGACGCATACGCCCGGCGACTTCTTCGCGCTTGCGATCCAGGATGCGCCGCAGGACGGTGGGCGTATTCATTCGGGCGCTGCCATCAACTGGGTTAACTGCACCAGCTCACGCAATTTTTCGCGCGCCTGCCCTGAAGCCATGACGTCTTGTGCCATCGCCACACCTTGTTGCCAATCCCGGGTCAGGCCAGCCGCATAAATGGCTGCACCGGCGTTCAGGGCCACGATGTCGGCAGCGGCGCCAGCTTCACCACTGAGTGCGGACTCCACCAGCACCAGGCTGGCTTTGGCGTCCGCCACCACCAATGGCGCCAAGGACTGGCGCTGTATACCAAAGTCTTCCGGCGTGACGGTGTATTCATGCACCACGCCACCCTTCAATTCGGCAACATGGGTCGGCGCAGCAATACTGACTTCATCCAGCCCGTCGTCTGCATTCACCACCAACACATGCTCACTGCCCAAGGCATGCAACACATCTGCCAGTGGGCGCACGCGATCACGCGCAAACACACCCAGCACCTGGTTCGGGGCACCGGCTGGATTCGTCAGCGGACCCAGTACATTGAAAATCGTCCGCAAGCCCAGCTCACGGCGCGGGCCAATCGCATGCTTCATGGCACCGTGATGCTTGACCGCAAACAGGAAGCCCACACCCAGCTGGTCGATGCAGCGTGCCACTTGCTCGGGTGAAACATCAAGATTAACGCCTGCCGCTTCCAGCAGATCTGCACTGCCGCTTTTACTGGTCACGGAACGGTTGCCATGCTTCGCGACACGGCCACCGGCAGCCGCCACCACAAAGGCCGACGCTGTAGAGACATTGAAAATACCAGCACTGTCGCCACCCGTACCACAGGTGTCGACCACATGCTTGCCGCTGATCGTGACCCTGGTAGCCAGTTCGCGCATGACGCGGGCAGCGCCGGTAATTTCAGCAACGGTTTCGCCCTTCATGCGCAACGCCACCAGGAAGCCACCAATCTGTGCGGGCGTGGCGTCACCGGTCATGATGCGATGCATCACTGATTTCATCTCTGACTCGGATAAATCCTTCCGGTCAACCAATCGGGCAATCGCGGCCTGCATATCCATCACGCGTCCCCCAGGAAGTTTTTCAGCAAGGCATGGCCGTGCTGGCTCAGGATCGACTCCGGATGGAACTGCACACCCTGGATCGGTAATTCGCGATGGCGCACACCCATGATCTCATCCATGTCGCCATTGTCGTGTTGTGTCCATGCGGTGATTTCGAGGCAGTCAGGCAAGCTCTCCCGTTCAATCACCAGCGAGTGATAACGGGTTGCCTCAAACGGACTGGGCAAGCCACTGAACACACCCTGCCCGGCGTGATGCATCAACGAGGTTTTGCCATGCATCACTCGCCGGGCACGCACGATCTTGCCGCCGAAGGCCTGGCCGATGCTCTGGTGCCCCAGGCAAACACCAAGGATCGGTAACTTGCCGGCAAAGTGGCGAATCACTTCCAGCGAGATACCCGCTTCGGTCGGCGTGCAGGGGCCCGGGGAAATCACGATGCGCTCCGGTGCAAGCGCTTCAATATCCGCTACCGTGATCGCATCGTTGCGATGCACCTGCACATCCTGACCCAGCTCACCAAAGTACTGGACGAGGTTGTAGGTGAACGAATCGTAGTTATCGATCATCAATAACATGATCAGCCCTCCCCGCCAGCCATGGCCGCCGCACGCATCAGCGCGCGGGCCTTGTTCATGGTTTCCTTCCATTCCAGTGCCGGAACGGAATCGGCCACCACGCCCGCTCCCGCTTGTGCATACAGGCGGCCGCCCTTGATCACAGCAGTACGGATAGCAATCGCGGTATCCATGTTGCCATTCCACGCCAGGTAGCCGACAGCGCCGCCATAGACGCCGCGTTTTTCCGGCTCCAGCTCATCGATGATTTCCATCGCACGCACTTTCGGCGCACCGCTCAAGGTGCCGGCGGGCAAGGTGGCACGTAGCACATCCATCGCCGTTTTGCCCGGCAGCAATTGGCCGGTGACATTGGAGACGATGTGCATCACGTGGGAATAACGCTCGACCACCATGCGATCCGTGACCGTGACCGAGCCCATGTGGCTGATGCGGCCGACATCGTTACGCCCAAGGTCGATCAACATCAGATGCTCGGCAATTTCTTTCGGGTCAGCCAGTAATTCGGCTTCCAGCGCTTTGTCTTCTTCCTCGGTATACCCACGACGACGCGTGCCTGCGATCGGCCGTACCGTGACTTCCCCGTCCTCAAGACGCGCGAGGATTTCTGGCGAAGAACCGACGATCTGGAAATCGCCAAGATCCAGCGTGTACATATAAGGCGACGGGTTCAGGCAACGCAGCGCACGATACAAATTCAGCGGCGGCGCAACAAACGGCACACTGAGGCGCTGGGCGATCACCACCTGCATGGTGTCACCGGCAAGGATGTATTCCTTGATGCGGTTCACCGCCTGCTCGAACTGTGGCTGCGGGAACGATGACTGGAAGCGCGCTTCACTGGCGGCACCATCACGCCCTGCCGCCTGCAAGTCGACCGCGGGCAACTCCGGCACCGCACGACGCAATTGCTGTTGCAAGGCATCCAGCCGGGCTTCGCCCGCTGCCAGGGCATCTGCCTGTGAAGGATCCACCAGCACCACCAGGCTGAGGGTACCCGCCAGGTTATCGAACACCAGCACTTCCTCGGACACCATCAACACAATGTCCGGGCAGCCGAGGGGATCGGCCTTGGGAACCGAAGCCTGCAGGTGCGGCTCGACATAGCGCACTGCGTCATAGGCGAAGTAGCCCACCAGCCCACCGTGGAATGCTGGCACACCGTCAACGGGCGCCACCCGGTAACGCTGCTGGAACGCCTCGACAAAGGCCAGTGGGTCCGCTGCCTGCAATGACTCGGTCACCTGGCCATCCACACGAATGTCGACTTGTGAACCCCGTGCGGACAGCACCGTCCGGCATGGCAGGCCGATCATGGAGTAACGCCCCCATTTCTCGCCGCCCTGCACGGATTCAAACAGATAGGTGTACGGCCCATGGGCCAGTTTCAGGTAACAGCTCAGCGGGGTATCGAGGTCCGCCAGCAAACGGCGAACCAACGGCACCCGGTTATAGCCCCGGGCAGCCAGATCTCGTAATTCTTCGGGAGTCATTGAAGCACCTCAAACCAGTCAGACAGCAAAAAACCCTTGCGCTCGCAAATCAGCGGCGCCATCGGGTCGCGGCCATCAGCCGGTCATGTGTTTTTGCTGTTGGCATGGGTGCCTGGAACCTGTCAGGGGAACAGGTTCCCATCATAGGTTTTGGGAACCCAAAGCACAATGGCCAATCAGGTGCTGTCTCACGCCAGGGCCTTGCGCATTTCCTTGATCGCCTGCCCATAATCCGGCGCATTGAAGATCGCCGAGCCCGCCACAAAGGTATCAGCCCCGGCATCGGCAATGTCACGGATGTTGGCAGCGGTCACGCCGCCGTCAATTTCCAGACGGATATCGCAGCCGCTGGCATCGATCATCTGGCGCGCTTCCCGCAGCTTGCCCAGCGTGGCCGGGATAAACTTCTGGCCACCAAAGCCGGGGTTGACCGACATCAGCAGGATCATATCGAGCTTGTCCATCACATAGCGCGCGGCATCAAGGCCCGTGGCTGGATTGAACACCAGGCCGGCCTTGCAACCGAGGCTGCGAATCAACTGCAGTGAGCGATCCACGTGCGCGCTCGCTTCCGGGTGGAAGGTGATGTAGGTCGCGCCGGCATCAGCAAACATACGAATCAATTCGTCAACCGGAGTGACCATCAAATGCACATCGATCGGCGCGGTGATGCCGTGATCACGCAGCGCCTTGCAGACCATCGGTCCGATGGTGAGGTTCGGCACATAGTGATTATCCATCACATCGAAGTGCACCCAATCCGCACCGGCCTTGAGCACGGCATTGACTTCATCACCCAGGCGGGCGAAATCGGCAGAGAGGATGGAAGGAGCGATGCGGTAATCGGTCATGTCATGCCACCGTGTTGTAGCGCTGTTCAACATACGCCTTGAACTGCTTGAGGAACTTGCGCAGCATCATGCCCATCATGAAACCAAACAGCTTCATGAAAATCTTGCTGATACCCTTCGGCGACATCGCCATGGTCCAGGTCACCTTGACCTCGCCATTGCCCAGGTCTTCTACCTGGTAATCCTCGCCAAAGGCACTCACGCTGTCCATGGACGCATGGGTGAAACGGAAGGCCATACGCTTGCCCGGATCCCAGGCAATAAACACTTCTTCCCCGACCATGCCGCCACTCATGCTGACGGTACGGGTCGTGCCCAGGCCATAGGGTTTCGGTGAAGTCCATTCCACGCCCTGGATGGGATCTGCCCACACCGTCCAGGCATGCGCATCTTCAAAGACCTCGAAAATTTGTGCCGGCGTGGCTTTAACCACCACCGACGCAGAAAAACAGGCAGGCGCAACATTGAAGTAACCCATGTCCACTGCGTCGCATTCATAGCGTTTTTGGGCCACACGCATTCTCCTGTTCCGATGAAGGTTTCATTTAATCAGCCGCGATGCGGGCATTCAAGCGCGCAAGGCGCTCCGGTGTGCCGACATCTTCCCAGTCACCGGGAAAACACTCGCCACTGACGCGACCGTCTTGCATGGCTTGCCGCAACAGTGGCGCCAGCGGGAAATCGCCCACCTCATGCCCGGCAAACAACTCAGGCGATAGCAGTGCAATGCCGGCATAGGTCAGGCCCGTCAGGTGATCCGGCCGTAACTGCACCCGCCCGTCCACCAGCAGGAAGTCCCCTTGCGGATGCTGCGGCGGGTTGGGCACCAGCACCAGGTGCGCCAAATCATCGCCCAGCGTGCGCTGCACCAGTGCGGTGTAATCGTAATCCGTCCAGACATCGCCATTGGCCACCACGAATGGCGCCTCCCCCAGCAGCGGCAGTGCCTTGCAGATACCTCCGCCAGTGTTGAGCGGTGTCCCTTCCCGCGACCAGGCAATGTGCACACCCCAGCGCGAGCCATTCCCCAGCGCCGTCTCGATCTGCTCGCCCAGCCAGGCATGGTTAATCACGAAATCGTGTACGCCGGCGGCCACCAGCTTTTCCAGCTGGTGCTCCACCAGTGCCTTGCCTGCTACTGGCAGCAAGGGTTTCGGGCAGGTGTCGGTGAGCGGACGCATGCGCTGGCCAAAGCCCGCTGCCAGGATCATCGCCTTCATCGGCGAACACCATCGATATCAGCAACACGGAACCAGTCCTGTGCGGATGCCTTCGGCAGGATCACCTCGCGGAACCAGTCATCCGCGTCGGCAAACGCCTCGTGCAGGGATAGCGCCTCCAGGGTGTAGCCCAGCACACGGGTCAGGTCACCCAGGTAACCCGCCTTGCCATCGCGCAGCCACAGGCGGGCAAAAATCCCCAGCACCTTGATGTGCCGTTGCAGGCCCATGGCATCGAAGGCATAGACCCAATCACCTGCTTCACGCCGCAGGATACCGGCCGCCGCTGCCATGGCGAGGTAGTCATCCAGCCAACCCAGTACCCGCTCACGCGGCCAGCGCACATAGCAGTCTTTCAGCAAGGACACCGGGTCATACAGCACCGGTCCGATCACCGCGTCCTGGAAATCAATGGTCGCCAGACGGTCATCATCAAGGATCATGATGTTGCGGGCATGGTAGTCGCGGTGCACAAACCGTTGCGGCTGCGCGACGGCACTGTCGACCAAACGGGCAAACAGGCTGTCCAGCATCTGCTGTTCACTTGCCGAGGGTGTGTATTGCAGCAACTGGCCGAGGAACCACTGCGGGAACAAGGCCATTTCGTCCTGCAGGCGGCAGCCATCATAGGCCGGCAAACCGGCATCGGCTGGCGCCACCCCGGCCTGCATGGCCACAATTTGCTGCAGCGCCTGCCGGTAGCGGTGATCCACCTGGGTCACGGACAACTCCGGCAGCAACAAGCGATCGCCGAGGTCCGACAACAACAGGAAGCCCCGGTTTTCGTCATGGCCCAGCAGGGCCGGTACGGGCACAGCGGCCTGCTGCAACAAGGCACGCACTTGCACGAATTCGCGGTTTTTTTCCTTGTCCGGCGGGGCGTGCACCGCCACCCATGTGTGACCGGCGGCGGTGTAACGGAAATAGCGGCGGAAACTGGCATCGCCGGATAACGGCACCAGCACACCCGGCTCCCGGATACCCGGCCCGGCCCGCAGGCAATCCGCACACCACTGTGCCAATTCGTTCATGCCGTCATCCCTTTGGTGAAGGCGGCAGAATAGCATGCATCATGGCGTCATCGCCTTGGCATGATGGTTGGGTAACACCGCGCAATGCTTTATCATGGCCATGCCTGCGCCGGGCTTGTGGCGCAGCCAGCGCATAATGTTAACGATTCGCCTGATCCGGTACTTCACGCATGCCACCCCAGCCATCGCGACTCCTGTTTGCTGCCCTGCTACTGGCCCATCCGCTTGCCCAGGCAGCCGATGCCGCCAGCGAGTGGCAATGCACCCCGAAAGCTGACGGCCAGGGCTGGGACTGCCGCCCTGCACCCGTGAACGACGGCCCCTATCGCCTGCCACCGCTGCCATCCACCAGCGATGCCACCCCGGTCAGCGGCCCGAAACCAACCATGAATCGCAAAGGCGAGCCCTTGCACGCATCGGCAACCGAGGCGTCGCCCGCTGTGGTGGCCGCCGCACGCACCCCGGTTGACCCCGCATCACTGGACTGGGTGCCCCGCGCCAGCCTGGCAGAAGGCCAGGCTGCCAACCCCTGCTGCTCCGGCGCCTATATCGATCCGCTGGCCAACCTGCCCAAGGAAAGCAACGCGCCGGATGAATCCCCGCTCAAGGTGGCCGCCGACAGTGGCCAGCTGGAAGAAAACCGCGAACGTTTTGTACTGACTGGCGGCATTGCCCTGGAACAGGGTTATCGCCAGGCCCGCGCTGACAAGGCCGAGGTCCTGCGTGCTGATGACCAGGTCATCCTCGAAGGCAATGTGGTGTTGCGCGAGCCTAACCTGCTGATCCGCGCTGACCGTGCCCAGATCAACACCGCCAACAACACTGGTTATGCCGATAATGTGTATTTCGTTGTCCACGATGAGCATATCCGCGGCGATGCCGACCGGCTCACCATCGAGGGCGAGGGCGTGTACCAGCTGGACGGCAGTGGTTACACCACTTGTGAACCCGGCGATGCCTTCTGGGACTTCGAGGCTGGAGAGATCCATATCGACCAGAACACCGGCATCGGCACGGCCAAGGATGCCGTACTGCACCTGCAAACTGTGCCTGTGGCTTATGTGCCTTATGTGCAATTCCCGATTGATGACCGCCGCATGACCGGCGTGTTGTGGCCACACATTGGCCATAGCAGCCGCAGCGGTTTTGAAATCGGTGTGCCGTATTACCTGAACCTCGCACCCAATTACGATGCCACCCTGACGCCACGGTATATCGATTCGCGCGGCACGATGCTTGAAGTGGAAACCCGTTACCAGACACCCGTGGATGAGTGGCGGCTTGGCATGGCCTACCTCAACAGTGATAAGCAATATCGCGACGACCAGATTGATCGCAACGTCAGCGAAAAGCTGTCCGCCACACCACCCGAACCCATCACCTGGCAGGATTATGATGTTGATGCCGAGAAACGCTGGTTAATCAACCTCGATGAGCGTGGCAACCTGGGCAGCGGCTGGCGCAGCCGGATTGATTACACACGTGTCAGTGATGATGAATATTTCCGTGACCTGGACACGGTGAGCATCGAAGCTCGCCGCCAGACCCACCTGACCCAGACCGGCATGCTGAACTGGACCAGTAATGTCTGGAGCTTTACGGCATCCGTTGAAGACCACCAGACCCTGGGCGAAAACAGCAAGGAACAGTACGCCTTGCTGCCGCATCTCGAATTACTGAAAACCGCCAGCGGTGAATCATTCCGCCCTGACTGGTTATTCCTTGCCGATTACAGCTTCTTTGACAGTGACACCCAGATACGCGGCCAGCGGATGTATGCCGAACCCGGCGTGACATTCCCCATGCGCTGGAATGCGGGCTACATCATCCCCACCGTCAAACTGCGTCATGTGAATTACGTGCTGAACGATTCCAATGAAAACGGGGTTGTCTATGACTACACCCCGTTAACCTGGGTACCGCCGGGGCCAGCCCCCATCATGACATGGCCCGGTGACCCGGATTTCACACGTCCCAAGGCCGGCTCCGAAATCACCGGCACACCATCAGCGACTGTGCCCATGGCCAGCCTGGATGCGGGCTTGTTCTTCGAACGCGACATGCAGTGGAATGACCGGTCATT
>SBFY01000064.1 GCA_006227085.1 Gammaproteobacteria bacterium
TTCACCCGTTTTGTGCTGGATAACCAGGACAGCATGACCGAGACCGAACTGGCGGCCAAACTCGGGATTACCCGCAAAACGCTGTGGGAGCGTCGCAAGCGGCTGGAAATTCCCCGCAGCAAGTAACCACAACATGGAATATTCGTAACACTAACAGGAAATTCCGTAACCCTTGTGCCGCCATTTACTGGACAATCCTGCCCATATTATTTTTAAATTATTGAATTTAAACAATTTTTTAAAGTTGGCACGGTAAATGCTTTGTATACGCGCATAATAAGAACAACAAATAACAATAAAAACCGCACAATAAAAACAACAAACAGACCTGGATGGGGGGAAGCGCGAAAGCCTTCCCCTTTTTACTTTCTGTCGCTGACTGGCCAGGCCAGGCACCATCGGGGCATCGCGCGTGCTACCATGGCCGCCATCCATCGACCCCACCGCTATCGGGAAACACGAACCGCCCATGCGCCGCTGGCTTGCCCAACTGCCCTCCCCGATCAGCCGCTGGTTACCTGAGTCTTTCACCCAACCGATGACTGAGACCCTGCCGCAACCCCGCATCATCCCCAGGCCCGAACACGGTATTTCACGCAAGGACATCAGCCCGGAAGCCCTCAAGGTGCTCTACCGCCTGAACGATGCCGGCTTTGATGCCTACCTGGTCGGCGGCGGTGTGCGCGACCTGCTGTTGGGCGGCCACCCAAAGGATTTCGACGTCGCCACCAATGCCACCCCGGAAGAAGTGCGCGAACTGTTCCGCAACAGCCGCATCGTCGGACGTCGCTTCCGTATTGCCCATGTGCAATTTGGCCGCAACGTGATTGAGGTCACCACTTTCCGCGCCAGCCATGACAGTGCCGAAGAAGGCACGCACCATGCCGTGCAAGCCGATTCCGGCATGCTGCTGCGGGATAACGTATTCGGCAGCATCGCCGAGGATGCCTTGCGCCGCGATTTCACGATCAACGCCTTGTATTACTCGATCCGTGATTTTTCCCTATGGGATTTCACAGGTGCGCTGGAAGACCTGGAAAACCGCCGATTACGCATCATTGGCGACCCCGCCACGCGCTACCGTGAAGACCCGGTTCGCATCCTGCGTGCGCTGCGCTTTGCCGCCAAACTGGGTTTCACCCTCGAACCGGCCACGGCCGCCCCGATCAGCACACTGAAGTCAATGCTGGAAAACATTGCACCAGCCCGCCTGTTTGATGAGATCCTGAAACTCTTCATGAGCGGCCATGGCGTGGCGACCTGGCAGCAAGTCACACACCACGACGTGCTGCGCCACCTGATGCCGGCGACCGCCCATGCCATTGCGCAAGGTCCAGCCTGGGTGAGCGCCTTGATTGAACAAGCCCTCGCCAACACGGACCAACGCATCGCTGAAGACAAGCCCGTCACGCCAGCATTCCTCTATGCCAGCCTGTTGTGGCCAGCCGTTGCCCTGCGCATGGCAGCATTACAGGAAACCCTGCCGCCGATGGATGCCTATCGTCGTGCTGCTGATGAGGTCCTGCACCAACAGCTACGCCACATCACTATCCCCAAACGCTTCTCCCTCCCCATGCGCGAGATCTGGGACATGCAATGGCGGCTGGCGCGACGCACCCCCAAAAGTGCCGCCACCCTGCTCACCAACCCACGCTTCCGTGCCGGCTATGACTTCCTGCTGTTGCGCGAAAGTGCCGGCGAACTCCCGGCCGGGCTGGGTGATTGGTGGACGGAGTTCCAGCAAGCCAACAGTGAGGAACAAGGGCAGCTGCTACAGCAAGCCAAAACCCCCGGCCAACGCCGCCCACGTAACCGGCGGCGCCCGCGCACCCGCAAACCACGCGCATGACCACTGCCTACATCGGTATCGGCAGCAACCTCGACCAACCCTTGCAGCAGGTGCAGGCCGCCATCACCGCCCTGTCACAACTGCCACAGTCACGCCTCGTCGCACATTCCCCCTGGTATGGCAGCACCGCCATTGGCCCTGGCCAGCAAGCCGACTACGTCAACGGCGTCGCCGAACTGGATACCCGGCTGTCCGCGCATGACCTGCTGGATGCCCTGCAGGCCATTGAACAATCGCAAGGGCGCGTCCGCAGCGAACGCTGGGGAGCACGCACCCTGGACCTTGATATACTGCTGTACGGGCAGCAACCGATGGCTGATACACGTTTGGTCGTCCCCCATCCCCGCATGCTGGAACGCCCATTCGTGTTGCAACCCCTGCTGGCACTGGCGCCAGCACTTGTGCTGCCCGATGGCAGCTACCTGCGTGATCGCGCAGCCGCTGCCGGCACCGAAGGTCTCTGGTTACTGGAGCACGCATGAACGCGAATGCCTTGCAGGAAAACCCGCCCCTTCCCGGCATTGCCCAACTGCCACGGTTCATCACCATTGAGGGCCCGATCGGGGTCGGCAAGACTTCACTCGCCCGCCGTATCGCCAATGCATTCAACTACCAGGCCCTGCTGGAGCAGGCCGATGAAAACCCGTTCCTGAAGGATTTCTACCGCGACCGCAAGCAACACGCGCTCGCCACCCAGTTGTTCTTCCTGTTCCAGCGCTCCCGGCAACTGCAGGAATTGCGGCAAGACGACCTGTTCGAGCCGATCCGCGTGTCCGATTTCCTGATCGAGAAAGACCGCCTGTTTGCCGAACTTACCCTGGGCGAGCACGAGTTAGCCTTGTACCAGCAGGTTTACGACAACCTGGCCATTGATGCGCCGAAACCGGACCTGGTGATCTACCTGCAAGCCCCGGTCGACACCTTGCTGCGCCGCATCCAGCAGCGCGGCATCGGCATGGAGCAAACCATCGGCCGTGACTACCTGGAAGCCCTCAATGCGGCCTACAGCCAGTTCTTCCTGTATTACGATGCCTCACCCTTGCTGGTCATCAATGCCGAACAAATTGATCCCGTGCATAACGATCGCCATTTCCAGCAACTCATGGAATACTTGCCGACCGTGCGCAGGGGCCGGCATTATTACAACCCCTCGTTTTTCAACTGAGACCGATCCATGGCCGTTACCCTTCACAGCCTGCAAGAGCGCAAGCGCCAACGCGAACGCTTCGCCGTCATCACGGCTTACGATGCCACTTTCGCGCGCGCTGTCTGTGACGCAGGTGCCGAGGTCATCCTGGTGGGCGACTCGCTGGGCATGGTGTTGCAAGGACAGGACTCCACCTTGCCGGTCACCATCGAGCAAATGGCTTATCACACCGCCGCCGTTACGCGCGGCAATACCGGTGCCCTGATCATCGCCGACATGCCATTCATGAGTTATGACACCCCGCAACATGCCTGCCTGCATGCCGCCAGCCTGATGCGTGCCGGCGCACACATGGTGAAACTGGAAGGTGGCCACTGGCTGGCCGAGACCGTCACCGCACTGGTTCGCAACGGCATCCCTGTCTGTGCACACCTGGGCCTGACACCGCAATCGGTTAATGTGTTTGGTGGCTACCGCGTGCAAGGCCGCGATGAGGCTGCAGCAGGACAGATCGAAGCCGACGCCCTGGCCCTGCAAGCGGCCGGCGCCAGCCTGCTGGTACTGGAATGCGTACCGACACCCCTGGCGTCACGGATCACCCAGCAACTGTCTATCCCGGTCATCGGGATCGGCGCCGGCAACGGCACCGATGCCCAGGTGCTGGTGCTGCACGACCTGCTCGGCCTGAACCCGAAACCCGCCCGCTTCGTACACAACTTCATGGAAGGCCAGTCCAGCATCCAGGATGCCTTGGCTGCCTATGTTGCCGCGGTCAAGGATGGCAGCTTTCCCGGCCCTGAACACTCCTTCAACTGACCAGCCGTACGGATCAGTCCATGCAGACATTCACCAGCGTTTCCATCTTGCGCGCCGCTGTGCGCGAGCATCGCCAGAAGGGCCGCACCGTGGCCTTCGTACCCACCATGGGCAACCTCCACGAAGGTCACCTGGAACTGGTGCGCCGCGCCAAGGATATGGCCGATCGCGTGGTGGTCAGCATTTTCGTGAACCCGATGCAGTTTGGTGCCAATGAGGACTTGTCGCGTTACCCGCGCACGCCCAAGGAAGACACCGCCATGCTGGTGGCCGAAGGTGTCCATCACCTGTTCCTGCCCAGCGTGGAGGAAATGTATCCCGGCGGGCTGGAACAGCAAGTACGCGTATCCGTCCCCGGCATCAGCAACATCCTCTGTGGCGCCGAACGACCCGGGCATTTTGATGGTGTCGCTACGGTGGTCAGCAAGCTGTTCAACATGGTCGACCCGGATATTGCCGTTTTCGGCCAGAAAGATTTCCAGCAGCTGGCCATTATCCGCCAGCTGACCCGGGACCTGAATTTCCCGATCCGCATTGAAGGCGTGGAAACAGCACGGGCTGGCGACGGCCTGGCCCTGAGTTCACGGAACGGGTACCTCAGCCAGGAACAGCGTGCCAAGGCACCGGCCCTCTATGCCACCTTGTGCAGCACGCGGGATGCCATCGCCAACGGCCAGCGGGATTACCCGGCACTGGAGCAGGCCGCACGGGAAGCCTTGGCCCACGCCGGTTTCCAGCCCGGCTACTATGAAATCCGCGATGCCGGCACCCTGGCAAAACCGGATGCTGAATGTGGAGAAATCGTCATCCTGGCCAGTGCTACGATGGGTAACACCCGCCTGATTGACAATGTTACACTGGTGTTACCCTGAGTATTGAACGAGGTGGGCAGTTACGGCATACTTGCCCGCCATTGTGCAACCCGAACGGACAGTCTGTTCAAAATTTGACCAGTGGCATATCGTAACCACGGGTCCAGAACCGGAAGGATCAGCGTATGCAATCAACCATGCTGAAGGCGAAATTGCACCAGGCGCGCGTTACCCATTCCGTACTGGAGTACGAAGGCTCCTGTGCTATTGATGGCGAATTGCTGGACATGGCCGGTATCCACGAGTACGAGCAAATCCAGATCTACAACATGGCGAATGGTGCACGCTTCACCACCTATGCCATTCGTGGCGAAGAAGGCTCACGCATGATTTCCGTGAACGGCGCTGCTGCCCACATGGCCAATGTCGGCGACCGCGTCATCATTTGCGCGTATGCCGGTTACAGCCAGGCCGAACTGCTGAATTACAAGCCGCGCCTGATCTACCTGCAGGAAGGCAATATCGTCAGCCATTCCAGCAATGCCATTCCGGTACAAGTGGCGTAAGCAACCCCGCTCCCTGAAACCCCTCACATGAGGGGTTTTTTATTGCCCCACGATTCCCACGACCCGACCAACGCGGTTAGATCGTCATGCTCCCAGCGGGTATCATGAAGCCCTGTTTTTGCAATCGACCCAAGGATGTGGCCATGAGCACGACGCATATCTATCCCGTACCCGCCAGCGCCCGCGAACGCGCACTCATCAAGACAGCAGACTATGACCGCCTGTACGCCGAATCGGTCAAGGATCCGCAAGCGTTCTGGGCCAAGCAGGCCGAAACCTTGCTGCAGTGGCATAAACGCTGGGACAAGGTACTGGATGCCGATTTCGGCGCCGGCAATACCCGCTGGTTTACAGGCGGCCAGCTCAATGTCACCACCAACTGCATTGACCGCCACCTGGCCAAGCGTGGTGACCAGGTCGCCATTATCTGGGAAGGCGATGACCCGGCCGATGATGCCCGCATCACTTACCGCGAACTGCATGCCCATGTCTGCCGCCTGGCCAATGCCCTGAAAGCCAGGGGCGTCAGGAAAGGCGACCGCGTTTGCATCTACATGCCCATGATCCCGGAAGCCGCTTACGCCATGCTGGCCTGTGCCCGTATTGGCGCCATCCACTCCGTAGTGTTCGGTGGCTTCTCACCGGAAGCCCTGAAAGACCGCATCCTCGACTCTGACTGCCGTATCGTGATCACTGCCGATGAAGGCCTGCGCGGCGGCAAGCGCATCCCACTCAAAACCAATACTGACAAAGCGCTGACCCTCTGCCCCGATGTGCACACCTGCCTGGTTGTGCGCCGCACCGGCGGCCAGATTGCCTGGCAAGACGATCGCGATACCTGGTACCACGAACTCGTGGCGCAACAGCCCGCCGAGTGTCCGGCCGAACCCATGGATGCTGAAGACCCGCTGTTCATCCTGTACACCTCAGGCTCGACCGGCAAACCCAAGGGCGTGTTGCACACCACCGGCGGTTACCTGCTGGGAGCCACGCTGTCATACCAATGCGTGTTCGATTACCACGATGGCGATGTTTACTGGTGCACCGCTGATGTCGGCTGGATTACCGGGCACTCCTACAGTGTGTACGGCCCACTCAGCAATGGCGGCACTACCCTGATGTTTGAAGGCATTCCCACCTACCCGGATGCTGCGCGTTGCTGGCAAGTGATCGACAAGCACCAGGTCAATATTTTCTACACGGCTCCCACGGCCATTCGTGCCTTGATGGGTCTTGGTGATGATTTCGTCACCCGCACCTCCCGCAGCAGCTTGCGATTGCTTGGCACTGTCGGCGAGCCCATCAACCCGGAAGCCTGGGAGTGGTATCACCGCGTGGTCGGTGAAAACCGGCTGCCCATTGTCGACACCTGGTGGCAAACCGAAACCGGCGGCATCATGATCAGCCCCCTGCCCGGTGCAACCGACCTGAAGCCCGGTTCAGCGACCAAACCATTTTTCGGTGTGCAGCTGGCCCTGCTGGATGACCAGGGCAAGGAAATCGAAGGCGCCGGCTCCGGCAACCTGGTGATCAAGCATCCCTGGCCCAGCCAGATACGCACCGTCTATGGCGATCACCAGCGCATGATCAATACCTATTTCAGCCAATTCCCCGGCTATTACTTCACCGGGGACGGCGCCCGCCGCGATGAAGACGGTTACTACTGGATCACCGGTCGCGTTGATGATGTGCTGAATGTGTCCGGGCATCGCCTGGGCACTGCGGAAATCGAATCCGCGCTGGTATTGCATGAAGCGGTTGCCGAGGCCGCTGTGGTGGGTTACCCGCATGACATCAAGGGACAGGGCATTTATGCCTATGTCACCCTGATGCAGGGCCAGC
>SBFY01000204.1 GCA_006227085.1 Gammaproteobacteria bacterium
AGGGCTGTGATGCAGCAAGGGCGTCTGCCATTGGGGTTGTTTGGCTAACCGTTGCTGGCGATCTGACTCGCTCCATCGACTGCCGCCATCATGAATGGCGCCATGATCGGGTTTGAGGATTGCCCTGCCCATCAAGATGTCGATATCCAGTTCCGAGGGACGCTTGAATAAATAGAACCCGATCAGCTTGGCGTGTTCTTGCCAATCCAGCGGGTACGGCTGGTACAGGACGTGATCCAGCGGGTAAGGAGAGTAAAAATTAAAGCGATCCATGCCAATAATGATGTGCTTTGGCTTTACGCCGTGCTGGAGTAATACCTGGAGGTGTTGCTCATGATCCTGCAGCATGGCGATGGAAAAATTGTATTTGAACCAGCGTTTGCCAAGGATGCTGATATCCATGGATCCTGCTCGTGAGGAGGCCATCAACAGCTTGTCAAAATCATCCCGGTGTTCGAGCAGGTAGAGGGTTTTCAGGTAGCGATAATTCGCAGGCATCCGCCATGGTTTTTTGGCCTGGATGTTCCAGTAGCGATTTTGCGTGTCCTGATGGAGCACCAGTGATTGGTCAGTGTGGTAGTTAAATGCCATCAGGATCACTGTGCCAAGCAGGCTTGCAGCAATCATCGTCAAGGAAAAATATTTGGCGTTATTCATGGCATTAAAAGTTGAAATACAGGAATTCAGACCCGGTGGTGGTGAGCAGGAAGAACAGCGCTACTAACGCAATACTGCTGGCAGCAATGGTTGTGGGCACGTTTGGTTTGAAAACGAGACGACCTTCATAGGGGATCCATCGCAGCATCTGCATGGTGTTGGGGCATGCCAGGGCGATTGCCCCGAACACAGCGATGTAACGATAGGTCTCGCTTGTGGTAACGGGGTTGATATTGCTGGTGAAACCATTGAAGCCGAACAGGCTGTTCAATATGTGCCAGCTGTCAGCAAGTGATTCTGCACGAAAGATCACCATGGTTGCGTTTAACCAGATGAGGAAGAGAGGCCATGCCAGTACGCGTGGCATCGAGAATCCGGCATCGCGCCAAAACCGGTGCAGGGACAGCAGTATGCCGTGAGCGATGCCCCATACGACAAAAGTCCACGCAGCCCCATGCCAAAGTCCCGCCAGCACAAAGGTCATGAAGAGGTTGGCGTGCGCGCGTGCTTTCCCCTTGCGGTTACCGCCCAAGGGAATGTACAGGTAATCGCGAAGCCATCGTGACAGTGTGATGTGCCAGCGATCCCAGAAGTCGCGGATATTGGCCGCTTTGTATGGCGAATTGAAGTTGATTGGCAGGCGTATGTTGAAAAGCAGTGCTGCGCCAATAGCCATGTCGGCGTAGCCTGAAAAGTCATAATACAGCTGCAGGGTGTAGCTCAGGCTGGCCCCCCAGGCTTCATGGATGTCCAGGATGCGGTCTGCAGAAAATCCTGCATTGGCCCAGGTGGCGAACTGGTCAGCCACAACCACTTTCTTGAATAACCCGATACTAAAGATAAATAAACCGCTAGCGATATTGTCCCAATCCAGGCGGGCAGCCGATGTGCCTGGAAATTGCGGCATCATTTCCTTGTGGTGGACGATGGGGCCTGCAATCAGCTGCGGGAAAAAGGTGACAAACAGGCAATAGTCAGTAAACCGGTATCCCGGTGTGTCTGCCTGGTGACAATCAGCCAGGTAGGCAATTTGCTGGAAGGTGAAAAAGCTGATGGCGAGTGGCAAGGCAATATCCATCGAAGACCATGGATGATTAGTCAGTGCAGCGATATTGCTGATAAAGAAATCAGCGTATTTGAAATAAGCGAGCAAGCCGAGATTAAAAACAATGCCTGTGATAAGCCAGTATTTGCGGATAAGGGGTGAATCGATCGTGCGGTGAAGCTGCAAGCCTATCGCATAGTTGATGCACATGGAGCCAAGAATCAAAGGCAAGTAAACCGGATTCCAGTAACCGTAAAAAAACAATGACGCTGCAACCAGCCATGTCTTCGCAACATGGCTGGGATAGCTCGCAGAAAGCCGGAAGTACACCAGCACCACCAGCGGCAGGAAAGCAAAGATAAACACGGCAGAGTTGAATAGCATGCGTGATGCGCCTAGAGACAGAACTGGCGGATCAAGGCTTGTAACTGTTGGATGGCCGACGGTATTTGCGCCAGTTCCAGGAATTCATTGGGCTGGTGGGCACAGTCGATGTTGCCCGGACCCATGACAATGGTTTCCATGCCCAGTTGTTGCAGGAAGGGTGCTTCAGTGGCAAAGCCGGCTGATATGGCGGTATGGCCGGTCAGTTGCTCGGCCAGCTGCACCAGCTCGGCATCGGCCGCTGTTTCAAAGGCCGGCACGCCAGGGAACAGTGAATGAATCACCGCATCCACCCCATAACGGGCGGCTTCCGGTGCAATCACGTGCTGCAATTGCCGGCGCAAGGTATCGAGCGGCATGCCCGGCAGCGGGCGGATGTCGAAATCGAGCTGGCAATGGCTGCAGATCTTGTTCGGGTTTTGGCCACCATGGATGGCGCCAAAGTTCATGCTGGCATGCGGGACAGCAAAGCCGGGATGCTTGTGGGAGGCCCGCAGCCGGTCACGGAAGATTTTCAGGGCATCGAGGCAATCGGCCATGGCATCGATGCTGTTGCGGCCGAGCGCCGGGTTCGACGAATGGCCGGATTGCCCGGTCAGCTGCAGCGATTCCATCATCATGCCTTTGTGCATGCGCACCGGCTTGAGGTTGGTGGGTTCGCCGACAACGGCAAAACGTGCTTTCGGTATGCCTGCCGCGACCAGCGCACGAATGCCACTCATCGAGCTTTCTTCGTCAGCGGTGGCGACAATGGTGAGCGGTTTTTTCAGCGCTTTGGCGGCAATCGCTTCGTGGGCAGCGGCAATCGCAACGGGGAAAAACCCTTTCATGTCGGTCGTGCCCAGGCCATGCAGGCAGCCGTTGCGCTCGGTCAGTGTGAATGGGTCGCTGTGCCAGCCGCTGTCGCCGGCAGGTACGGTGTCGGTGTGGCCGGCCAGTACCAATCCATCACTGCCTTGGCCCAGCTGTGCGACCAGGTTGGCTTTGGTGGGTTCGCCGGGCACGTCCACGATCGTGATGGTGAAACCGATATCAGCCAGCCACGTGGCAAGGTGTTCGATCACTGCGCGATTGCCGACATCCCAGAGCGGGTCAGTCGACGAACTCATCGACGGGATGGCGATGAGTTCAGCGAGTTGGGTGGTGAAGTCAGGCAGGGTGTTCATGGCAGCCAGTGTAGCAACAAGCCGGCTGCCATGGTGAACGGGTATGGCGGGCAGTCGTTGCCCGTTACATAAACATGCCCTTGAACATGAAGAAGAACACGATCGCCAGACCGGCACCGGCCGGCAGGGTAATGATCCATGACATGAAAATGCTGCCGATGGTGCGCAGGTTCAACGCACTGATACCGCGCGCTAAGCCGACACCCAGGATCGCGCCGACCAATGTGTGGGTGGTGGAAATCGGCAGGCCGGTACCGGAAGCCACGACCACGGTAGTGGCAGCACCGAGCTCTGCTGCAAAGCCGCGGCTGGGAGTGAGTTCGGTGATTTTCTTGCCGACCGTGGCGATTACCCGGAAGCCATAGGTGGCCAGGCCGAACACGATACCGCCGGCGCCCAACAACAGGATCCAGCCGGGCAGGGCCGCTTTCCTGGCAACTTCGCCACCAGACTCAATCACGCTGACGATCGCCGCCAGTGGGCCCACGGCGTTGGCCACATCGTTGGAGCCATGCGCAAACGCCATGGCGCAGGCGGTAAAGACCATGAGGACAGCGAAGATCTTTTCCACGCTGGCGAAACGTGAATCCTGTTCCGCGATCGGGTCGCGCTGGATGCGTGACAACAGCAGGGCACCGATGGCAGCCACAACCAGGCCGACAAGGCAGGCCAGGCCGATGGACTCCATGAACGTGAAATCGACGTGGTGGTCTTTCAATACATATTTCAGGCCTTTCAGGATGGTGACCATGCCAACCACCAGGCCCACAAAGAACATGTACACCGGCACCAGTTTCTTGGCGCGGGCAAACGGGTCTTTTTGGGTCAGGATCAGTTTTTGCACACTCATGAACAGGCCGAAGGAAATAATGCCGGCCATGATGGGCGATACGACCCAGCTGGAGACGATCTCGGTCACGGCATCCCAGTTCACCGCATCCATGCCCATGCCGGCAGCCACGAAACCGACAATCGCACCCACGATGGAATGGGTGGTCGACACGGGCCAGCCCATCATGCTGGCCAACAGCAGCCAGGTGCCAGCGGCCAACAGCGAGGCCATCATGCCGAACACCAGCAGGTCGGGCGCATTGGTGAACGCTTCCGGCGCGATGATGCCCTTGCGGATGGTATCGGTGACCGAACCGCCGGCGAGATAAGCGCCGAGGAACTCGAAAATCATGGCGATAAAGATGGCCTGGCGCACGGTCAGTGCTTTCGAGCCGACCGAGGTGCCCATGGCATTGGCGACATCGTTGGCGCCCACGCCCCAGGCCATGAAAAAGCCGAATACGCAGGCCAGGATTAGCAGCAATTCACCATGCTGGGACAGGATCTCCATGGGTTCCCCCTTAGCGTGCGATCAGTATCTGCAGGCGGCTGCCTACCTGTTGGGCGGCATCGGCCAGGTCGCCGACCCAGTCAATGATCTTGTAGAGGAACACCACGTCCACGGGGGGCAGGTCTTTTTCCTGGGCAAACAGTTTGGAACGGATGTCGATCTGCAACACATCGGTCTGGTGTTCGAGCTGGTTCAGCTCACGGATCAGGTTCTGCACCAGGTCGACTTCCGGGCCGCTGAAACCGGTCTCCAGCAGTTCATCCAGCTCATTGATGGCTTTCAATGCCTGTGCCGACGTGGCCGTGCAGGCCGCCAGGTATTCGCGCATGGGATCGGCCATATTGACCGGGATATCCATCTTGCGGCCGA
Source organism: Gammaproteobacteria bacterium (assembly GCA_006227085.1). Classification (GTDB taxonomy): domain Bacteria; phylum Pseudomonadota; class Gammaproteobacteria; order Pseudomonadales; family M0112; genus M0112. Next base: position 4,964 of record SBFY01000204.1, read on the forward strand.
GCATGATGCCGGCAATATCGCGGGCCCGGTTGGCAATGCGTTCCTGCACGTGCAGCAACTCGAGGAAATCCTCGCGTGGGGCCGGCATGAACAGGCTTTTGGGCAGGTGCAGCCGGATTTCCATTTTCAGCTCATCGGCGGCATTTTCCAGATCGGCAATTTTCCCTTGGGCGGCTTCGGCACGCGCCCAGTCATTGGCCAGGGTGGCTTCGAGGAACTCCCGCAGGCCGATCACGCACTCGTGGGCCCGGGACATGTGTTCCTGTAACGGTTTGATGGGGGATGCGCCAAACAGGCCATTGAGGGTGCCGCTGAGCAGTGCCATGGAAAGGATCCTCATGTCGGGAGGCGCCAGTATAGGCAGCCCGCACGGGCAAGACTACCCGCAAAGCAGGCTTTTTTGATCCACATGGGGTTACCGTGGTAATGGGCGGATGCCGGCAGATGCGGTAAGCTGGTGCTATAACTATTGAAAAAGAAAGCGGTTTCTCCCATGACGACGGCCACTTCCCGACCCACTGCTGATCGTGTGCTTGACCTGCGCTCCATCCTGCATGGCTTGCACAGCGATGGCTTGATCAGTGATGCCGAGATGGCGCGCCTGGAAGGCACGCCCCGCACGGCGGCCCAGGCCGCCATGCACCCCCTGAGCTACCTCGCTGGCCAGGCCCTGGAAGATGCGCGGCGGCCGGGCAAGACCCTCGACATCGAAGCCCTGACGGTGTGGCTGGCCGATCATGCCGGCCAACCGTATCTGCGCATCGACCCGTTGAAGATCGATGCGTCAGCGATCACTGAGGTGATGTCGTTTGCTTTCGCGCAGCGCCACAAGATCCTGGCCGTGGCAGCCAATCGTGATGAGGTGGTGATCGCCAGTGCCGAGCCGTTTGTCAGCGGCTGGCTGGCCAATCTTGAGCACGTGTTGCGTCGCCCGATCAAGCGGGTGGTGGCCAACCCGGATGATATCGACCGCTTCACTGTCGAGTTCTACACACTGGCACGCTCCGTCAGTGGCATGACCAAGGGTGAGACACATGCGGTCAGTGGGTTGGCCAACTTCGAGCAGATGCTGGAGCTGGGCAACCTCAAGGACCCGGATGCCAATGACCAGCACATCGTCAATGTGGTGGATTGGCTATTCCAGTACGCGTTTGACCAGCGCGCCAGTGACATCCACATCGAGCCGCGTCGCGAAAAGGGCAATGTGCGTTTCCGGATTGATGGTGTGATGCACACGGTGTACCAGATGCCGATGCAGGTCGTGACGGCGGTGGTGAGCCGCATCAAGATCCTCGGCCGCATGAACATTGCCGAAAAGCGCCGGCCGCAAGATGGTCGCCTGAAAACGAAATCACCGGAAGGTAATGAAATCGAATTGCGTTTATCCACCATGCCGACCGCGTTTGGTGAAAAACTGGTGATGCGGATTTTTGACCCGGATGTGCTGTTGCGTTCTTACAAGGAGCTGGGCTTGCAGGACAGCGACTACGAACGCTGGCAAGGCATGGTGAGCCAGCCCAACGGCATCGTGCTGGTGACCGGTCCCACCGGTTCCGGTAAAACCACCACGCTCTATTCCACGTTGAAACAGTTGGCGACGCCAGAAGTGAACTTGTGCACGATCGAAGACCCGATCGAAATGATCGAGCCGGCATTCAACCAGATGCAGGTGCAGCACAATATTGACCTCGATTTTGCCAGTGGTGTGCGGGCTTTGTTGCGGCAGGATCCGGACATCATCATGGTGGGCGAGATCCGCGATCTCGAAACGGCACAGATGGCGGTACAGGCAGCCCTCACCGGGCACCTGGTGCTGTCGACCCTGCACACCAATGACAGCCCCACCACCATCTCCCGCCTGCTGGAACTGGGTGTGCCGGCGTATCTCATCAAGGCAACCGTGCTCGGTGTGATGGCGCAACGCCTGGTGAGGACACTGTGCCCACATTGCAAGGAAGAAACCGCCGTCGATGCCGATGCCTGGAAGCAATTGACCCGGCCATGGCAGGTGCCGATGCCAAAACGGATCTTCAAACCGGTGGGTTGCCTTGAATGCCGCAAGACCGGTTATCTCGGCCGGCAAGGGATTTATGAAATCCTTTTGATGAGCGACAACACCCGCGAGATGGTTCGCGGTGATACTGACCTCAAGGCCCTGCGGCAAACAGCGATGCGTGAAGGCATGCGCACGCTGCGTTTGTCCGGTGCCCAAAAAGTCGCTAACGGGATCACCACCATCGAAGAAGTGATGCGGGTGGCGCCATTGTCGGATAGCGACGCCAAGTAATCCTGACAGGCTTCGCGAGGTTTCCTATGTCGTTGACGATTCCTGCGCTGTTGCAAACAGACCAGGCGTTCCGCCGTGATCGTTTGCGGGAGGCACTGGGCGACACATGGCCAGCAGCGTTTGCGGATGCAGAACGCCAGGCTGAGCTGGACAGTGTGCTGGCGACCAGTCGCTTTGTTGCCGATAGCCTGGTGTCACAGCCACAGTTGCTGGATGAGCTGGCGGCGATTGTGTGGCAACCCTGTGATGCGGGCACGTACCAGCAAACCCTGCATGACAGTTTGCAAGCGGCTGTCGATGAAGCCGGGTTGCTGAAAACACTGCGGCAATTCCGTCGCCTGCACATGATGCGCATCATCTGGCGTGATTTCACACGCGCCGCAAGTCTCGAAGACACCATCCGCGACATGACAGCGCTGGCTGATGCCTGCATCCAGCAAGCGCTGGATTGGTGGCACCCGCGCTTGTGCGCAGAACTGGGTGAGCCGGTGTCGGAAACGGGCGAGCCCCAGCACATGGTGGTGATTGGCATGGGCAAGCTCGGCGCAGGCGAGCTGAATGTGTCTTCGGATATTGATTTGATTTTTACCTATCCCGATAACGGCGAGACGCGTGGCAAGCCGCGCGCCATGGATAACCATGAGTTCTTCACGCGCCTTGGCCGCAAATTGATCCATGCCCTGGACCAGCAAACGGCTGATGGGCAGGTGTTCCGCGTTGACATGCGCTTGCGGCCATGGGGACAAAGCGGCGCGCTCGCGCTCAGCTTTGATGCGATGGAAGAGTATTACCAGAACCAGGGCCGTGAATGGGAACGTTACGCCATGATCAAGGCGCGGCCGATCGCCGGCCGGCCGCAAGATTGCGAACGCCTGATGACCTTGTTGCGGCCTTTCACCTATCGACGTTATATCGATTTCAGTGTGATTGAATCCCTGCGTGAAATGAAAGGGATGATTGCCCGCGAAGTGCGCCGCAAGGGCATGGAAGCCAACGTCAAGTTAGGGCCAGGGGGTATTCGCGAAATTGAATTCATTGTGCAGTCGTTCCAGTTGATTCGTGGCGGCCAGGAGCCGGCACTGCGCGAGCGATACATCCTGTCAGTGCTGGAGTGGTTGGGCCAGAACGATTATTTGCCGGCAACGGCAGCAGCAGAATTGCGTGAGGCGTATGTGTTCTTGCGCAATGCCGAGCATGCGATCCAGGGTCTCGAGGACCGGCAGACGCAAATGCTGCCGGAAGCCGCAACCGCGCGCGCCGCCGTTGCGTGCGTGATGGGCTTTGCGGATTGGCCTGCCTTCATCAAGGTATTGGATAGCCATCGTGCCATCGTGCAGCGCCATTTTGCCGACGTGGTCAGCGGTGGTGAACAAACGAATGCGGCTTCATCCGGCCAGCAGGAATGGCGCGCCTTGTGGCTGGGTGAGTTGGCAGGAGCCACAGCCCTGCAGCGTTTGTCGGCATTCAGCGATCCCGCACAGGCGCAGCAGCGATTGCAGGCATTGCGCGAGAGTGCGGCCGTGCGTGTCATGCAGTCGCAGGGGCGCGAGCGACTCGACCAGTTCATGCCGGTACTGCTGGCGATGTTGGCGGACAACGACACGCCGGATGAAACCTTGGCGCGACTGCTGCCCTTGGTGGAAGCAGTGGTACGGCGAACGGCGTATCTGGTGCTGTTGCTGGAAAACCGCGGCGCCTTGCAGCAATTGATCCGCCTGTGTGCGGCCAGTCCCTGGATTGCCAGCCAGTTGGCGCGCCACCCGGCGTTGCTGGATGAGTTGCTTGATCCGCGCACCTTGTACAGCGTGCCGGATCGTGCAGGCATCGCGCAGGCCTTGCAGGAACACATGCTGCGGGTGCCAACCGATGACCTTGAACAGCAAATGGACCAGCTGCGTTATTTCCGCCTGGCGCATGGCTTGCGCATTGCTGCCTGTGAAGTCACCGATGCCTTGCCGCTGATGAAAGTCAGTGACCAGCTGACCTGGCTGGCCGAGGCGATGCTCTGTTATGCGCTGGAATTGGCGTGGGCCGATATGGAGCGCAAGCACGGCGCGCCCGGTGACGCCGGTGATGATCCGCGCCCCTTTATTGTCATCGGTTACGGCAAGCTCGGCGGGATTGAGCTGGGGCATGGTTCCGACCTCGACCTAGTGTTCCTCTACGATGCGCCACCGGAAGCGGCCACCACTGGCGAGCGGGCGCTCGATAATGCGTCCTTCTTTACCCGCCTGGGCCAGCGGCTGATCCATATCCTGACTGCCCAGACCACCCTCGGGCGCCTGTATGAGGTCGATATGCGGCTGCGGCCATCCGGTGCCTCGGGATTACTGGTCAGTACCCTGGCCGCCTTTGAGCAATACCAGCAAAAGGATGCCTGGACCTGGGAACACCAGGCACTGGTGCGGGCACGGGTGGTGGCAGGCAGCGCGGGGTTGGCCGGGCAATTCGCCCGGGTCCGCCAGCAGGTGTTGTGCCGTGAGCGTGACCGGGCCGTCCTGAAACACGATGTCAGCGATATGCGGCGCAAGATGCGTGAGCAGTTGCTGAGCCCGGAAGAGCGTGCAGGAACCGGTAATTTCCCCCTCAAGCAGGGTCCCGGAGGTATCGTTGATATTGAATTTATGGTGCAATATGCAGCGCTTGCCTGGGCCCACCAATACCCGTCACTGATCCGGTATACCGATAATGTGCGGATCCTGGAGGCGTTGGCTGCCGAAGGGCTGCTGGACGCCGCGATGGCCGCCAGCCTGAAAGCCGCCTGGATTGATTACCGCATGGCACTGCACCGGCTGGCCTTGCAGGAGCAATCCGGCAGCGTGGATGCCGGGGCTTTCCCGGAACACCGGGCCGCCGTCATGGCGCAGTGGCAAGCCTGGTTGGGCGATGAGTCTGCATAACGAAGTGAGGGAGTAGTAACGATGTCGATGGCTGACCGCGACGGCGTCATCTGGTTTGATGGCGAATTGGTACCCTGGCGGGATGCCAAAGTGCATGTGTTAACGCACACCCTGCATTATGGGCTTGGCGTCTTTGAAGGCGTCCGTGCCTACCACACCGAATCCCGTGGCACCTGCATTTTCCGTCTGCAGGAGCACACCGATCGCCTGTTCCGTTCGGCGCATATCCTCAATATGAAAATGCCGTTCAGCAAGGACGAGATCAATGAAGCGCAGCGTGCAGTCGTTCGTGAGAACGGATTGAAAGAAGCGTATTTGCGCCCCATGTGTTTCTACGGCTCGGAGGGCATGGGCCTGCGAGCGGATAACCTGAAGACCCACGCCATCGTCGCCGCCTGGAACTGGCCTTCCTACATGAGCCCGGAAGCGCGTGAAAAAGGCATCAAGGTGCGCACGTCTTCCTACACCCGCCATCATGTGAATATTTCGATGTGCAAGGCGAAAGCCAACGGCCATTACATCAATTCAATGCTGGCACTGCGTGAAGCACTCGACTGTGGTTGTGAAGAAGCCTTGTTGCTGGATAACGAAGGCTATGTGGCTGAAGGCAGTGGCGAGAACGTGTTCATCGTGCGCAATGGCAAATTGTTCACGCCGGAGCTGACCTCGTGCCTGGACGGTATTACCCGCAACACCATTTTTGCCCTGTGCGAGGAATTGGGGCTGACCATTGCTGAAAAACGCATCACCCGTGACGAAGTGTATGTCGCGGATGAAGCCTTTTTTACCGGCACCGCTGCTGAAGTGTTGCCCATCCGTGAGCTTGATGGCCGCATGATTGGCAGTGGCCGTCGTGGACCGGTTACCGAGAAGTTACAAACGCTGTATTTCGACCAGGTGAAGGGGCGCCGGGTTGAGCATGCGGAATGGTTGAGCCCCGTCGCGAACTGATCGTGAGCACAGCACCACAGCAAGTGCTGGTCGTCGGCCCGTCCTGGGTCGGCGATATGGTGATGACGCAGTCCCTGCTGATTACCCTCAAGCAACAGCATCCTGACGTGCAGATCGACATGTTGGCGCCGGCCTGGTGTGGCGCGCTGACGGCACGCATGTTGCAAGTGCGCGAACTGATTGACCTGCCATTTGGCCATGGTGCTGTGCAGCTCGGTGCCCGCCGTGCTTTGGGCAAGCAGCTGAAACAGCGTGGATACGATCAAGCCATTCTTGTGCCGAATTCATTCAAGTCGGCATTGGTGCCATTTTTTGCCGGTATTCCCAAGCGCACTGGCTGGCGTGGGGAAATGCGCTATGGCTTGTTGAACGATGTGCGCATCCTCGATGAGGAAGCCTATCCGACCATGCTGTCACGACTGGTGGCGCTGGGCGTGGATGCAGACACACGGTTACCGCAGCGCTTGCCGTGGCCGCGTTTGTCAGCCAACCCGGCAGCGCAGCAGGCCGCGCTGGGAAAATATGGATTGGATGTATCACGCAAGGTGATCGGTGTGTGCCCGGGTGCGGAATTCGGTTCATCCAAGCGCTGGCCCGAGGCGCATTATGCGGCACTGGCCACCCAGCTCATTGGACAAGGCCATGCGGTGTGGATATTCGGTTCTGCGAAAGATGTCCCGGTTGCCGAAGCGATTGCTGCGGCTATCCCGCAAACAGCGCGCACGCACTGCCATGTGCTGGCCGGCAAGACCAGCCTGCTGGAAGCCGTTGACCTGATTGCGCAAACCACGGCTGTGGTGACCAATGATTCCGGTTTGATGCATGTGGCGGCCGCTACCGGGCGCCCGTTGGTGGCGGTGTATGGTTCCAGTTCACCCTTGTTCACACCGCCGTTGTCGGCGGCGGCTGAAAAGTTGCAGCTGGAGTTGTCGTGCAGTCCTTGTTTCAAACGCGAATGCCCTTTGCAACATCACCAGTGCATGAATGACCTGACCCCGGCGATGGTGATGTCGGTCCTGGCGCCGAAGTTGGCCGGAGTGCATTGATGCGGGTGCTGCTGGTCAAGACCTCATCGATGGGTGATGTGATCCATGCCTTGCCAGCCGTGACCGATGCGGCGCAGGCGATTCCCGGTGTGATGATCGATTGGGTGGTCGAGGAAGGCTTTGCGGAAATCCCGCGTTGGCATCCGGCCGTGCAGGAAGTGATCCCGGTGGCCATCCGCCGCTGGCGCAAGGCGCCATTACAAGCGATCCGCAGCGGTGAATGGCGACAGTTCCGCGAACGCCTGTCGGCACATCGCTACGATGCCGTGATTGATGCCCAGGGTTTGTTGAAGAGCGCTTTGGTGGCACGTTTGGTCACAGCGCCGCGCTACGGCTATAGTCGCGATACCGTGCGCGAATCACTGGCCAGCTTTTTTTACCAGCACCGGTTTGCGGTATCGCGCCAACAACATGCGATTGAACGAATCCGTGAATTATTTTCGCGCAGCCTGGGCTACGCACGGCCAACGGCCACGGCCGATTACGGTTTACCACGCGAGCGCTTTGCGACCCCGATGACGCCTTCGCCGACGCTGGTGTTCCTGCATGGCACGGCTCGCGAAGAAAAATGCTGGCCGGTATCGCACTGGATTGCCTTGGGGCAGGCGATGGCACGTGCTGGCCACACCATCGGTTTGCCGTGGGGCAATGCGATCGAACAACAACGCGCGCAAGCGATCGCCGATGCGATCGGTGAAGCAGCACGGGTATTCCCCAAAATGCGTTTGCAGGAAGTGGCCGCAGTGATTGCGGCGGCGAAGGCCGTGGTGGCGGTAGACACCGGGCTTGGGCATTTGACTGCAGCCTTGGCCGTGCCCTGCCTGTCCTTGTATGGACCAACCGATCCTGCCTTGATCGGTGCACGCGGGCAGCACCAGCAGGCGCTGCAGGCGGCGGATGGCGACATGGCATCACTGCTGCCACAGCAAGCAGAGCACGCGCTGCGCAGCATGTTGGGGGCGACCTCATGAGGATGGTGTTTTGCGTGTTCCGCTATTTCCCGTATGGCGGCCTGCAAAAAGACATGCGCCGGATTGCAGAAGCCGCCGTGGCTGCTGGCCACTCGGTGCATATTGTCTGCGGCAGCTGGGAAGGTGAGAAGCCGGACGGTATTCCGGTCAGCGTGTTGCCGGTCGAGGCTTACAGTAACCACCGCCGTGATGCCTTGCTGGCACAGAAACTCTTGCAAGCCGCACGTTCATTGAAGCCGCACCTGGTGGTGGGCTTCAATCGCATGCCGGGACTGGATGTGTATTACGCAGCAGATAGCTGCTTTGCCGCCAAGGTGTTTGAAGACCGTTTGCCGGGGTTGCGTTTCCTGCCGCGTTACCGGCATCACCTGGCGATGGAAAAAGCCGTGTTCGGTAGTGATAGCCGCACCGACATCCTGATGATCTCGCCGCCACAGGTACCGGTCTTCCAGCAGTATTACCAGACACCTGATGCACGCTTGCACCTGTTGCCCCCCGGTATCAGTCGCGATCGCGTGGCGAACGGTGATGCCTTGTTGCGTCGGGCCACCATGCGACGCCAGTGGGATGTGGCTGAGCATGAGAAAGTGATCCTGGTGGTGGGCAGTGGCTTCCGTACCAAGGGCCTGGACCGGGCCATCCAGGCCTTGGCGAACTTGCCGGAAGGTATTCGTCGCACGACACGCCTGTGGGTGGTCGGCCAGGACGATGCCCGTGCCTTCGAACGACAGGCCTCGCGCCTGAACGTGGCCGAGCACGTAAGGTTTTTCGGCGGGCGTCCGGATGTGCCCGAATTCTTGCTGGCAGCGGATGTGTTGCTGCATCCCGCGTATCGTGAAAATACGGGGACGGTGTTGCTGGAAGCGATGGTATCCGGCTTGCCGGTGGTGACCACGGCCGTGTGTGGTTATGCGCCCTATGTGCGTGAACACAATCTGGGCGTGGTACTGGAAGAACCGTTCCGGCAAGCAGCACTGGACGAGGCATTATTAAAGCAGCTATCCGGTCCATCGCGTGGCATACTGCTGGAGCGTGGCCGGGCCTTTGCTGCCAACGCAGATATTTTCAGTTTGCCTGAACGGGCAGTGGAAACACTCGAAGAGGTGGCCACACAGCGCTATGGAACCTTACCTTGAAGGCGCGTTTGCCAAGGCCTGGCCTGGCAGCCCCCTGGAACCATTACTGTCGATGCAGGGCGAGGTTTTCCGTGAACTGGAAGGCCGCACGACCCTGCGGTTCGAATTCCATGGCCAGCATTATTTCCTGAAACGCCATCTGGGTGTCGGCTGGGCAGAGATTGCCAAGAACCTGCTGACGGGCAAGTTACCGGTCCTCGGTGCCCGTAATGAATGGTGTGCCTTGCAGCATTTGCGGGCGCATGGTGTGCATGTGGCCACGCCGCTGGTGTTCGCTGAGCAAGGCTGCAATCCGGCGACGCGCCGGTCGGTACTGGTCATGAGCGAACTCGCACACATGACGGACCTGGAAAAACTAACGGCAGGGTGGGGTGCTTTCCCGCCATCGTATGGCTTCCGCAAACGACTAGTTGAGGCTGTTGCTGACACTGCGCGAACCATGCATGGCTGCGGGGTCAATCACCGGGACTTCTATTTATGCCATTTATGGTTGCCGGATGCCTGCCTGGATGAAGCCGAGCCAGTGCATTTGTATGTGATCGATTTGCATCGCGCACAAATCCGCCAGCAAGTGCCGCGCCGTTGGTTGGCCAAGGATCTGGGTGCGCTGTATTACTCGGCACTGAACAGTGGCATCACCCGCCGGGATGTGGTGCGTTTCCTGCGGCGTTACACCGGCAAAAGTGTGCATCATTTATTGCGTGAAGATGGCGCGTTCTGGCAAGCCGTGAGTGATCGTGCGGTCGCGATTTACCAGCGCGATTTTGGCAAGGATCCCGCGTTACCTTTTTAGGATGGTGTGAATATGCAGGATAAAAATCGTGCTTGAATTGCTTCCACAATGCTGCGACGCCGGCCAATACCTCGATGCAGGCCGTATTTGTGCAACGACAGGACAGTGCTGGCATGAGTATCGCCCGGGAGGAACGATCTACTGGTTCAGCATTCCATACCGGATGAATTGGCCAATTGCATCACTTGCCTGGATGAATATTGGCATCATGCTGCTGTCTTGTTTGTTGGCACCGCTGGCTTTATTGCGTGATTGGGGCAGCTATTCACTTGCCAAAGGCATAACACACTACATGGCGGTGTTGATGCTGGCGATAATTGCACATGGCTTTTTCTTTTATCCTGTACTGTTCAATTCTTTGGCTGATGCTCCCGGCACTGCTTTGGCACTCATGGGCGCTTGGCTATTACTGTTGGCACGTCGCTATGAGTCTTTTTGGTTGTTCGTGCTGGCAGGAGCCGTGCTTGGTTGCGCCTTATGGGTGAGGGCATTTTATCTGTACCCGATTCTCGGGGCGATGGGGGTTTACGCATTGTGCTGGGCTTTCCAGCGGCGGCGCTCCCTCAAGGATTGGGGGTTATTGGCCGCACTATTGCCCTTGGCCATGCAATTTTATTCCACGCACCAATCCACAGGTCAGTGGAGTTATCTGGATGCTGCAAATACATCGTCTTGGGAAAATGTTCATTTCAAGAGTAATTTTTCCATGTATGACACGATATTGCCGAGAAGCTTTATTTTCCAAAGGCCGAGCTGTATCGAGGTTAACGAAAACCTCGAATTATTTCTGCAAAATAAGGATGTTCCAGGGTTGGCATGCTTGTTTTGGGCTAGAACGGATTTCTACCTTGGGAGTTATGCAAGCAAAACGTATTTGTTCAACAAATATGAGCGATGGACTTCAAAAACCTTTTTATTGCTGAACATGACCGCAATTTTGTTTGCTCTGTTGTGGCTATGGCGTCATATGGCTAAGGATATGCCTGCCAGCGCCTTTGTCTTCTTTTTGACAGGCTTGTCTTACGGCCAGGCTATCGTATTGTTGCCAGAACAACGGTTCGCCATGTTGTTGCAGGTAATGGCGTGGATGCTTGCTGCCATGTTTGTTCGCGACGCAATAAGGCATAAGGAATCACTGTCATGAGACTTATGCTGGCGCATCGTATGCTGGGCATGATTATTTTCGTGTTGTTGTTGCTGGGCGCATTATGGATGGATGTGCCGGATTGGCGTCGCAAGACACAACAGCATGGCGCTGAGCAGCTGTACTGGCATACCTATCCGGCGCGAAAAATATTTAGCCGGTATGTCCAGCCTTATCTGGATGAAAAGGGTCACGCCTCCCTGAACCAGTTGTGGTTACTCCACACGCAAACAGGGATGCTGAAAGAAGCCTTGGCGGCTCGTTACGCCGTAGCGATATTGGACGGCCGTGACGGGGTGTCCAGGATTGCCTTTCCCGACCACCCTGCACTTGTTGGCGCATCGTTTACGGTCTTGGGATGGGATGGGTTGGCGCTGGCTGGGGGGGAAGCAAAGGGCTCGCATGAGTTCCAGCTAAACGGATTCGGTAGCGCCTTGTTGTTTTTGCGCTTGCCCGATTTGGATAATGTCTCGCAGCACACACTGGATAGTATTGGGCCAAGGATGCCGTCGGCATCTTCCATGGACTTCAGTTCGGTACGCTGTCCAGTCCCACAGGGGCCAGAATCCTGGCTTGGGTGTGCAGAAAGCTTGTTGCCGATAATCGGCGCAAGCCCTGCATATCTGGCAGAACTGGCGCAGTATCAGCATCGCATGGGTTCTGCCTCGTCGCTTGATTTGGGATTCGTTTTCCAGGAAGCAGAAAAATCGATGGATATGGCACTGCAGCATAGCGCGGGTTACATGATTGCCAGCCGATGGGTGGTATATCGTGATTTCTACCGCCTGAATCCATCCATGGTTGATCCGTTGCTGATACGAGCAGCATTTTTTGCAGCGCCATTCATGCCCGTGCCTGATTCCAAAACGAGGGCAGCGGTTTTGCGATTTGATGACCAGGGTCGTTTGTTCCGGGGTGACGAAGGCGATTTCAGGCTCCGCTTTAATGTTGCCCAGCTTTCACCTGAAACACTTGATTGGTCATTTAGTATCTATGGTGAAGGGATGGCCCAATTATTTGTGGGCGATAAGGAATCATTGGTTCGTCGTGACCAAGTGCAGCCAGACCATGATGGCATTGTTGAACTGTACTTATCAGTGTCGAGGCCTGATGATGTGCCGGAAGTCAACTGGCTACCTGTGCCCGCGGGTGCATTTACAGTGATTTACCGGGCACAGACCCGCATTCCTTTGGATCCGCATGATGACTTCGGCGCATTAGGTGCACTGGAGAGGGTTGGCGCGCTATCCGCCCAATAACAAATCCTCGGCGGCTTCGAGGTCGCCGGCACGGCCT
>SBFY01000148.1 GCA_006227085.1 Gammaproteobacteria bacterium
CTTGCCCAGCGCTTCGTCCGTTAACGGATAGGCGCTGATCACCTCAACATCCACTTTCTTTTGCCGTTCGGCGCGCAAGCGTTCGAACTGTGCACGAACCTCGGGCAACAACGACAACCGCTTGTTGCGTGCCAAGGTATTGATCAGGTTGCGCGCCTTGTCATTGATGCGCGTACCACAGGCATCTGCTACCAAAGAGGCCTGCTGGTCACCGGATAACACAGGCGAGCCCAACAGCGCTGCCATTTCCGGGTGCGTCACGGCTTCGCTCACACTGGCCAACATGGTGGACCAGCCATCCAGCGAGTTGTGCTCAACCGCAAACTCGAAAACAGCTTTTGCGTATGGTCGAGCTAATGTCAGGGCTTCAGCCATGGTTTACCTCAAAGCTCCGCCGCCAAATCCACCAACATGTCGACATGGGCGTTGGCATCCACAGATTTCTGCAAGACTTTCTCAGCGCCGGCAACCGCCAAACGCGCCACATCCATCCGCAGTTTTTCACGCGCACGGTTGGCCTCTTGCTCGATCTCTGTTTGTGCAGCCGCCTTGAGGCGATCGCCTTCTTCGCGCGCTTGGGTCTTGGCTTCTTCCACAATCTGGCCGGCTCGCTTATTGGCCTGCTCGATAATGGTTGCTGCCTGGGCCTTTGCTTCACGAAGTTGCTCAGCGGCCTTTTCTTTTGCCAGCTCCAGATCGCGGCCTGCGCGATCCGCTGCTTCCAGCCCATCGGCAATCTTTTTCTGGCGCTCAGCCATGGCTGCCACCACAGGCGGCCACACGTACTTCATGCAGAACAACACGAAGAACGCGAACGCGATCGTCTGGCCCACGAGTGTCATGTTGATATTCACAGCGATCTACCTTTTCGTTGATGTTTTCCTGGCTGGGCGATTCTGGGCCCAGCCGTCCGGATCGGGCCGGGTTCAGCCTGCCACAACGAAGATCAGGTACATGGAAATACCCACGCCGATCATGGGAACCGCATCCAACAAACCAGCCATCAAGAAGGTTTTGGTTTGCAATTGGGGGCCCAGTTCAGGTTGGCGTGCAGTAGCTTCAAGCAGCTTGCCGCCCAGCAGGGCAAAACCAATCCCGGTGCCCAAGGCGCCCAAGCCAATCATGATGGCAGCGGCGATGAATACAAGTCCTACGTTTTCCATGGTGACTCCTAGCAGTTTCGCGTTTCAGGGATGGGTGGGGTACAACAATTCAATGATGATCCTCATGAGCCGAGCTCAAGTACACAATCGTCAGCACCATAAAAATGAATGCCTGCAACGGTATCACAAGGATATGGAAAATGGCCCACGGCACATTCAGCACCCACTGGGCCCAGAATGGCAGCAGGGCGATCAGGATGAAGACCACTTCGCCTGCGTACATGTTGCCAAAAAGACGCAAGGCCAGACTGAAAGGCTTGGTGAGCAAACCAATGATCTCCAGGAACAGGTTAAACCAGACCAGCGACCAGTGATTGAAGGGCGTAAAAGCCAGCTCCTTGGTAAACCCGCCAATACCCTTGACCTTGATGCTATAAAAAATAATCAGCAGGAAAACACCTATCGAAAGGCCGAATGTCCCATTCGGGTCGGCTGTTGGGACAATCTTGAAATAATCGAGACCGGCAGCAGAAGCGAGTCCCGGGATGTAATCCACCGGAATCCACTTCAGGCTGTTCATCAGGAATATCCACACAAAGATGGTCAGCGCCAGTGGGGCGATCAAAGGGTTGCGACCATGGAAGGCGTCTTTCACCACGCCTTCGACAAACTCGACCACCATTTCAACCAGGTTCTGGAGGCCGCTGGGCACATCACTGGTTACCCGCACCGCCACATAACGGAACAGGGCAATAAACACGAAGCCCATCAGGATTGACCACGCCAAGGTGTCTACATGGAATGCCATGAAACCCATATCGGCGGCTTCTTGGGCCGACTTGGCAAAACCCCAGTTGCCATCAGGATGGCGACCATAGGTCAAGTGGCTCAAGTGGTGGCGAATATAATCTGCCGAGGAAGCTGTTTCGGAGGCCATGCGTTATCCCGCGTGATTGCCTGTATTCAATACTTTGAGCGTCAACGCCCAACCCAACACCATCGTGCCGGCCATGGCCAGGAAAAACGCTCCTGCGCGAATGGCTGGCCATTGGAACCCCAGTGCACACAACAAGGCTGTCATCGACAGCTTGGTGGCCTCCCCCACCATCAGGCGGGCAAAAAACCGGTCGCTGGCCCGGGCCCCTTGTTCTCGAAACACAAAGCCGGCAAACCAGGCTTGGGGCAACGCGGCAGCCAGACCACCCAATAACACCGAAATGGCCAGAGCGACATCTGCGACCATCAACGCCAGGACCAAGGGCAGCAGCATTACTGTCTGCGTGGCCGCTACCTTGTGCAGCGGCGGCCTCGGTATCTGAGCCCCTTTCCCGGCGCCCGGGGGGGTAACGGTCATCAGGGTTAGCCCTTCTTTCCGGCAGGCGGGCAACCAATAACCCACCAACTATCCTTATGGCGGCGGGCATTATAGGGACAAAGTGTGACCGCATCAACAGAAACCGCCGCCGTCCGGACGGGTTTTATTTGATGTGGCTCAGGATCCCGTCCAGCTCATCCAGGCTGTTGTAACTCAATACCAGCTTGCCTTTGCCGGAGGCGCTGTGTTGCACGCTGACCGGCACCCCGATCTTGCTGGACAAGTCTTCTTCCAGCCGGCGGACATCCGCATTCGGCGCGGGTTTGGCCGGCTTGCCCGCCTTGGGGGCAGTCTCGTTCCTGACCAGGGCTTCCGTCTGGCGGACCGACAAGCCCTTGGATACAACGGTACGGGCCAGCTCGGTCTGCGCCCTGCCCTCCAGCGCCAACAGGGCCCGGGCATGACCCATTTCGAGGTCACCGTGATCGAGCAGCTTCTGCACTTCCTCGTTGAGGGCAAGCAGGCGCAGCAGGTTGCTGACGGTAGCGCGGGATTTGCCCACCGCATCGGCCACTTGCTGGTGGGTCAGGCCGAATTCGTCTTGC
The DNA here is from genome assembly GCA_006227085.1 of Gammaproteobacteria bacterium. GTDB lineage: Bacteria > Pseudomonadota > Gammaproteobacteria > Pseudomonadales > M0112 > M0112. The sequence goes on from SBFY01000148.1 coordinate 3,024, forward strand.
AGGCGCTTCAGTGCCTGCGCTTCTTCCATGGCGTTCAGGTCTTCGCGCTGGATGTTCTCGATCAGCGCCATCGCGATGGCGGCTTCGTCCGGCACATCACGCACCAGGGTAGGCACTTTGTCGAGGCCGGCCATCTGGCAGGCTCGCCAGCGCCGCTCACCGGCGATAATCTCGTAGCGGCCACCCGGGATCGGGCGCACCACGATCGGCTGCATCACGCCCTGGGCGCGAATGGAATTGGCCAGTTCTTCCAGCGCCTCCGGCTTCATGTCACGACGCGGCTGGTAACGCCCGCGTTCCAGCAACTCGATTGGCAGTTCTTTCAGGGTGCCATCACGCGGTTCTTCGGTAGGGATCGAGGCCGCCACGGATGTGCTCTTGGGACTGCGGCCAATCAGTGCATCCAGGCCTTTGCCGAGCCCGCGTTTCTTGCTGGACATGGTTTACTCCGTTTCCTTTGGCCTGGTAGCCGTGTTCGTCTCTCCCGGCATGCCCTCGCCGTGCCGGCGCAGGATTTCCCCGGCCAGGGCCAGGTAGGCGCGCGCACCTGTGGAGGCGGCATCATACCCCAGCACCGGCAGCCCATGGCTGGGTGCCTCAGCCAGGCGCACATTACGCGGAATGACCGTGTTGTAGAGGCGGTCGCCGAAATGGGCTTCCAGCTGCTCGCTGACATCCTTGGTCAGGCTCATGCGCGGGTCATACATGGTGCGAAGCACACCTTCGACCTGCAGGCGGTTGTTCACCACCTCATGGATGCGCTCCACGGTATCCAGCAAGTCTGACAGGCCTTCCAGCGCATAGTATTCACACTGCACCGGGATGATTACGCCGTCGGCCGCGACCAGTGCGTTGACGGTTAGCATGTTCAGGGTTGGCGGACAATCAATCAGGATGTAGTCGTATTTGTCGGCCACCTTCAGGAGCGCGTAACGCAAGCGGTGCTCTTTATTGGTTTTCTCGTCAAGCAACTCGACTTCTGCTGCTGTGATATTGCGGTTGGCGGGCAGCAGGTCGTAACCGCCTTCGGTTGGCTGGATCACGTCCTGGGCTTGTGCAGCGCCCATCAGGACGTCATAAGCAGAATGCTCGACTTCCCGTTTATCAATACCGCTTCCCATGGTGGCGTTGCCCTGGGCATCCATATCCACCAACAACACGCGCCGCTTGGCAGCCGCCAGGGAGGCGGCCAGGTTAACAGCGGTGGTGGTTTTGCCCACGCCACCTTTCTGGTTGGTGATCGCAAAAATACGGGTCACGGTGCTTTCCTGTTTCCGGGTTTTTCCTTGCCTGGATAGGCTGGAGCCAAAGGCTCCGGCTGCCGGCAAATACCGATGGCGTGACGATGCCCGGCTTCACCAAACGACGGCAAGGAATGAACGGCAGTGACAATATAAGGTTTTACCACCTCGCTCAACTCTTCTTCTCGCACTTGCCCTTTCATGGCCAACATCATGCCATTGTCGGCCATGGTGTGACCGGCCAGGCGGGTAAAGTCGCCGAGTGATGAAAACGCACGGCTGACCACCACATCAAAGCCGGTTTCCGGCGTGTATTGCTCGATACGGCTTTCCACCAGGTCAACATTGGGTATCTGCAACCGTGTCTTGATATCGAACAGGAAGCGTATGCGTTTCCCGCGACTGTCCAGCAAGGTGTAATGTCGCTGCTTGTCTACCAGTGCCAGCGGGATACCCGGCAAGCCGGCACCGGTGCCCACATCCAGCACCCGGCGACCTTCCAGTAATGGCAGTATGGCCAGGCTATCCAGCAGGTGCTTATCCACCATGGTGTGGATGTCGCGTATCGACGTCAGGTTCACCGTCTCATTCCAATGCAACATCAGCTCCAGGTATTGCATGAGCTGTTGGCGCGTGTGCCCATCTGTTGTCACGCCCAGTTGTTGCAAGCCGGCACAGAGTTTTTCAACGGGTTCACGCAATGCGACGATCCACCCAACCGTTTTTTTTCAGGTACACCAGCAACAACGAAATCGCGGCGGGGGTAACACCAGGAATACGGCTCGCTTGCCCCAGGGTTTCCGGCCGGGTTTTTAATAGTTTTTGGCGCACCTCGTTCGACAAACCAGGAACCGCGTTGTAATCCACTTCTTTTGGCAGGCGGGTTTGTTCGTTACGCTGCAAACGTTCCACTTCTTCTTGTTGGCGGTTGATGTATCCAGCGTATTTGGTTTCTATTTCAACCTGCTCACCAATCACGTCACTGGCGACAGTGCCAGTTAATGCAGCCACGGTTTCGTAGCGCATTTCCGGGCGTCGTAGCAAACCCAACAAGGTGGATTCCTTGCTAAGCGGGCTGCCCAACAAGCTGTTAATTGTGGTTTCCAGCGCATGTCCTGGATATACCAGGATCGTATCCAGTCGATTTTTCTCTTGTTGGATGGCGTCCATTTTTTGCTGGAACGTTTGCCAGCGAATATCGTCCACCAATCCCAGTTCATATCCTTTCGGTGTCAGCCGCTGGTCCGCATTATCTTCACGCAACAGCAAGCGATGTTCCGCGCGACTGGTAAACATGCGGTAGGGTTCAGTAGTACCGTGGGTAATCAGGTCATCCACCAGTACACCAATATAGGCTTCGTCACGACGTGGGCACCAGGCTTCCTGTCCTTGCGCTCTCAAAGCGGCATTCAAACCTGCCAACAATCCTTGTGCTGCGGCTTCTTCATAACCCGTCGTACCATTAATCTGGCCAGCAAAAAACAGGTTATTAATGGTTTTGGTTTCCAGTGATGCCTTGAGTTGGCGCGGATCAAAATAATCGTATTCGATGGCATACCCGGGTCGCACGATGTGTGCTTTTTCAAGGCCTTTCATGGAACGCACGATTTCCAGCTGCACATCAAACGGCAAACTGGTGGAAATCCCGTTGGGATATACCTCGTGTGTGTTCAGGCCTTCCGGTTCCAGGAATACCTGATGACTGTTTTTATCCGCAAACCGCACCACTTTGTCTTCAATGGATGGGCAATAGCGCGGACCAATCCCTTCGATCACGCCCGCATACATCGGTGACTGGTGCAGGTTGTTACGGATAACCTCATGGGTTTTTTCGGTGGTATGTGCCACATGGCATGACACCTGGCGTGGGTGCTGGTCTGCCGATCCCAGGAATGACATCACGGGAACCGGTGTGTCACCCGGTTGTTCCTGTAACTGGCTGTAGTCAATGGTGCGGCCATCGATGCGCGGAGGCGTACCGGTTTTCAGGCGCCCGATCGTCAGTGGCAGTTCATGCAGTCGATCCGACAGTCGCTGGGAAGGGGGATCCCCTGCACGCCCACCGGGTTGTTGCTGCAAACCAATATGGATACGTCCGGCCAGGAAGGTTCCTGCTGTCAACACGACACAATGGCTGTGAAAGCGGATGCCATTACTGGTCACGACACCAGTCACCTTGTCGCCGGTGATCACCAGGTCATCAATCGCTTGCTGGAATAAGGTCAGGTTAGGCTGGTTTTCCAGCACAGAACGGATAAACGCCTTGTACAAGGCCCGGTCGGCCTGCGCACGGGTAGCCCTGACGGCTGGCCCTTTGCTGGCGTTCAACACACGGAACTGGATGCCCGCCCTGTCTGCTGCCTGGGCCATGATGCCACCCAAGGCATCCACCTCACGCACCAAATGGCTTTTACCAATACCGCCAATCGCCGGGTTACAGGACATCTGGCCCAGGGTTTCGATGTTATGGCTGACCAGCAAGGTACGCACCCCCATGCGGGCAGCCGCCAAGGCCGCTTCCGTGCCAGCGTGGCCACCGCCTACAACAATGACGTCAAACGCTTGGGGATAATCCATGACCGTGTTACCTGGTCCTGCTATCGCAAAAGGGCGCGAATTATACGAGGTGGTTATATTTTGAGCAAAGCAAACAGCTTATATAAAAAGAAGGATATAAAGGTATTTACCAGTATGGAGGTTTATTGTTGTATCTATTAGGCCTGTTGATAACGGTATTTAATAA
>SBFY01000111.1 GCA_006227085.1 Gammaproteobacteria bacterium
AACATATGGCGGATATTGCCCATGTCGCCCTGCAGCGCCTGTGGCTCGGCATGACTTCCTGCCGGGGGTAATGCGAGTTTGGACCAGGCAGGGTCAGCGAACTGGCTGTCCGGCAGGATGCCCTGCCCACTCTGGCTTCTCACCAGGTTGATGACCGGCAACAGCAGTGATGGGACGTCCCGCTGTGTTTTCAGCAGGTGATCGAAAAACAACGGGATAGCGATCAGGCCTTCACCGATATCAGCCGCCAGGTGCTTGCGGGCCCGCCCTTCCCGCGCAGGCAGCTGGCTGCACGCCACTCGCAAGCTCTCCACCAGCAAGCGACCACCGGCCAGTTCCAGGATCGCCATTGCCCCGCGCAGCTGGTCCAGATGGCTGTCCAGTGATGCCAGCGTATCAGGGGCTATGGTGCTTTCGGAAAGGCAGGTTTCGAGCAAGTCCTGGGCTTCCGCCACCGACTCACGAATGCCTTCGCGGAGCAAGCGTGCGACGACAGTATTGACGGGCTTAACCTGGATGATCGGCATAAACTGGCAGGGTCCTTCCGTGGTGCAGCAACGCACGGTTACTGTCCGGAATCATTGTTATGCGGCTATTCTAGTCGATGTGATGGGGCTTAAAAAGCACATCCTGAGCCTTTACAGGTTCTGGGCATGCCCCTATCCTTGCCCATCCGCATATTTGGGTATCCCTCATGGCCAGCACCAGCTATCCGCGCGCGTTTTATGGTAATTTTCTCGGCCACGCACCCGAATGGTATAAAAAAACCATCCTGGCCTTCCTGCTGGTCAATCCCTTGCTGCTGTGGCTGGCTGGGCCCGTCGCTGCCGGATGGGTACTGATTGCCCAGTTTATCTTTACCCTGGCCATGGCACTCAAGTGTTATCCCTTGCAGCCGGGCGGTTTGCTGGCCATGGAAGCCATCATCATGGGGCTCGCTTCAGCCGACAGTGTTTTCCATGAGGCCGCGGATAATTTTGAAGTCATCCTGTTATTGATGTTCATGGTCGCGGGTATCTATTTCATGCGCGACTTGCTGTTATTCGTGTTCACCAAGCTTCTGCTGAAAGTGAAATCAAAACTGTTGCTATCCTTGATGTTCAGCCTGACTGCTGCCTTCCTGTCGGCGTTCCTGGATGCACTGACCGTGACGGCGGTACTGATCAGTGTGTTTGTAGGCTTTTACGCTGTCTATCACAAGGTTGCTTCCGGCAAGAAACTCAAATCCGGTGCCGAGCATGACCACAGCAATGACAATACCGTGGTTGAATACCACCGCAGCGACCTGGATACCTTCCGTGCTTTCCTGCGCAGCCTGGTCATGCATGGTGCTGTTGGTACTGCCCTTGGTGGTGTGTGCACCTTGGTGGGAGAACCCCAGAACCTGCTGATTGCCGAAAAGGCAAGCTGGGATTTCGTGCACTTTTTCAAGGTGATGGCGCCCGTCAGCATGCCGGTATTGGCTGCTGGTCTTGTTACCTGTGTCTTGGTTGAGCAGTTGCGCTGGTTTGGTTATGGCGCCCGGCTACCCGAGAATGTGCGATCTGTCTTGCTGGAGTTTGACCAGGAAGAAAGTGCTGCCATGACGCGTGAACATGCCCTGTCCTTGATGATCCAGGGCGTGGTTGCCGTAATCCTGGTGCTGTCGCTGGCATTTCATGTGGCGGCGGTCGGTCTGGTGGGCCTGATGGTGATTATCCTGCTGACGGCCTTCAATGGCATTGTCGATGAACACCAGATTGGTCATGCCTTCCAGGAAGCGCTGCCCTTCACGGCATTATTGGTGGTGTTCTTTGCTGTGGTGGCGGTGATCCACCAGCAACATTTGTTCACACCGGTTATCGAATGGGTCTTCACACTCGACAAGCACAGCCAGCCGCCGGTGTTTTTCCTTGCCAATGGTGTGTTGTCGATGATCAGCGATAACGTATTCGTGGCCACGATCTATATCAATGAGGTCAAGGATGCCTACGATGCCGGTCACCTGACCTATCCGGAGTTCGAGCGTCTGGCGGTGGCGATCAATACCGGCACCAATTTGCCGAGCGTGGCGACACCGAACGGCCAGGCGGCCTTCCTGTTCCTGCTGACCTCGGCACTGGCGCCGTTGATCCGCTTGTCGTACGGGAAAATGGTCTGGATGGCACTGCCGTACACGCTGGTGATGACGGGTGTCGGTTTGGCTTCGGTACTTTGGTTGCTTCCGTAAAAAAGCTACCAATCCAATGACTTGCCACTGTTTTTTGCTATCAGTTCCAGCATGGATGCGTGCTGTGCCAACTCTTCGGCAGTGGCGCCAGGAACCGGCAACGGTGCGCGATGGCTATCAAGCCGGCGGATACTGCCGCCGCGCTGATCCTGGCCACCGGTTGCAGCATCCCCACCCAGCAGCAGCCGGGTCTGTCCCCCGGTCATGAGCAGGTAAACTTCCACCAATAACTGGGCATCCAGTAGCGCCCCATGAAGCTCGCGGCCGGAGTTGTCCACCCCGAGTCGCTTGCACAAGGCATCCAGGCTGTTGCGCTGTGCGGGATATAACCGTTTAGCCATTGCCAGCGTATCGGTGATGCTGGCATGGCGACTGGTGGGTCCATAACGATTGCCATCCAGCCGGAATTCATGGTCCAGGAAACCGACATCAAATGGCGCGTTGTGGATGATGAGCTCGGCACCTTCAATGAATGCGGCAAACTCCCCCGCGATCTCACTGAAACGCGGCTTGTCGGCGAGCATTTCTGACGACAAGCCATGCACGGCCAGTGCTTCGGCATCGACCTCGCGTTCCGGATTGAGGTAGCGCTGGAACACCACACCGGTGGGACGGCGGTTCACCAGCTCAATGCCGCAAATATCAATGATCCGGTGACCTTGTTCTGGTTCCAGGCCAGTGGTTTCGGTATCGACCACGATTTGCCGCATCATTCCTCCCGTGCCAGCAAGGCATCAATGGCTTCATTCGCCAACTGGTCAGCCAATTCGTTTTCCGGGTGGCCGCTGTGCCCTTTGACCCAGTGCCATTGCACCTGGTGGCGCGCACAGGCAGCTTCCAGGGCTTGCCATAAATCAGCGTTCTTGACCGGTTGCTTGGCCGCGGTTTTCCAGCCACGTTGTTTCCAGCCGGCCAACCATTCCGTCATGCCTTTGCGGACGTATTCCGAATCGGTGGTCAGCGAAACCTTGCAGGGTTCCCGCAAGGCATTGAGGGCTTCGATGGCGGCGGTCAGTTCCATGCGATTATTGGTGGTTTCGGCGGCACCGCCATTCAGGCGTTTCTCGCTATCACCATACCGCAGCAAGGCTCCCCACCCGCCTGGGCCAGGATTTCCCCTGCAGGCGCCATCCGTAAAAATCTCTATTTCTTTCAATGGATTAAATATCTTTCTTAAGGTTTTTATACTGACGATTCGGTATGGGTGCACGAGCCGGTAACAGCAAGCCCGGTGCTGCTACCCGTTCGCGGCTACGCCGGGTGAGTGGTGTCATGCCAAAGACATCCTTTCTTGCCATCATCACGCAAATCCCTCCCAAGGGGGCGCGCGACAAGGTACCTGCCCGCTCCAGCCAGGCCATCAGCCGTAATCCGCTGCCTTTCCAGGGATAACGGTAGAAACCGTAATCGGTTGAAAGCAATCGCAATCCCAGCAGTTTCAACCAATCCCGCAAACGCTGGGAAGCCAGCAGTCGCATGGTCTTGGCCGGCGCAAAGCGACCGAGTGCATGGGCGACTCCCAGCAAGCTACTGCGACGATAGCCCACCAGCAGCAGGAAGCCGCTGGGGCGCAGGATGCGCTCGGCTTCCCGTAACAGCTTGTGGGGATCGCTGGATAGCTCCAGCGCATGATAGAGAACAACGGCATCAAAGGCCTCTGACAGTAAAGGGATGGTTTCGCCATCACTGTCCAGCACCGCCATCCCATCGCGGGGTGACTCCCCGGCATCATCACCCGGAAGCCTCACATGCACAGGGTATTCGACCGGAGAGGCATCCAGTAACCCCAAGCCCTTGCCAGGTCCCACATAGGCCAGTCGCAGGCCAAACACGGCCTGCAGCAGGGGTTCAGCCAAGCGGGTTTCTGCATCCGCCAGGGCCTGGTCCAATGGGGAATCTGTGCCGGGTGTCATGCGCTCTCGTCCATGGCCCTGTTACACTATTTATCATAGCATTCCATTGTCCAGGCCATAGGGTTTTCTGTCCTGATGACGGCTATCCACGCGATTCCCGCTTTTTCTGACAATTACATCTGGGTGATTGCCTCACCGGATGGTGATATGGCATTGGTGGATCCCGGTGATGCGAGCGCTGTCCACGACTGGCTTGCGCAACATGATGAGTTACGGCTGACCGACATCCTGGTCACCCATCACCACCCTGACCACACCGGGGCCATTGATGCCTTGGCAACCAGGCCAGGGGTTCGTGTGCATGGGCCCTCCAACTCGCCATTCCAGGGCATCACCCACCCACTCCGGGATGGCGATACCCTCCGGCTGCTGGGAGCTGACCTGCAGGTCCGTGCTGTGCCGGGTCATACCCTCGATCATATCGCTTACTTTGCTCCCGCAGGGCAATGGCAAACCCATCCCGTGCTGTTTGCCGGCGACACCTTGTTTGCCGCTGGTTGTGGCAGGTTGTTCGAGGGAACCGCCGCCATGATGCATGAATCCCTGCAATGGATGGCCAGCCTGCCCCACGACACGGCTGTCTATTGCGCCCACGAATACACCCTGGCTAACCTCAGGTTTGCAGCAGCGGTGGAACCGGGTAACCCGGATATCCAACAGCGTCTGGCGCATACCCAAGCACTACGGGAACAGGGTATGATGAGCCTGCCCTCAACCATAGGCTTGGAAATCTTGACCAACCCTTTCCTCCGGGTGGCCGAGCCAGCTGTGCAAGCTGCCGCCGCTCACCATGCCAGGCACGCCATCACGGCGCCAGCGGAGGTGTTCGCTGCCATCCGCTCCTGGAAGGATACCTTTTGATGAATCCACTGCCCGCGTTCAGGTACCTGCTACTGCTACCCCTGTTGTGGCTGGTGACTGCCTGCCAGTCGAACAGCCCGCAACATGTGCAAACGCCGGCAGCGGAACCTGTTGCCACAGCAGCCGTCATGGATCCGCTCCCTGACGCGCCAGAAAGTGTAAAAAACCAAGCGCCCAGCCTGTTCGGTTTGTTCCGTAAACCGGCGGAAGACGATGTGGTTGAAGAAGTGGTCGTCGAAACACCGGTGGTTGCAACATACCCGACCGTGTGGGATCGCATGCGTGAAGGCTTCCAGCTACGCAAGTGGTATAACCATCCCAAGGTGAAAGCCGAGATGGAAGCCATGCTGCGCAACCCGGACTACCTCTCCCGGGTCACTGAACGTTCACAACGGTATGTGTATTACATCACCAACACCGTCGAAACCCGTGGCTTGCCCATGGAGTTGGCGCTGTTGCCCATGGTGGAAAGTGCGTTTGACCCATTCGCCTATTCGCCCCAACAAGCCGCCGGCTTATGGCAATTCATTCCGGGCACGGCACGGCACTATGGCATCAAGGATAGTTGGTGGTATGACGGCCGCCGCGATGTGATTGCTTCAACGGATGCGGCACTCAATTACCTGACGTATCTCAACCAGATCATGGGCGGTGACTGGCTGCTCGCTGTCGCTTCTTACAATTCCGGTGAAGGCACGGTGATGCGGGCGCGCAAGAAAGTCGCGCATGCGGATATGGATGATGTGTTCTGGCGTATTGGCCTGCCCAAGGAAACGTCGGCCTATGTGCCACGATTGCTGGCACTGGCAGCCATCGTTGACCAACCTGACCTGGCACGGCAGAACCTGCATCCGGTCTTGAACGAGCCGTATTTCGCCGTGATGGAAAACACCGGTGGCCAATTGGACCTGAATCTTGCCGCCGAACTCGCGCAAGTGCCGATTGAGGAAATTTATTTGCTCAACCCCGGCTTCAACCGCTGGGCGACAGATCCGCAAGGCCCGCATCGTTTGAATGTGCCGGTTGAAGCAGCTGAGCGTTTCCGGGCTGGCATTGACAATACACCCCCGAAAGAGCGCATTCGTTGGGAGCGCTATCAGGTGAAGCCGGGCGACTCACTCAGTGTGATTGCACGCAAGTTCAATACCACCACCGAGCAGATACAAGCCAGCAATGGTCTCAAACATTCGATTATTGCTGCGGGCCAATATCTTCTGGTTCCGACGGCACATAACGCTTCGTCCAGTTACGCACTTTCGACCAGCGCCCGGCAAACAGCCCTGATGAGCCGCGATAAACCCGGCATGAACAAGACCCTGCATACCGTACGATCCGGAGACAGTTATTGGAGCATTGCCAAGCAGTACGGTACCAGCAGTGAGCAATTGGCGCGCTGGAATAACCGCTCCACCAAGGATGTCCTTAAAATTGGTGAAAAGCTGGTCGTGTGGTCACAGCAACCGGTCACAACAGCCGCCATTCCCATGCAAGCCAAGGTTGGCCCATCCAGCACCCGCAAGGTGGGCTACCGGGTACGCAGTGGCGATTCCTTGTACAAGATTGCTACCCGTTTCAGTGTCAGCATCCAGCAGATCCTGAAATGGAACAGCCTGGATTCCAGCAAACACCTGCACCCGGGCCAGTACCTGACCTTGTATGTGGATGTCACTAACCTGTAACGATCAGGACATCAGCCAGCGCGTGATCTTTTTACGCATGGCCATCGCCTTGTCATCAAACGGTGGGTAAGCACCACGCGGATCCATCCAGGTGGGTTTGATCATCACCGATTTCAGGTGACTCATGTTGTCGAAGCTGAATTGTCCGTGATAACACCCCATGCCTGAATTGCCGACGCCACCAAACGGCAATGCCTGATTCGATGCATGCACCATCAAATGGTTACGCACCATGGCTCCCGAACTGGTTTCCTGTTCAACATCAGCGTGTACGGCATCGGATTCAGTGAACACATACAAGGCCAGCGGTTTTTCACGCTGGTTGATGAACGCCAAGGCTTCGTGAAGTTCACTGTATTTGAATACCGGCAAGATGGGCCCGAAGATTTCTTCCTGCATCACTTTGGCATTTTCCGGCACATCGACAAGGATGGTGGGTTCCAGGTAGTTATCACGCTCGTCCATGCGGCCACCGTGATAAATCGTGCCTTCATCCAGTAATGCTTTCAGCCGCATCAAGTGACGACCATTGATGATGCGGGAATAATCCGGGCTTTGTTGCGGGTCATCACCAAAGAACTCCCGGATGCGCGAACTCAACTTCGGCAGGAAATCGTTATAGATCTTGTCATGCACCAGCAAGTAATCAGCTGACACGCAAATTTGGCCGGCATTGGAACACTTCACATCGATGATGCGGCTGGCCGCCACATCCAGGTTGGCGTCCTCGTGCACGATGCAGGGATTTTTGCCGCCCAACTCCAATGTCACCGGTGTCAGGTGTTTTGCTGCTGCCTGCATGATGATTTTGGCCACATGGCTGTTGCCGGTATACAGGATCTTGTCGAATCGTTGCGCCAGGATCTGCGTGGTTTCCTCTACCCCGCCCTCCACGACATGCACAGCGCGCGCATCCAGGTACTTGGGCACCAATTCGCACACCAGCGCACTGACTTTCGGTGACACTTCAGAAGGTTTGATCATGCAGGTATTGCCAGCAGCAATGGCTCCACACAAGGGGCCCAGTGTCAGGTGCAAGGGGAAATTCCAGGCTCCTATGATCAACACCACGCCCAACGGTTCGGGCTGGATATAACTTTTGGCGGGTTTCAGCATCAGCGGTGAACCGGCCTTGCGCGGTTTCATCCACTTCTTCAGGTGCTTTTTGGTGTGCAGGGCCTCGCCACGCACAAACATCACATCACCGCTGTAAGCCGTGAAATCCGCTTTGCCGGAATCTTCCATCAAGGCCTTCATCAAGGCTTCTTCGTTTTCCTCGACCAGCCGCACAACCGCATCGAGCTGGCTCATGCGCCACTCATAACTGCGGGTAGCACCGGTGTTGAAGTAAGTGCGCAGGTCGGCAACGGATTGGGCGATATTCATGGCAACTCCATAGCAGGTCAAGCCAGGTCAGGTCATCAGAAATCGAGTGGCAGCTTGAGGTGATCGCGGTAGATACGGTCACGATGCTGCAAGAGTCTCGGGGTTACCAGCGGGATTATAGCGGGATCAGCCAGTTCGTAGGCAGCCCGGAAGGCCGGATGCATCGGGCAATCCTGCTGCGGCAAAGGCTTGGCCATGATGGCAAATGCAGCCCATGCCAGGTCCGCCAGCCCCAAGCACTCACCATGGAAATACGGGCTGCCGTTGGCCTCTTGCCTGGCCAGTAAAGCATCCAGCCATTGCAACAGTTCCGCCACTTTTTGCGGTGCCCTGCTGGCTTCTGCATCACTGTAACCGTACTTGGCGGCCAATACCTGGCTAGTGGCCCGCGTGGCTTCATGCGCCAGTGATGGTTTGAGGATCATGATGCGGCGATACCAGCCAAAACCGCACTCACCGGCGATGGCGCGGGTGATCCCCATGACCCGGCTGACCCCTTCCGGGTCTGCTGGAATGAGGCGGGGCTCGGGTCGCAGTCGCTCGGCCAGCCAGGCGATGGATTCCCAGCTCGAGCGCGGTGGTTCATCGTTCCAGATGGCGACAGGCGCACTGGTCTGGCCTGTCCATTCACGCAAGGCGTCGTTGGGCTGGCCAGCCTGCTGGGCAACCGGCGTGAAGGCCAGTCCTTTGACATGGAAGATATTCTTCGCCAATTCCCCCCACGGGCCGGGCACACCGGTGGTCAGCACCAGTCGCAAGCCTTGCTGGTGGCGCGCTTCGGCGACGTCAATGTAATGCATGCATCACTCCCTTCTGGAGCCGCCAGCTTAGCAGGGACATGAGGCATTTCAATGGATTGGATATGCTTTATCATGACAGCACAGCAATGTACCGGGGGATGCTATGCGGGTATCGGGATTGGGATGGTGCGCACTGGCCTGCGTCATGCTGGCATCTGTCGCGCAGGCAGAAATCTACAAGTACAAGGATGAGAACGGGCGCTGGCAGTTCACGGACAAAAAACCCAAGTCCGAAGAAAGCGTTGAAGTGCTGGAGTCGCGCAGCGCCCGTACCAGCGCGTCCAGCGGCCTGTCCGGTGACCCGGTCAATGTTGCGCAAAAACTGCAGGATGCCTTCCATCCCAAAACCCCGCTGGAAATCGCCACCATCAATGTTGTGGCCATTGAAACCCCGATCGGCGTGGGCTCCGGGTTTTTCGTATCCGCGAACGGCCACATCGTGACCAACCGGCACGTTATCCGTCCGACAGAAGAAAAAGACAAGGAAGCGCGTGAACAATTCGAGAAAGAAGCTGCCGTCATTGATCGTCGCTTTGATGCCCTGAAATCGGAAAAGTCACGCCTCAATTCCTATAAAAGCAGCCTGGATCGCCTTAACCCGTCTTCAGCGGATTACCAGCAATACCGCAAACGCTATGAAGATGATCTCAGGACCTATGAGAAATTCCTGCGGGAAACACAAAAACTGCGTGACGACTACCAATCGCGCAAGGCAAACCATGACCGCAAGACGGCCAATGCTGCCATCGCACAGCAATTCACCGTCATCCTGAAAGATGGCACACGTTTGCTGTCTGAGCTGGTCGCCATTTCAGAAAACCGCGACCTGGCCTTGCTGAGGATAAACGGGACAACCCCCTTCCTGAAACCCGCCACTTCCCTGCCTCGCCAAGGCTTGCCCGTGTATGCAATCGGTAGCCCCTTGGGGCAGATGGATTCGGTGACTTCCGGTATTGTGACCCGCATCACCGCCCAGGGTATCTATACCGATGCCAAGGTCTTGCCCGGCAATAGTGGCGGCCCACTGATCAATCATGATGGTGAATTGATTGGCGTGAACACCCAGAAGTTAATGGCAGGTTCGCAGGCTGGCTCCGAAGGCTTCGGGATTGCCATACCCTATACCGATGTGAATGCGGAATTTTCAGGCAAGTTCTGATGGCTATTGCCGGTGCAGTGATCGATACGCCTCAAGGAATGCTTGTGGCACACTGCCCCGCTTGCCGGCATTCACATCAAAGAAAATCATGTGCATGCGTGCCTCGCACGCTGTCTTGCCTGTGCGCACATTCTCGAGGCGATAAATGAGCGTGTAGGAACGCTCGTCATGGGATTCCAGAGCCACGCCGACATCCAGCACATCGCCGTAACGGCACTCCGCCAGGAAAGACATTTCCAGCCCGCGATTCATCGGTATCAAGCCATCGACCATCAATTGCGGGAATCCCAGCGCGGTAAAGAATTGCATCTGCACTTCGTTGAGGTAACTCACCAGTGTGCTGTTACCGACATGCAGGCCACCAATCAGGTCATAGATGCGTACAGGCACCGTGGCATGAAACGGGTAGTTTTCTGCGTGATTGGGCAGTGACAAGGACATGGGAAGCTCCTGTTCGTGATAGCGCTACTTTAGCATGGGCCAGAAATGAAAAAGGCAGCCGAAGCTGCCCTTTTCGTCCGATGCACTTACTGCGGCGGAACCGAGAAGCCATCCAGTACCGGGGTATGGTCCTTGGTGAAGTAACCGGACAGGGACTGGTGCAGGTCAGCCACATCCCACTTGCCACCTTTCGGGTTGTCGTAGTGGGTATCGATGGTCGGGCGCTGAACCACGGTCACGCGCGGGCCCCATACGATGAACACTTCGCCAGAGATATGACCCGCTTCCGGGGAAGCCAGGTAACCCACCAGCGGTGCGACGTTAGCCGGGCTGAACACATCGAAACCCTCTTCCGGCTTGGCAAACATGGCAGCCGTTGCACCCTGGTTGGTCATGTCGGTGCGGGCACGCGGCATGATCACGTTACAGGTGATGCCGTACTTGATCATCAGCTGGGCGGCACCCATGGTCATCGCGGTGATGCCGGCTTTGGCGGCAGCATAGTTAGGCTGGCCAGCAGAACCGAACAGCATCGCTTCAGATGAGGTGCTGATCAGGCGACCGTACACCGGTCCACCTGCCTTGGCTTTCTCACGCCAGTAGGCAGTGGCATTGCGCATATTGACGAAGTGGCCGCGCAGGTGAACACGCACCACGGAATCAAATTCCTCATCGCTCATGGTGAAGATGGTCTTGTCACGGCAGAAACCGGCATTGTTGACCATGATGTTCAGGTCACCGAATTTCTCCAGCGTGGTCTTGAACAGGTTCTGCGCATCATTGGTGTCAGCACAGTCACCGTAGACAGCGATGGCTTCACCACCAAAGCCCTTGATCTCGGCAACGGCTTCTTCTGCGGCTTCCTTGGCCGCTGGAATACCGATGTCATTGATCACCACGCGGGCACCCTGACGCGCCAGCTGGATGGCTTCTTCACGACCCAGGCCACGGCCTGCGCCGGTGACGATGGCAACTTTCCCGGAAAGATCTCCCATGAACTATCTCCTCATGTTTCCCAAACTGTTAATACAACATCAACGCCGTACAGGCGAGTGTGGGCGGTTAGGGTTAAATACGCTCGATAATGATGCCGGTACCGATCGAAGCACCACAGCACATCGTCAGCAATGCCGTGCTCTTGTCCTGGCGCTCCAGTTCATTCAATGCGGTGGCCAGCATACGGGCACCGGTTGAACCCACCGGGTGACCAATCGCCATGGCACCACCGTTCACATTCACTTTTGACATGTCGGCGTTGTAAACGCGTGCCCATGACAGCACCACGGCGGCAAAGGCTTCGTTCACTTCAAACAGGTCGATGTCGCTCATCTGCATGCCGGTCAGCTTGAACATCAGCTTGGTGGCATCCACCGGGCCATCCAGCAGGTAATACGGATCAGTACCGGTCACGACAGAGGTCACGATGCGTGCACGCGGCTTCAGGCCACGCTTTTTCGCTTCATCAGCACTCATCAGCAACACACCGGCAGCGCCGTCAGAAATCTGTGAGGAGGTACCCGCTGTGTGGATACCGCCTTCGGTCACCGGCTTCAGGCCTTCGAGACCTTCTTTCGTGGTCGGGCGCAGGCCCTGGTCACGAGTCACGGTGCGCATTTGGCCCGTGGGCTTGCCATCTTCACCAATGACCGGTGCCTCAACATGAATCACTTCATTGTTGAAACGCCCTTCTGCCCATGCCTGGGCAGCGCGTGCCTGTGAGGCCACCGCCAGTTCATTGACGTCATCACGGGTAATGCCACGATTCTTGGCAATGCGCTCAGCCGCTTCGAACTGGTTCAGGGTGCTATCCCACGGCCAGTTAGCCGGCTGGAAGAACCCGGGGCCGTTGTAGGCGTTCTGGCCCAGGCCGACGCGGCTCATGGATTCAATGCCGCCACCGATACCGATGCTGATGCGACCGGAACGGATCAGCGCATCCACCGCACCAATCGCAGCCATCGCGGAACCACACTGGGTATCCGTTGAGGTGGCACCGGTGGTGTAATTCTTGCCCATCGCCAGCCAGGCGTTACGGGCGATATTGTTGGATTGCTCACCCGCCTGCGTCACGCAGCCGGCATACACCTGGTCCACGTCTTCAAAGGCCAGTTTGTTGCGCTCCACCAGCCCGGCATACACCTTGCCCAGCAACTCGGCCGGGTGCAGGCCATTCAGTTCACCAACGATGGCTTTGCCACGGGCAATGGGGGTACGAATCGCATCAACAATGACGGCTTCAGTCATGACAGCTCCTTAAGTGTCCAACCCGGTCGCAGCGTGAACCGCTTGGGTAAGGGTTTCGGGGATGATCCGGGCTGTAACGCCCTGATAACGATAAAAGTAACGGGCCGATATAGTACCACCCGGCTCCTGATCTGCCTAGGCCACACCATAGGCATTAACGGTCAAAAGCCGGGCTTTTTAGCGGAAAACCCGCCATGAGTGACCGAAAAAGACAGTCATAAACCCCTGTCGCACAGCCATGAAAAAGGCGGCCATCTGGCCGCCCTCTCAGGTCCATCCACGCCTTACATGAACACGAAAGCCATTTCGTAGATCAGTACCGGGCGCTCATCCTGGCCCACGATGTGCAGGTGGGTTTCCACCGTGACCTTGGTCTTGTTCGGGGCGACTTCCACGCCCTTGATGCGGCTGCGCGCATGCAGCTCGGAGTCCACCGGTACCGCACCCGGGAAGCGCAGTTTGTCGGAGCCGTAGTTCATCATGTGGCTGTAGCCTTCGATCTTCTGGATCACGCCCGGCAAGGTGTTGAATTTGGCCAGCAGTGACAGCAGCAGGAAACCGTGGGCGATGGGTTTGCCGAACGGGCTTTCCTTGGCACAACGCTCGACATCCACATGCATCCACATATGGTCGCCGGTCAGGTCGGCAAAGGTGTTGATCATGTCCTGGGTGACTTTTTCCTTGTTGCTCCAGGGGAAGAATTCGTCACTGACCAGTGTGTTCAGCGCTTCCTGGTCCTTGAAATTCATGCCCATGTGGTTGCTCCTTTATATCGGGTTTGCGGGTAACAGAAACGGCGCGGATTATACCAGCCTATTGCTTGCGCGGGTCCAGGTAGTCGGCCATGTTGATGTGGATGAACAGGCCTTCGGCGGTGGCCGTCAATTTGTCATCTGCCCACATCTCACCGACCAGGGTGTTCTTGCGACCTTCCACCGACTTGACCTTGCCCACCAGTTTCAGGGGTTTGTCAACCGGGGTCGGTAACTTGTAACGAATCGACAGCGTGCCGGTGACGCCGGGCTGGCCAGTGATCTTCTGCGCCATGCCGAGGAAGTCATCGAACAAGGCTGCGACATAACCGCCGTGTACGGCACCGGGTGGGCCTTCGTATTGCCAGCCCATCGTCACCTCGGCATAGGCCGTGTCATTGTCCATCCACAGGCGCAACGGTGGTGCCACCGGATTGCCTTGCCCGCAGAGTGCGCCCAGTTCATAGGCAATCACGGAACGGCTACCACGGCCGGCTTCCATCATGGTGTCACGCCCCAGCAGGCGCGGTTGCCCGGCCAGTACCGCTTCGACGGCTTCGAGTTGTTGTACCAGTGCGCTGACGGTGTCGGCATCCGCATCGGTGGTGACCAGGGCTTCGTTCAGGCGACGCATCACCTGCCCCGCCCGCCGCCGTGCCGCCCATTGCGCCGATTGCGGCTCCATCAGTTCTTCGTAATCGAACGGGTTGAATACGTTGTCGTCGCTCATGATTGGATCATCCGGATCAGTTCATCTTCAAAGGCAAAATCGCATTGCAGGGTCTTATCCAGGCCTTGCTGGCAAAACCACTCCCAGGTCTGTTCCACAGCACCGGAAAAGGTGTAACGCGGGCGCCAGCCGGTATCTTCTTTCAGGCGCTCGACACTGTAAATCACATTGCGGTTCCAGTGGTGGATATTGAAGCCGCTACGCTGGATCAGCTTGGTCAAATTGAACAAGGCCATCAGGCGTTTATCGGCCGGGCTGGAACGGGTATCAATCGCGGCATTGATATCGCCGATGTTGAGCTCGACCTTGCCACTCCATAAATCATCCATCAGCGTGTGCGGGATAAAGATTTTCTGCGGTGTCACACCGGTGACCTGCGCAAAGGTATCGACATAGCCTTCATCACTGTAATAGTCATCGCTGACGATGTTATAGCGTTTGCCAAACGTGATGGGTTTGCCCAGCATCGCCACGAAGGCGCGTGCGCAGTCTTCCACATGGCCGATCTGGCCTAACGTCGTGCCATCACCCGGAATCAGCACCGGACGATTCTGCACCATACGCAGGAACATGCGCTGTTCACGGTCGGCAATGATGTTGTTCGGGCCGAATACCATCGACAACACACCGACTGAGGCAGGAAAGCCTTCTTCGCGATGCTTTTGCATCAGGAAGGCTTCACAGGCCAGCTTGCCCAAGGCGTAATCGGCTTGCCGCGGGCCGGTTTCCACCGGATGCTGTTCGGTAATCGGCAACAGACCGGTTTGCGCGTAAATCAGTGTGCTGCTGGCAAAAACGTAATGCCCGGTACGGCCAGCAAACAATTCGTGCATCAATTGCACGTCCGGCAGCTGGTAAGCACTCAAATCAACGATGGCATCGAAGGAACGGCCTTTCAGCACATCACGCATCTGTTCCGGTTTCGTGCGGTCAGCGTACAGGCGCTCCACACTGTTTGGCACCACGCCTTTGGATTGGCCACGATTCACAATGGTGACACGATGGCCCTGGTAGACCAGTTCATGGACCAGTGCCAAACCGTTAAATTGGGTTCCCCCCATCACCAGCACGTGCATGGCAACGCTCCCTGTTAATCCACGCCGAGAATGATACCGCTGGTCGGTACACCGGTGCCGGCAGTCACCAGCACATGCTCGACATTCGCCACCTGGTTGACGCTGTGACCGCGAATCTGGCGCACGCCTTCGGCAATGCCGTTCATGCCATGGATATACGCTTCGCCCAATTGGCCACCATGCGTATTGATCGGCAGCCGACCGCTCATGGTGTGCTGGCCATCACGCAGGAAATCTTTCGCCTCACCGCGTTTGCAGAAACCGTATTCTTCCAGTTGTGTCAGCACGAACGGTGTGAAGTGATCGTAAATCACCGCGGTCTGGATATCATCCGGCGTTAAACCCGATTGCTGGTACAACTGCCGTGCTACCAATCCGCATTCGCTCAAATGCGTGATGTCGGGCCGATAGAACGTGGTCATCATTTGCGGATCGTCCATCGCACCTTGGGCGGCCCCTCTGATGATGGCCGGCTTCTGTTTGAGGTCACGGGCGCGTTCAGTGGTGGTGATCACGCAGGCCACTGCCCCGTCGGATTCCTGGCAGCAGTCGAGCAGCCGCAGCGGTTCGCAAATCCAGCGGCTGTTCTGGTGGTCTTCCAGCGTAATCGGTTTCTGGTAGAACCAGGCATTGGGATTATTGGCTGCCATCGCACGACCATGCACGGATACACGACCGAAGTCTTCCGTGGTGGCACCGTACTGATGCAAATAGCGTTGCGCGCACATGGCCACCCACGAAGCGGGTGTCACCAAGCCGTGTGGGATATACCAGCCGTAATTCACGGTTTCAAAGCGCGGGTCAGGTACCGTGTCCTGCATGCCGGTACCGAAACGGTATTGCGAGCGCTCGTTCATGGCGCGATACACCACCACGACCTCGCACACACCGGTCGCCACCGCCATCGCCGCTTGCTGGATCGGGCCACAGGCCGCACCGCCGCCATAGTGAATGCGCGAGAACAGTTTCAGCTCTTTGCCGCCAATCAACCGGAAAACCTCGATCTCCGGGTTGTTATCCATCGTGTAGGTACTGATGCCATCGACTTCGGAAGGGTCAATACCGGCATCGGCCAAGGCCGATAGCACACACTCCACCGCCAACTGCATTTCGCTGCGGCCGGAATTCTTGGAAAACTCGGTGGCACCGATGCCGACGATGGCCGCCTTGCCACTGAATGAACGCTCGCTCATACCGCTTCCCCTTCATACAGTGCCACCAGCACCGTTCCGGTCACATGATTGCCCAGGCTGTTCTTGCCGGTCACGGCCACTTCAATCAAGCGCTCATCGCCTTCGATGCGCTTGTCTTTCACTTCACCGTTCAAGGTCATGTGGTCACCGACATAGTTCGGCACCCCCAAACGGATGTTCACGCGTTTCAATTCACCGCCGGGGCCTGTCCAGTCGGTGATGTAACGCCCTACCAGGCCATTGGTGGTGAGGATGTTCATGAAAATGTCTTTCGACCCCAGCTCAATCGCACGGGCTTTGTCATGGTGCACATCCTGGTAATCGCGGCTGGCAATGGCACCGCCGACGATCAACTTGGCCGACACATCAATCGGCAGCTCCGGCAAGGCATCGCCAATGTTCACGGCATCAAACGACAGCATGCTCACGCCCCCTTGCCTGCCGGCTGGAAAAACGCCAACCGCAAACCGGGTTCGACTTCCTCGATCACCACTTCCACGGCCGTGCCGATGGTGACTTCCCGATCGCCGAAATTAACGAGGCGACCGACAATGCGTGTG
This sequence comes from Gammaproteobacteria bacterium, assembly GCA_006227085.1. GTDB lineage: Bacteria > Pseudomonadota > Gammaproteobacteria > Pseudomonadales > M0112 > M0112. The sequence goes on from SBFY01000111.1 coordinate 17,004, forward strand.
CCTTCTTCCAGGTCAATCAACCCAATCGGGTTCGGTTTATCAAACACCGGGATATCCGGATGATGCATTTTCACAAAACTGTGGATGGTGCCTTTGCCGCTTGATGCCACGGTGTCCCATTCAAACGAATGGCAGTGCTGGCAGACCGGCCCCGGCGGATGACGCAAGGTCTTGCAGGCCTTGCAACGCTGGATCAGCAGCTGGCCATGCTTGAGCCCTTCCCAGAAGAACTCGGTGTCTTTATTGATGCCGGGTTTCGGCCATGCATTTGCCATGATGATTCCTCAGGAAGCGGATGGCGCCTTGAACTTGAGCAAGCGGAAACGCATTTCCGCCACTTTCTCGTCATGCTGGTTGAAGAAGGTCCACAGTTCGGTAATGAAATACCCTTCGCCAAGCGCAGTCTGCTTGCGATCGG
>SBFY01000051.1 GCA_006227085.1 Gammaproteobacteria bacterium
CCACTGTCGAGCACCTGCCCCATCAAGTGCATGTCCTGATCGACCAGGCCTTCGCTGGCATCAATCAACAACACCACCACATGGGCATCGTCAATCGCTTGCAGGGTTTTCACAATGGAAAACTTTTCAACCGCATCCGTCACCCGTCCACGCCGGCGCACACCAGCGGTATCAATCAAGGTGTATTGCTTGCCATTCCGCTCATACGGCACATAAATGCTGTCGCGCGTAGTGCCCGGCAAATCGCTGGCGACGACACGTTCTTCACCGAGCATGCGATTCACCAGTGTCGACTTGCCCACATTCGGACGCCCGACGACTGTCACTTTGATGCCTGCATCGCTGGCCGCCAAAACCTCTTCGTCCGGCGCCACGCCACCCAGGACGGCTTCCATCAAGTCCTGGATACCACGCCCGTGAGTCGCCGTGATGGGATAAATCGCCTCCACACCCAACCGGTAAAACTCAGCAATCATCGTATCGACATTGACGCCATCGACCTTGTTGACCACGAGGTAAAACGGCTTACCCAAAGAACGCAAGCGTTTGGCAATCCACTCATCGGTGGGCGTTAATCCGGCGCGGGCATCCACCATGAATAACACGGCACTGGCTTCCTGCACGGCTTGCCAGCTTTGCTGGGCCATCAGGGCATCCACACCGTGATCGGCTTCGGACAATCCACCGGTATCAATCAGCAGGCAACGATGTCCTTCTATCGTCGCTTCACCGTATTGGCGATCCCGCGTCAGCCCGGGGAAATCAGCGACGATGGCATCACGACTGCCAGTCAGGCGGTTAAAGAGCGTGGACTTGCCAACGTTGGGACGGCCTACCAAGGCCAACACAGGAATCATGACAAACCACCTTGATCCGGGCTCAATCCCGGGACAGCAAACGGAAGACCATCAATTTGCCGCTATTGCCATACATCACAGCCACATCATCGGCTGTCACCGCTGGCACAGCCACACCATCACCATCGAGTTTGAAACGTGCCGCAAAACTGCCATCCACTTGCGACAGCACATGGACATACCCTTCGCGATCGCCCACCAGCAAATAGCTGCTCAATGGTACGGCAGCAGTCAGGCCACGCCAGGACAGTGCACCTTGCTCCCAGCGCTGCAAGACCCGCTCTGGATCCAGCGCCTTGACGGTACCGTTGGCTTCCACCAGGTAAATATTGCCAAAACCTTCCGACAGCGCCACTGAACTGGACGCAGGGAAACGCCATTCAGGCCGGCCCGCTGCCGCATTGAAAGCGACCAGGTTACCTTGCAAGCTGACCGCATACACCCGGCTGCCCGATACCAGGGGCTGACCATCCACATCAACCATGCGGTCAATTTCGCTACGCCCCTGGGGAACCGCCACACGCCCTTCCCAGCGTATTTGTCCTGTCTGTGCATCCAATGCCACCAGCTTGCCATTATCCAGACCGGCAAATACTGCATCACCATTGACTGCCGGCGTTGCCGAACCCCGCTGCGTCAGGATCGGTTGTTGGCCATCATAGGCCCACAGACGCTGACCGGTCCCGGCATCCAATGCGATGACCTTGCCATCGACGGTTTGCACAAACACAGCCGTTGCACTGGTTGCTGGCGGCGCATCGACAGAACTGCCCAACTCCACCGCCCATAAATACGCGCCATCCCCGGCATCCAGAGCCACCAGCTCACCGGCCTCAGTACCAATGAAAACGCGCCCATTGGCAACAGCCACACCTGAAGCCAGGCTCGCATCAATCTCGATGATCCAGCGCCGATCACCACTCAACAACTCACGCGCTTCCACCTCACCATCCACCGAAGCGATATAGACCACCCCGTCATGGATTGCAGGCAATAACATGGCACGCACATCGCCTTGGCCATCGCCCACGCCGGTCGACCAGAGCTTCTTGATCTTGACGGTCTCGTCAAAATCAACCAGCTCGGCAGGTTCATTGGCTTTTTTGCTGGCACAGGCAGACATCATGGCCGCCAGCAACAGCAGCGCCACACAACGCATGATCACAACTACCGGATTCATCAGGACTTTCCTGCTGGTTGCGCAGCCGGCACTGTGTTTGCCGGATCAGCAACACGCAAGGCATCACGTTTCACTTCCAACAGGCGAACTGTATTCTTGTCATTAGCCGACAACCAATCCAGTGCTGCCTGATAGGCTTCCAGTGCTGCCGCACGATCACCACGCGACACCAAAATGTCACCCTTGAGTTGCAACACCAAAGCCGTCAGGTAGCTGTCAGCAGGAAAAGCCTGCAAGGCGGCCAAGGCTTCATCGGCTTGGCCCAAGGCAAACTGCACTTGCGCCATGCGCAGCTTGGCCAGGTCTTCCAGGGTCTTGTCCGCCGCATTAGCGACAGCCCATTGCAAAGCCAATTCTGCGGCTGCCAGGTCATCGCGGTCGACATGCACACGCGCCATCAGCAGCGCGGCATAGGTTGCATATGCGGTACTGGACGCATCAGCTTGCAAACGCTCGGTCAAATGCTTGGCGGTAGTAAAGGCCACATCATCCAGTGCCGTACCCGGAGTGCCGATGGTGTCGAGCAAGTTCTGGTATGTCACTGAAGCCTCAGCCTGCATACGAGCCTTCTGTTGCTTCCAGGCATCCCAGCCCAGCACCAGCACCACGGCAACGACCACACCGATAATCAGCGCACGGCCATTCTCTTGCCACCACTTACGCAGTGATTCAATCTGTTCTTCTTCTGAAAGATGGGAGCTCACACAGCCCTCCTGTCCAATACACAGTAAACGATCATTTTACAGGTCTGCCAGTTGCGACGACAGCCATGCCTGCACATCCGTCATCGGCAGCGTTTGCTGCCCTGCCTGTCGGCCCGCATCCACATCCCGCAACCATTTGATATTAACCACGCCCTGCGCCACCTCATCCTCACCGAGGATCAGGGCAATGCGTGCACCACTGCGATCGGCACGTTTGAGCTGGCTCTTGAAACTGCCACCACCGCAATTCAGTTGCACACCCACACCGGGCATCAGGTTACGCAACTGCTCGACCAGGGCAAAACCGGCTTTTTGCGCCGCTTCACCAGCCGCCACACAATAAATAGCCGGCATCGGTTCCGACCCAGCCTGTGGCTGGCGCGTTTCCAGCAAGAGGCACAAGCGCTCCATGCCCATGGCAAAACCAACAGCTGGCGTTGCTCGCCCACCCAGTTGTTCCACCAGTCCATCGTAGCGACCACCGGCACACACTGTACCCTGGGCGCCTAATTCATCCGTCACCCACTCAAACACGGTACGCGAATAATAATCGAGGCCGCGCACCAGTTTATCGTTGACGACATAGGCAACACCGATGCTATCGAGCAAGGCACACAAACCCTGGAAATGCGCGTCCGATTCCGCATCCCGGTAATCCCGCATGCTCGGTGCATTGGCCAATAGTGCTTGCGTAGCCGCATCCTTGCTATCGAGGATACGCAAAGGGTTCGTTGACAGGCGTCGCTGGCTATCCGCATCCAGCTTGTCCTTGTGCGGCTCCAGGTAAGCCAGCAATGCCTTGCGGTAGGCTGCGCGGCTCTCCGGTGTGCCGATCGTGTTCAATTCCAGGCGCAAGGCACCAGCAATGCCAAGCTGCTGCCACAAGCGAGCCGTCAAGGCGATCAGCTCCGCATCCACATCAGGACCTTCCATGCCAAACGCTTCCACACCGATCTGGTGGAACTGCCGTTGGCGACCCTTCTGGGGATTCTCATAGCGAAACATTGGCCCCATGTACCAAAGCCGCTGCACCTGGTTGAATAACAAGCCATGTTCTTCAGCGGCACGCACACAGCATGCCGTCCCTTCCGGACGCAGGGTCACGCTGACGCCATGGCGATCCTCAAAGGTATACATTTCCTTTTCGACGATATCCGTCACCTCACCGATCGAACGCTTGAAAAGCTCGGTGAATTCCAATACCGGAAAACGGATTTCACGGTAACCATAAGCCGTTAACAGGTCCGCCACGGTGCGTTCCAGGTAACGCCAGGTGGGCGTCTGGTCGGGCAAAATATCGTGCATGCCCTTGATGGCGCGAACTCCTGTCACAACACGCTCCCTTATCCGTGCTCGCTGGCAATAACGGTTTTCCGACGCTCTTCCAGTTTGTCGCGAACCAGCTTTTCCAGCGAATCGACCAACTGGTTATTGTCGAGCTTGTGATCCGGCTTGCCATGCACATACACCAGGTTCGCTGGCGTCCCGCCGGTCAAGCCGATATCCGCTTCCTTGGCTTCACCCGGGCCATTCACCACACAACCAATGATGGCGACATCCAGAGGCTCTGACACATCTTCCAGACGCGATTCCAGTTCATTGACAGTCTTGATGACATCAAAGTTCTGGCGGGAACAACTGGGGCACGCAATAAAATTGATACCACGGGTCCGTAAATGCAGGCTCTTGAGGATGTCGTAGCCGACTTTAACTTCTTCGACAGGATCTGCCGCCAACGACACGCGGATGGTATCGCCAATACCGTCCATCAACAGCATGCCCAGGCCCACAGCAGATTTGACCGTACCGGAGCGCAAACCGCCCGCCTCGGTAATCCCCAAATGCAATGGCTGCTCAATCTGGCTGGCGATCTTGCGATAGGCCGCCACTGCCATGAACACATCGGAGGCTTTAACACTCAATTTGAAATCCGGGAAATTCAGGCGATCGAGGATATCAATATGGCGCATGGCGGATTCAACCAAGGCATCCGGTGTGGGTTCGCCATATTTTTTCTGCAGGTCTTTTTCCAGTGAGCCTGCATTCACACCAATACGGATCGGGATCCCTTTGTGCCGAGCTGCTTCCACCACTTCGCGGATACGCTCTTCACGACCAATATTCCCGGGATTGATGCGCAAACAATCCACACCCTTTTCAGCAACAGCCAGGGCAATCTTGTAATCAAAATGGATATCAGCCACTAACGGCACGTGCACTTGCTTGCGGATTTCACCAAACGCATCAGCCGCCTCCATGCTCGGCACAGAGACACGCACAATGTCTGCGCCGGCTGCCTCCAACCGGTGGATCTGTGCCACGGTCGCCGCCACATCGCAGGTTTCCGTGTTGGTCATGCTTTGTACGCTGATCGGTGCATCACCACCGACAAGCACATTCCCGACACGAATCTGCCGGGAGCGACGACGCTTGATGGGCGAATGGAACTTCATGGCACGTTACTCAGATTGGCGAAAATACTGTTTGCTTTCCGGGGAATCCGGGAACAGGTTTTTCAATGCCAGTTCGTAACTGCCCTTGGCATCGGTATCTCCCACTTTATCTGCAATACGGATACCCAATAGCAAGCTATCCGGACTCGGCTTGCTGTTTTCACGGGCCTGCAGGTAATAGCGATTGGCCTGTGCATACTCGCCTGTTTCATAGTAAGAAACCGCCAAGCCGAACATGGCAGCCGGATTGGATCGCTCCAACGCAAGCGAACGACGGAATGAAGTCACCGCTTTTGCATGCTCGCCCAGCTGCTGCTGGATCAAACCATGTGTCCTGTACGCCAAGGCGCGCTGTTCATACAAGGTATCTTCCAACGTGGCATTCACGTACTTCTCGGCTTCTTTAGCGCGACCTTGCTGGTACAGGAAAACCGCATAATTCAGGTTGGCTTGTGAAAACCCCTGCTTATACGAAACCGCCTTCCGGAAGTGATCCTCGGCGAGCTCCATTTCCATGGTTTTCCAGAAAGAAAGCGCCAACAGGTGATGCGCCTCAGCTGATTTGGGATCAATTTCCAGGGCGCGCCGCATGAGATCCTTCACGCGCTGCGGATTATCCTGGTTGAGATACAGCGTGCCGGCATCGACCAACAACTTGATCTGCTCTTCCTTGGGCTTTTCCTTGACCACTTCCTTGCCATCAATGGTTGTGGTTGTCATGCACCCTGCCAAAACGATCAAGGCACAAGCGGCCAGGTATTTACGCATATCGCTGATCATTGTGACTGCACTCCCTTGTTAACCATCGGTTCTGGCCCTGCGCTGGACAGGATCAATTGCTGGTGACGCGCACTGCGGCGGGTTTTGTCTTCAACCTGGCCAACCAGCTGGCCACAGGCCGCATCCACATCATCACCACGCGTCTTGCGGATGGTGACGGTATAACCCGCCTGTGTCAGCACTTCCTGGAAACGGGCAATGCTCGCTGCCGGTGAACGCCGGTAAGCCGAGCCCGGAAACGGATTGAACGGGATCAAGTTGATCTTGCAGGGAAAATCCTTGAGCAACACCGCCAACGCGCGCGCCTGTGCAACACTGTCATTCACACCATCGATCAGGGTGTACTCGACCGTGGTCACACGATGGGTATCTTCCTGCGCATCCCAATAATCGCGACAGGCTTGCAATACTTCGGCAATGGGATACTTCCGGTTCAACGGCACCAGTTCATTACGCAGCGCATCATCCGGCGCATGCAGTGATAGTGCCAATGACACCTGGGACACTTCTCCCAAACGCCTGAGCATCGGCACTACGCCGGCCGTGCTCAAGGTGACGCGTCGCTTGGAAAGCCCGTAGCCAAAATCATCCAGCAGGATATCCATGGCAGCGACCACGTTATCGAAGTTCAGCAAGGGCTCACCCATGCCCATCAACACCACATTGGTAATCGAACGCACCGCGCCTTCCTGGAAACTGCCCAGGGACTGTGATGCCAACCAAACCTGGCCAATGATTTCTGCAGCCGTCAGGTCACGCTGGAATCCCTGCTTGCCCGTTGAGCAAAAACTGCAATCGAGCGTGCAACCCACCTGCGAAGAGATACACAAGGTACCGCGGTTTTTTTCCGGGATATACACCGTTTCTACACAGCTGCCACCGGAAACACGCACCACCCACTTGCGGCAGCCATCCGCCGCATC
>SBFY01000020.1 GCA_006227085.1 Gammaproteobacteria bacterium
GCAGGAAAGGTGTACGCCTGCGCCTGCCCGTTCACACTGATCATCGGCAGGTCCTGTGCATCCAGCGGCCAACCGGCATGGCAGAAATCACCCTGTGCCTCGCCAGCTGCAGCAGCCAAACGCCAGCCTTGTTGCAGGTAACGCCGGGCCAATACCGCAGCATCATCAATCGCATACCCGCGTGCCAAGGCCGCCGCCAGAGCTGATGACAGGACGCAGCCACTGCCATGTATCCATCCCGGTAAGCGCGTATGCGCCATCCAGAATCCATCGTCCGGCGAGGACAAGTAGTCCTTCACCATCGCACCTGGTTCGTGCCCGCCCTTCAGCAGCACATGGGGCACCCCCATGTCGTGAATAGCCGCGACCATGTCGACAACACTGGATTGGCTACCACATAGCCATTGCGCTTCAGGAACATTCGGCGTCAATACCGTGACACGGGGCAACAAGCGGGCAATCAATTCCTTGCGCACGGCACTGTCCTGCAGTGCCGTACCATCACTGGCCAACAAGACCGGATCGCATACCACCGGCACACGGGGATATTGCGGGAGCTTGTCGGCCAACCAACGTATCTGTTCAACACCCCGCAACATGCCGATCTTGATGGCTGCTGGCGGATGCGCGGACAGCGCCTGCCATTGCGACTCCAGCATCGTCACTGACACCGCTTCCACCGCCTTGACCTGGCGCAGCGATTGCGCCGTCAATGCAGTGGTCATGGTGCACGCACGCGCACCCATCGCTTCAATAGTCTTGATATCGGCTTGCAAGCCAGCACCGGCAGAAGTATCACTGCCAGCGATTGACCAGACTACCGGCTGCTTCATGAACTGCTGTCCTGGTGCCAGAACGGCATGCCCAATGTCGGCGTACTTGGTTGTGCGGTTTGTCGTGCTGCCATCACACCCGCACAGTAACCCTTGCGCCCGGCGGCAACCGCCTCACCAAAGGCTGCGGCCATCAACACCGGATCCGCTGCCTGTGCCACCGCGGTATTCAGCAACACCCCATCAAATCCCAATTCCATCGCAGCGACGGCATGTGCCGGCGTGCCAATACCGGCATCCACGATCAATGGCACATCCGGCAAGCGCTCACGCAAGGTGCGCAGGGCATACGGATTCAGCAACCCTTGCCCGGTCCCGATCGGCGCACCCCACGGCATCAACACCTCACAGCCCACATCCAGCAAACGCTGGCATAGCACCAGGTCATCAGTGCAATACGGGAACACCTTGAACCCCAGCTTGACCAAAGCATCAGCCGCTTCCAGCAAGCCGAACGGGTCAGGCTGCAGGTTGTAATCATCACCGATCACTTCCAGCTTGATCCAATCGGTGCCAAACAGTTCCTGTGCCATTTGCGCCAAAGTGATGGCTTCTTTCGCCGAATGGCAACCCGCCGTGTTTGGCAATAATCGCAAACCCAGGTCACGAATCGCCTGCCAGATGCTGTCGCCGCCTTTCAAGGCTGGCGACTGGCGTCGCAATGACACCGTTACCACTTCGGCCCCGGAAGCACGGATCGCTTGCTGCATGATGTCGGGTGACGGATACAGCGCTGTACCAATCATCAAGCGGCTCTGCAATGCCACACCATAGGGAGACCAACGGTCATTCACTGCCATCACGTCAGCCTCCTTGTACTGCTGACAACACGTCCACCGCATCGCCGGCATGCAGCATCCTGTCGGCATAAGCGGAGCGCGGGACAAATTCGCCATTCACGGCAACAGCCACTTGCGCGGTTTCGAAACCCCACTGCAACAGCGCCATGGCAACCGGTATCGGCAGCGCACAATCACGCCGCTCACCATTGACCAACACCACACCATTCACGGCAGCATCCGCACTCATGCCACACTCTCCGCAAGATGCTGGCGGACAGGCCACGGCCCTTCTTCCTTGTTCTGTAAAAGCCGCATGACTTGCGACACGAGGGAAGGCGCCAATAAATAACCATGCCGGTACAAACCATTGACCTGCCAATAGCCGGGATACGCATCGATGCGCGGCAGGTTATCCGGATACGCCGGCCGGCAACGCGCGAATGCATGCTCGATCGTGGCTTCTGCAAACCCACGATGCACAGCGTACAAGGCCGATAGCAATTCCAGCGACGATCGCACCGTCACCGGGGTTTCCTGCTCACTTTCAATTTCGGTCGCACCAATCACATAACGATGATCCGGTCGCGGTGCGATATACAGCTGGTAACGCGGATGCACCAACCGCACTGGCCGGCGGAGCTGCACTTCCGGTGCATGCACCCATAACACCTCGCCGCGAACACCACGTAAATCCGCAATGGCTTCATGCGCACCAAACCCACGCACATCCAGCACGTGATCGAACACATGGCGTTCGCCAGACACCTGCATGCATTGCGGCCCAGCCTGCTCGATATTGCCGACGTACCAGCGGCCACCACGTTTTTCCAGCGCTGTCGCCAATACCGCCAACAAATGCACATTATCGAGACAGGCTTCATCAGGAAGGTACAGGGCATCGGAAAACTGTCGCGCCAATTCCGGCTCCAATGCAGCCAGTGCAGCGCCATCAAGGACCTGGACAGCAGCAGCACGATCGCCCAGGCAGTGCTGCCAATCCCGCCGCAAGCGGGGCAGCTCGGCGCGATCCTGCCGATGCGCCACCAGCACACTGCCCGCATCACTGCAGAAAACCTGTTCACCCGTTTCCTGCTGCAGCTGTGCCAGCCACTGTTGCCACTGCGCGATCCCGTTCAAGCCCTGCTCAAACACCACCGTTTCGGCTTTCAGCACTTCACTCCACGGCGCCAGCATCGCTGCCGCTACACGGCAAGCACCGGCACTGTTTTCCGGCGTATCGCGATCGACCACCGTGACCTGGTGACCAGCTATCAATAATTGCCACGCCAATAACCGGCCCAGCAATCCGCCGCCAGCAATCCCGATATGCATGACTTATACCTTGTGGTAAATCTGCGAGCCTTGATCAACAAACTCGCTGGATTTACGCTGCATTTCTGCTTCCACATCAATCATCCGGATCTGTTCTGCACCACTGGCATCCACTCCCTGCGCGGCGGCATAGTCACGCACTTCCTGGGTAATTTTCATCGAGCAGAACTTCGGGCCGCACATCGAACAGAAATGCGCAACCTTGGCCGACTCTTTCGGCAGGGTTTCATCGTGGAAGGAACGCGCGGTATCCGGGTCCAGCGCCAGGTTGAACTGGTCTTCCCAGCGGAATTCAAACCGCGCCTTTGACAAGGCGTTATCCCGCAGCTGTGCACCCGGATGCCCTTTCGCCAAGTCCGCTGCATGCGCGGCAATCTTGTAGGCAATGATGCCGTCTTTCACATCGTCCTTGTTGGGCAACCCCAGGTGTTCTTTCGGCGTGACATAGCACAGCATGGCAGTACCGTACCAACCGATCATCGCTGCACCAATGGCACTGGTGATGTGGTCATACCCCGGTGCGATATCGGTCGTCAGCGGCCCGAGTGTGTAAAACGGCGCCTCATGACAATGCTTGAGCTGTTCATCCATATTGGCCTTGATCATGTGCATTGGCACATGGCCAGGCCCTTCAATCATCACTTGCACATCATGCTTCCAGGCAATCTGTGTCAACTCACCCAGGGTGCGCAGTTCACCAAACTGTGCTTCGTCATTCGCATCCGCAATCGACCCCGGGCGCAAACCATCACCCAATGAAAAGCTCACGTCGTAAGCTTTCATGATCTCGCAAATTTCCTCGAAGTGCGTGTACAGGAAGTTTTCCTGATGATGCGCCAGACACCATTTCGCCATGATCGAACCACCACGCGACACAATCCCGGTCATGCGCTTGGCCGTGAGTGGCACATAGCGCAACAACACACCCGCATGGATAGTGAAGTAATCCACGCCCTGCTCCGCCTGTTCAATCAAGGTGTCGCGAAAGATTTCCCAGGTCAGGTTTTCCGCAATACCGTCGACTTTCTCCAGCGCCTGGTAAATCGGCACGGTGCCAACCGGCACGGGCGAATTACGGATAATCCACTCGCGGGTTTCATGGATGTTCTTGCCAGTCGACAAGTCCATCATGGTATCGGCACCCCAGCGAATGCCCCAGGTCAGCTTCGCGACCTCTTCCTCAATCGACGAGCCCAGCGCGGAATTGCCGATATTGCCGTTGATCTTTACAAGGAAATTACGGCCGATAATCATCGGTTCCAATTCCGGGTGATTGATGTTCGCCGGAATGATTGCGCGACCTGCAGCCACCTCTTCGCGCACGAACTCCGGCGTGATTTCAGCAGGGATGCGCGCCCCGAAATCAAACCCCGGGTGCTGTGCCGCCAAACCGGCTTGTTCACGTGCCTGCGCCAGAGCCATGTTTTCGCGAATGGCGATGTATTCCATTTCCGGCGTGATAATGCCTGCACGCGCATAATGCATTTGCGTGACATTACGCCCGTTTTTCGCACGCAGCGGTTTGCGTAAATGCGCGAAACGCAATGCATCGAGCTCCGGATTGTTCATGCGTTCGCGGGTGTAGTGCGCGCTGCCGGATGGCAATTGCTCCGTATCACCGCGCTCGACAATCCAGCGTTCACGCAGTGCTGGCAACCCTGCACGCACATCAATGCTGGCCGCAGGATCGGTGTAGGGGCCCGAGGTGTCATACACCCGTATCGGCGGATTCTCCTCAAACCGCGTTTGGCCATCGGCCGATTGCAGGGGTGTCGGCGTGAGGGTGATTTCGCGCATCGGTACACGGATGTCGTCGCGACTGCCTGTCACATACACCTTGCGCGACGCTGGTAACGGCAGGCAGGACGCATCATCCACCTTGGCAGTATCACTCAAACGGGAAACGAAGGGCTGGTTCATGGCTACACCTCGGGGTTGACGGGCAACCGCGCGGGAGCAAGTGACACACCGGTCAGGGAGGGAACTTGTTCCCTGCGCCGGCATTACCCGGATCAGGTTCAGCGGGTATTTCTCAGCCTGTCACACCGATGGCATGGCAAGCACCCCGACAAGAAAAGCCAGTTTAGGCGCGGCCGTCAGGCAAGGCAAGGCAACGGTTCAAAACAGCCGGGAAACGCCCAAGTACCAGGCCGCCGCCTGCAACACACCCCAGGCGAAGATACCGGCCAGCACGTCATCAATCATGATGCCGAAGCCACCCTGGACCTGCCGGTCCAGCCAGCGGATCGGCCACGGTTTGGCAATATCGAACAGCCGGAACAGGACAAACGCCGCCAGCCACCAGGGCCAGCCGTCCGGCAGTAGCCACATGGCCAGCCACAGGCCGACAAATTCGTCCCAGACAATCCCGGGGTGGTCATGCACCCCCAGCAACCGGGCCGCACGGTCACACACCAGCACACCCAGCGCGAACATGAGCACGACCCACGCGGCATGCCCCCAGACGGGCAAATCCAACAACAGTACCCCGACAGGCAGTGCCGCGAGGCTACCTGCCGTACCGGGTGCTTTCCGGGACAGACCGCTGCCAAAGCCAGCAGCCAGGCAAGGCACCCAACCAGAGAAAACCCAACGGGAACAAAACACTGGATGATTCATTTGCTCATGGTAGGCATAAGCCCTCCAGCGAGGCAAGTTGCCTTTACAAGCAGCAGACTGCTCGCTATCGTGCCTGCTCAACCCCATAACAACAGGCCGAGCCAATGCGCTTTACCCGACTGACCTTCACCGTACTCGCCAGCATGCTCATGGCAACAGCCTGCTCCCAAAGTGAACACCCCGTCACCGAAGACATCCCCACCCCAGTGTTCGCAGACGAATCCATGCGACCCGCAACACCTGCAAACTTACCCAAACGCCCCAACTTGTTATTCATACTGACCGACGACCAATCCTGGGAGTTTACTGGCAAAGCTGGCTATCCCTTGGTCAAAACACCGAATTTTGACCGTTTGGCTAATGGAGGGGTCTATTTCAAGCAGGCGTATGTCGCTGCACCAACATGTACCGGGTCACGGGCATCGATTCTCTCAGGGCGCCATGTATGGAATACCGGGTCGGCCGCCATGATCATGGGTGACTGGCCCAAGGGACTCATCACCTACCAGGACCAGCTCGCCAAAGCCGGATATCACGTTGGCTACACAGGGAAGGGCTGGGGGCCTGGCTTCTTCCAAGCTGCACGAACCTCAGACCCTGCAGGCACCGCCTATGTTGATAAACTCAAATTCACACCCGACTCTCCAGAAGGACAGGTACGCAGCATCTGGGACTTCATTGCCAACTTCCAGTCTTTCCTTGATGACAAGCCCTCGGATGCCCCCTTTTCTTTCTGGATTGGTACCTTTGAACCACATCGCCCATACGTTGCTCCCGATGTATCCCGCTTCGAGGGCCATGATCCCGCAACATTTATCCCCGGCTGGCTGCCGGACACGCCTGAAATTCGCAAAGCCCTTTCAAGCTACCTGATTGAAACAGAATGGTTCGACGACGACCTGGGAGCCATCATTGCTTTTCTCGAGGAAAAAGGCCTGCTCGACAACACGTTAATCATCATTGCCGGTGACAACGGTGCAGATTTGCCCGGCGCCAAACCACAAAACTACGAGCCCGGCGTACGCGTACCCATGCTGGCTTACTGGAAAAATGGCATTGCCAATCCTGGACGCGATGTCGCTGACATTGCCAGCCTGATCGATATCGCCCCAACATTCCTGGAAGCCGCTGGTGCACCGATCCCGCCAGATATGGCCGGCCATAGCCTATTGAATATTCTCGGCAGCCCATCTGGCGGCCTTGTCGATCCAACCCGAACCAGCGCCTTCACTGGTTACGAGCGCCACTCAGACTGGCGGCTCGAACGACAAACGTATCCGCGACGCGCTATTCACACACCACGTTATGCTTATATCCGAAACTACGATCCAGATGGCTGGCCTGCCGGCGACCCACCAGTGTTCGCAGAATCATCCTATGGCTGGCTATGGGATCCATCACAGAACAAGTTGGCAGAACCTTTCTACACGAAGCTAACAGCCAAGCGCCCACGTGATGAACTGTATGATCTCGAAAGAGACCCATTCCAACTACAGAACATTGCAGCTGATTCACGCTACAAAAGCGTACTATCAGCATTATCGAAGCGACTCAATGAGGAGTTATCAAGAACAGGCGACCCAGTGCACGCAGGAAATATTCGCTATTTCGAACAATTCGTGCGTGATGACATGAAAACCGTCATGCCATCCTATCTGGAGTCACAATCAAAAAATAGAGCAAGTGGTAATTAAATAGCGCAACCTATTTCATCGCCCAGGCTTTCTCAACTGCTGGCACACGGGATCAGACTCGGCTGCTCCCGCACAAACCCTGGAGACCTGCTGTTGCGTATACTGACCTAGCTTAATAACAATAACCCCATCCAGCAAAGCCACGGAACCAGATCTCGGCCAAGCAGGCATTTGCATCACACGTGCGGGCAGCAGCCTTCTTTCTTCATCAGTTACAGGGCGAAAATCACGAACCCCCATGGTTCGCAAAAATGCAGCCGTCCGGCGCACATCGCCATTCGCCCAGCCATAAAATGATGAGCCAATCGTATTCCGGCGAACAAATATTGCTGTCTCTGGGTAGTCAAAATTACCAACAAGCTCCAAGGGCCACTGCTGGTGAGGTGTTTTCTCAGGCAAATCAAGATCATAAATGCGCTCGAGAATTAGCGTTGTTAATTCGCGATCCGCTTGCCAAGCCATATGATTAGAAAACGCAAACCTGTTATTGGTTACAGCAAACGACCAAAACGTCATCACCGCAAGGATGGCTAACAATAGCTGCATCAACCGAAATGAGCTACCAGCCCCAAAACAGACAAGCGCGGCCAATACTACAGGGAATGCCAACAACGCCCGACCAGGCATAAAGCCGCTATTCATAATGTTCATCAAAAAAGGAATGGCAAGCATCACGAGGAAACATAACATACCTAATATTTTTACTTGCCAAGCAACCTCAGAAAATAAAATTCGTATAGCAACGACCGGCACTGAAACCAAAACCAGCCAACGCAATGCAAAAAGATCGTATGCATAATTCTTGATGCCGCCAAAATAATATTGCCCTGCTTCTTCTAGCGTGCGGACAATTACAGGCCTCAAGTAATCACTTGACCAAGAAAAATCCATAAACCCTTCCAGGTAATCACTGGGAACAACACCACCCCAGCGAAAAAATGCCTGCTGGATACCGTAATAAAAACCCCAGGACATCAATAACACAACCGCAAAAAGAAACACTTCCTTAATCAGCGCCGACATCCCGAACGAAAATGATTGTGCCGACAGTATCCTGGACAAGAGGTATGCCGCAAAAAAAGCCGCCATAACAAGCAAAAAGGGCTGGTATATGGCGGTCGCAAACCCCAGCAAAGGGAAGCATAAAAGTCGCCTCCATCCAGAAAGGCAGACAAATACATAAAACCCAACCGCTAGCACTAAAAACCCGACACCCACCCCATAACCTAATGTGGTAAAAGCAAAGCAGTAGAACAGCGAGGGACAAGCCAATCCGACGGCTGCAGCCAACCAAGACGGGAAGCCGGTGTTCGAGACATCGAGCAGACGCACTATCAAGCCAATACCAAAAGCAGTTGCAAAAACGGCCAATGCCGGTGAGATAAATGCCGTTACTGGATCAGGCAAGAGCATCCAGTTGAGGACATACATACCCCATCGCGATTGCGAGGCCCATGCAAGTTTCGCCCCAGGAGATTGGGCATGATTTTCATCGTCTATCGTCAAGCTGAATGTGAATAAATCCGCGCCATAAGCGATTATCGACAAGATCGCTAGATACGCCAGCCAGCCCCGATTACGCATAAGCACTTCAGAAAAGCGGGTTAACCCAATCCATTCAGCGATCGAGGAGTCAAGTCGATGGATTTTCCGGATTATCATGATGGAAACTCCAGCATCAGGCCTTGAAGACAAAATACCCCATAGGGGTAACCAAACTGGATGGAGTCAAGTCACTCACGCTATGACCAAATGCATTGAACAGGTAAGTATATTTCTGGACTTTTTCAGGCTTAATGCCCGCCATAAGCAAGTGTTGCTGGACATGCCATTTATAGCCCCAGTGAGGTTTGCCGTTATTGTAAAACTCAAAGCCGGAATACCCCAACTCTTTGGCAAGCTCTTCCATTTTCACAATATCAAAAATGTATTTGTCTTCCATTTTTGCGAGCTTGGATTTATCTTCCCCAAGCCAACGTGACTTGGTGATATGCCTTATCATGGCTTGTATGTTCTTGATATCCTGCTCATCCATAATGCCGATACCAGTATTTTTTTCGGTGCGTATTATCAACTCGCCAAAAAATGCGATCAGTATTTTCCCTTGTATAACTGGCTCGTAAAACATAGCGCGACCACCTGGACGCAGCAGCCTTCGAATATTTGCCAACGTTGTTTCATAGTTCAAGAAATGATGTAGCACACTATGCCCAACAACAAGATCGAAACTACATGACGTGAATGGGAGATTGTTAGCATCGCACTGATAATAGTAGCGCGGAGCGCCCTGCTCTTTGGCTAATTCTTTTTCCAATCCGTCAAGGAAAGGATATGAGATATCACAAGCATGAACAGACTTGAACGGCATGTCGACAACAAGACCCCATGTAAACTGTCCTGTCCCCGCACCAATCTCAAGCACATCGCCGTATGCAATATCATGTTCTTCAAAAACAGCTTCCCAATCTTCCGAAACCTTCTCTCGCCGCAATTCATCGATGTTGTGATGTGCATCATAGTCCATCAAATCCAGGCGCGTAGAAACTCCTGCATCCCTCAAGAGAACAGGTATGCCATCCCTAACCGGGAACTCACGTCCACATGCATCGCACAGCAAGGAAAGACCTGCCTCATCCAGGCGCCCTCGATGACATGCGGGACATTGGAGCAAATCCAACGAATAGCAGTGGCGAACTGCATCAGGCCCTGATTTTCTATTTTTCTTTACCATTAATCATGTACACCCTTTCTAATATCACTTGTTATTTCCCTGCCCCGTAGCGCACAACAAAGCGTGATAGCAGGAAGGTCACTGGAAGCGTAGCGACAACAACAACCAGTGGCGCCACATTTTCATTCATGGATATTTTTTCAACCAGCAAAACAAGTAGCACAACGCCTATAGCCCACTGAACCAGATAAACCAGGGGGAAAGCCAGGTGCCACCACGACCACTTTTCGCGAAAAACCCATTTTGCCTGCAAAATATACGAGACGCCTATCCCGATAATATAAGCCAGCGAATACGCCCAATCATATGGAATCCACAGGTTTAATAGCCAATATACGACCAATGAAAACCCTGTGTTAACACCGCCGCTGATCAGGAACTTTATTTTTTCGCCGTGGCGCCCATGGATCCACTCACGCACCGGTATTACCTATTAATGACAAAAACTCATCATAATTCCGTA
This sequence comes from Gammaproteobacteria bacterium, assembly GCA_006227085.1. Classification (GTDB taxonomy): domain Bacteria; phylum Pseudomonadota; class Gammaproteobacteria; order Pseudomonadales; family M0112; genus M0112. The sequence continues at coordinate 10,455 of SBFY01000020.1, forward strand.
TATAGTCTTGTGCCTCATAGTAGTGCGAAGCAAACACCAGCAAGACTGCATCCGGGGAATATTTATACTGGATTCCCCATGTCATTGGAGGCAAATAGATACCCCTGTCAGGTGAATCAAGCAAAAACTCTTGCCGACTTCTCCCGTCATCCGCCACCACTGAACACTTCCCTTTTACGCATATCAGGAATTGATGGCATTGGTGATGCGCATGCTCCCCACGGGTTTCAGCACTTGGCACATCAAACACGAGGAAATATCGCTTTACCGGGAAAGGGATTTGTTTCTCAAACTCACCGACGCTCAGACAACCCCTCAAGTCCTCAACTTTTGGTAGACGATGCAGTGTCACCCCCTGCACCTTGGTTGATAACGCCCCAACCGGCATATCGTCATGATGCTTTTCAGCATCTTTACGATCTTTGGCATTAACATACCCGACAATATGCGCAGGATTGCCCACAACAATGGCATTAGGCGGCACCGAACGGGTTACTACGGCACCCGCTCCCACCATGGCATTTTGCCCGATTGTCAGCCCTGGCAGTATCGTGGCATTCGCTCCGATAGAGGCGCCATGACCAATCACCGTGCGCGCAAACGATTCAGGGTAAACCTTGCTACGCGGAAACATATCATTGGTGAACGTAGCATTAGGGCCAATAAAAACATCGTCCTCAATGGTGACGCCATCCCATACTTGCACGCCACACTTGATCGTAACCCGATCACCAATAATTACGTCGTTTTCAATAAAAACATGGTCGCAAATATTGCAATCTTCGCCTAGCACCGCACCCGATAAGACATGCGCGAATGCCCACACCCGGGTACCGGAACCAACACGCTTGCTGTCACAAATACCTTTTTCGTGAATAAAAAAACTCATACGCCATCTCCTGCTGGCCGGCTACCCTCAAAACAGCTAGCACGCATTACCACCGCTAAAGGCCTACCCTGCGTATTACCATAAGCGCGCCAAACATAAGCGCCAATAATGCCAAGCCCAAATGCATTCAAACCACCAAAAAACAGGATGGTAATAACTGTGGCCGCATAACCTGTTACCTCCATCACCCCCGTTATACGCAAAGCAGCAACAATTACTCCGAAAATCACTGCAAAACCCAATCCCAACATACCCAATGAGATCAACAACCGAACAGGCAAATCGGAAAATGAAAAAATACTATCCATGAGATAGGTTATTTTTTTTCGCAAGGTCCATGCGCTGACGCCATGCTTGCGTACACGCCGGTGATAGCCGACCGTTTTTCGCCGGAACCCTAACCAGAACAACAGGCCGATAAGTGAGCTATGCGCCTCCTCCAGCCTCAAGAGCTCATCCCGGAAATGCGCATTACAGCCAAACATGTCGACGCCACCAGCCGGCATTTCGGGAATAACAAAACGACGGTATAGCGACCAAAATACGCCTGACGCGATACGACTACCTAATGGATCTTCGCGACTTTCCCGAGTCCCTACCAGGATATCTGCCTCATCACTTTCCAGGGAATGAAAAAACTCGACTGCCAATTCCGGGGGCTCTTGCAAATCAGCGGCCATCACGGCAAAAAAACTGCCCTTGGCTGCCTGCAAGCCCGTCCGAATTGCAGCAAAGGAACCATAGTTCCGGGAGTGCAAAATCAATTGGGACGCAAAGGACTGCTTCGGAAGTGATTCCTGGAGAATGGTGTAGCAACGATCAGGGCTTCCATCAATCACCATAACAACTTCTAATTCACCACCCAGTTCCTGATTCATACAGGAAACAACATCCAGCAACTCAGGGATGGATTCTTCGTTCTTGTAAACGGGAATGACGAGGGAATATTTCATGCATGCCAGCCATTAATGACTTCACATACTTTTTCCACCTCTGCCATCGTTAACTCTGGATAACATGGCAAAGTGAGTATTTCCGACGTGGTTTTCTCACTGATCGGTAGCGAGACTTCCCGATATTGCGCACTAACGGCAGGCTGCCGGTAATCCAGGATCGGATAATGCACTTCACTCGCGATACCATGTTGCTTCAAGTAATCACGCAGGGCATCGCGACGATTCAAACGGATCACATACAAGTGGCCAACATAGTCTTCTCCATTGACCTGTGGCAAACGTATGGCTGGATGCTTTATGCCATGGTTATATGCCAAAGCAATGTCGCGGCGTTTACGATTCCAATTATCCAGTCGCTGCAATTTGATACGCAGCAATGCAGCTTGCATCTCATCCAAACGGCTATTGCGCCCACCGCGATGCGCGACCTGGTATTTGCTTTCCCAACCATATTGCCGCAAGGCTCTCACGCGGGATGCAATCATTTCGCTACTTGAAACGACAGCCCCACCATCGCCCAACGCTCCCAGGTTTTTGGTGGGATAAAAACTAAATGCCGCTGCATCACCCCAAGCACCCACTCGCTTGCCGCCTGAAGCAGCACCATGCGATTGCGCACAATCCTCAATCAAGGGGATTGCGTATTTATCGGCCATGGCACGAAATGCCGGCATGTCCGCCATCTGGCCATACAGGTGCGTGACGATGATGGCCTTGGTATGTTTGGTAATGGCTGCTTCGGCGGCTTTCACCGATAACAACATGGAAGATTCTTCAATATCGGCATAGACCGGTTTTGCACCGATCGCCAGGATTGCTGTACTGGAATACATGCCTGCATTGGCAGCAGTGATCACTTCATCGCCAGCATCAACACCAACCCCGCGCAACACCAATTCCAAAGCATCCGTACCATTGGCCAATGACACGCAATGCTTCACGCCACAATACGCAGCAAATTCCTTTTCGAAAGCCTGCACTTCTGGACCCAATACAAACCATCCACTAGCCAGCACACGAGTCAAAGCTGCCGCCAGTTCCTCTTGCAAGGAGCCGCCATTATGCAAACCCAGATCATTGATTTTATCGAGGGACATCGAACCACCTGCCGGACAGGTTTTCGCCTGCCATTCTGCATTATTATTTCCTGCCGGCTGCTTTCTCCGGCAGCATGAAAAACCATTGTAGCCCAGCTGCCTGCGAAGGACATCACAGACCTAGGACTGCCGGTCCAGCACCTTTTGCACATACCAGCATGACGCCCGGATATCCCGGCCTTCCGCCTTCGCCCATGCCAGCCCGGCCTCGACCAGCGCCAGGGCTATCCGGCTACCGCGATGCTGTGGCGGCACCCAGGTGTGATGGAAATCGACCAGGCCGTCCTCCTGCACATACTCCAGTACGGCCGGACCACCTTCGCAGGTGACAATGAAACGGGACTGCTCCGGCTGGTGCACAACAACGGTCATCCCGCACCTCCAAAATGCTGGTAACCCGCGACTTCCAGGGTATTGCCCGCGCTGTCATACAGCCCTGCCGACGCCTGCACGGTGCCAATCCGGGTCAGTGGCAGGCCGGTATCCGGCAGCACCACCGCATCCGGCGCGGTAAAACACAACTCATAATCATCGCCACCCGATAACAGCCATGAGCGGGCATCCTCGCCGGTGATGGCTGCCAAGGCTGCGGATACCGGTAACGCCTCCAGGTCCAACACCGCTCCCACACCGCTGGCAGCCAGGATATGCCCCAGGTCCTGCAGCAGGCCATCCGAGACATCGATGCAGGCGGAGGCCTTGCCACGCAAGGCCAGCCCCAAGGCGAGCCGCGGCTCGGGACGGAAAAACCGTTCCAGCAGGCTATCGCTACCGGTCGCCCGCGCCAGCCGTCCCTGGTGCAGGGCCAGGCCTGCAGCGGCATCACCGGGGTAGCCACTGACATAAATGCCATCGCCGGGCCGTGCACCGCTTCGCCGCAAGGCCTGCCCCGCCGGCACAGTGCCTTCCGCCTGTATCGTGATGGTTAATGGCCCGCGCGTGGTATCGCCACCGACCAGCGAAACCCCGGCCTGTGCCGCCAGCACTGACAGCCCTTCCGCAAACCCGGACAACCAGGCCTCATCGGCTTCCGGCAGGGTCAGCGCAAGGGTGAACCAGCGCGGCGTGGCACCCATTGCGGCGAGGTCCGACAGGTTCGTGGCCAGCGCCCGCCAGCCAATATCAAACGGGGAAGTATCGAGGGGGAAATGGCGACCGGCAACCTGGGTATCCATCACGACGACCAACTGCTCCCCGACCGGGACATCCAGCACGGCACCGTCATCGCCCACGCCCAGCACCACACCGGCGGCATGGTGGATATGGGTGAAAAAGCGTTCGATCAACTCGAACTCATTCATGCAACAGCCCTCCCCGGCGTACCCGGGCGGTGCCATTAACGACCGGCGCTGATTTCAGCCTGGCGCACTTCCTGCGCCAGTTTATCCAGCACCGCATTGACGAACTTGTGGCTTTCAGCCGCGCCGAATTTCTTGGCCAGCGCCACCGCCTCATTGATCACGACCCGGTACGGGATATCCAGCCGCTCCAGCAATTCCCATGCGCCCAAACGCAACGCTGCACGCTCCACCACACCCAGCTCAGCGACCGACCGCTGCGACAAGTAGGGCTCATAACGGGCATCCAATTGCGCATGACTGGCAACAACGGCCTTCAGGGCTTCCAGGAAATAGTCCTTATCCGCGCCGGAAAAATCATTATCAGCAAGGAATTGGGCGGCAATGTCAGTCGCCGCCTGCTGTGTCATCTGCTGCTGGTACAAGGCCTGCAACACATAATGGCGAGCCTGGTGGCGCAACCCGGCCAGTGACCGTTTTTTGCCTTCTGCTGCGCTGTTGGCGGGATGTGGGGAATCAGAGCTGGCCAAGGAGGCTGACCATCTCGAGGGCCGATAACGCCGCTTCTGCGCCCTTGTTACCGGCTTTGGTACCCGAACGCTCGATCGCCTGCTCGATGGTGTCCACGGTCAATACGCCAAACGCGACCGGCACATTGAACTCAAGACCAACCTGCGCCATGCCTTTCACGCACTCACCTGCCACATACTCGAAATGCGGGGTACCACCACGGATCACGGCACCCAGGGCAATGATGGCATCGTGTTCTTTTTTGGCGGCGACTTTCTTCACCACCAGCGGCAATTCGAAGGCACCCGGCGCACGGATGATGGTGATGTTTTTTTCCGGCACCCCGTGGCGGCGCAAGGCATCGACGGCGCCATTCACCAGTGAATCCACGATAAAGCTGTTAAAGCGGGACACCACCAGGGCATAACGACCCTTGCCGTCGAAGGTGCCTTCAATGCTGCGAATACCCATGATGCGCTCCAAAATGCTTGTGATTCAGTGGCTTACTTATTCAGCGGAGACGAATTCTACAACTTCCAGCTCAAAACCGGAAATCGCGTTGTATTTGATCGGCGGACCCATCAGGCGGATCTTGCCCACCCCGACCTCGCGCAGGATTTGCGAGCCCAGGCCCACCGTGAGATAGACATTACTGCTGCCATCAGCGACCGGGCGCGGCGGCGGCGTGTTGCCCAAGGCAATTTCCACGCCATTGAGCAAGTCATCGGCGGTTTCCCGGTTATGCAGCAGCACCACGACCCCGTGGTTTTCATCCGCCACCCGCTTCAGGCAGCGCTGCAGGTTCCAGTTCGGTCGATCCGGCGCCTGCGCTCCCAGCAGGTCACGCACCGTAGAGGCCAGGTGCACACGCACCAGTGTCGGTTGGTCCGGGCGGATATCGCCACGTGTCAGGGCGAAATGGACATGCCCATCCATCTTGTCGCGGAAGGTGTGCAGATCGAACGGGCCATAATCGGTTGCAATGGTGCCGCGACTGACGCACTCCACACTTTGCTCATTCAATACCTGGTAATGGATCAGGTCTGCGATGGTGCCAATCTTGAGCCCATGCTGCTCCGCGAATCTCTCCAGGTCCGGACGACGCGCCATGCTGCCATCATCGTTCATGATTTCAACGATGACAGCCGATGCATCAAACCCGGCCAGGCGCGCAAGATCACAGCCTGCCTCGGTATGGCCGGCACGCGACAACACACCGCCACGGCGGGCCATCAACGGGAAAATATGGCCCGGCTGCACGATGTCTTCCGCACGCGCATTGCGCGCCACGGCTGTCCGCACCGTCAAGGCACGGTCAGCGGCTGAAATGCCGGTGGTCACACCTTTGGCGGCTTCAATCGATACCGTGAAATTGGTGCCGTGCTGGGCACCATTGGCATCCACCATCAACGGCAACTTCAATAAACGGCAGCGTTCTTCGGTGAGTGTTAAGCAAATCAGGCCACGGGCATTTTTCGCCATGAAGTTGATGTCTTCCGGCCGCACGCATTCCGCCGCCATGACCAGGTCACCTTCATTCTCGCGATCTTCATCATCCATGAGGATGACCATCTTGCCGAGACGAATGTCCTGTACCAGTTCTTCAACCGTATTGAGCTTCATACGGCATCTCCTTCCCATGTGTTCAATCTTTCAAAAAACCGTGCTCTGCCAGGAACGCCCTGTCGATGCCGGAAGCCTTTGCATCCGCTGCCTTGTCGCCCATCAACAACCGTTCGAGGTAACGCGCAATCACATCCACTTCCAGATTTACTTTTGAGCCCGGCGTGTAGTCACCAAAAATCGTTTCAGCGGTGGTGTGCGGGACAATCGCCAATTCAAATTCAGCACCCACCACCGCATTCACCGTCAGGCTCACGCCATCGACACAAATCGAACCCTTGTGGGCGATATAGCGCGCCAGGAAATCCGGCGCACGCAGGCGATAGCGCGTAGCGCGCGCATCGGCATGCAGGCTAATGACTTCACCCACGCCATCAACATGCCCGCTCACCAGATGGCCACCCAGGCGACTGTTCGCCGTCAGTGCTTTCTCCAGATTCACGCGCGCACCTTTGCCCAGCGAACCCAATGTCGTGTGCGTCAGGGTTTCCACTGACACATCCGCCACAAACCCATCGCCCGGCAATGCCACCACCGTCAGGCACACCCCATTGGTGGCGATACTGTCGCCCAACCGCACATCGCCCAGATCGAGCTTGCCGGTAGCGACACGCAAACGGCAATCACCACCACGCGCTTCACTCGCGGCAATATGACCCACGGCCTGGATGATCCCGGTAAACATTATGCAATCCTCTCCGGTGCAATGCGTTTCGGTGTTGCCGTGATGCGCCAGTCATCACCCACTGCACGCATGTCCTGCACTTCCCATTCGGGCGCCTTCGACAAATCCGCCAAACCCAATTGCAGCAATGGTCGTGCATCATGCCCTAACAATTTCGGCGCCATATACACCACCAACTCATCCACCAGCCCAGCTTCGATAAAAGCGCCAGCCAGTGTGGCACCCGCTTCCACCAACACTTCGTTGCATTGGCGCTGGACCGCGAGGTAACCCAGCAGGCCCACCAAATCGACGTATCGCTCCAGCCCACAGGCCAGCACAGATGCTTTGTCACGCATCGCATGCGTCAATGGCGGCTGGCCCACCACGGTGGTTACAACCAGCGTCTCACCCGGCGCCGACAGCATGCGTGCAGTGGCCGGCATATGACCCAGCGAATCCAGCACCACCCGCAAGGGCTGCCGAATCGCATCATCCACCACCCCCAATGCCGCTGCATTGCGCACGGTCAATTGGGGGTCATCTGTTTTGACGGTACCGATACCCGTTATCACGGCATCACTGCGTGCGCGCAATCGCTGCACATCAGCGCGCGCGGCCTCACCCGTGATCCATTGTGATTGGCCATCGGCCATCGCCGTGCGGCCGTCCATACTCATCGCCAGTTTCAGGCGCACCCATGGGCGCTGCCGTTCATGGCGACTGAAAAAACCGATGTTCAATGCCCGTGCATCCGCTTCCAGCACGCCTTCGGTGACAGCAATGCCAGCCGCTGCCAGTGCTGCAACACTTTTGCCGGCCGTGCGTGGGTCAGCATCACGCGTGGCAATGACCACGGCGTTCACGCCAGCAGCAATGATGGCATCCACACACGGCGGTGTGCGGCCGTGATGCGCACACGGTTCCAGGGTCACATACATCGTGGCTCCCCTGGCTTGCCCGCCGGCCGCCTCCAGCGCATGCACTTCCGCATGTGCCTCACCAGCACGCTGGTGCCAACCTTCACCGACAATACGATTGTCCTTCACCAGCACGCAGCCAACCCGCGGATTGGGCGCCGTGGTGTACAGCCCCCGCGTGGCCAGTTGCAAGGCACGCGCCATCATCGGTTCATGCACGCTCATGGTTTTTCTGCGCCAGTGGATTCGGCAGCCAGGCGATCAATCTCGGTGCGGAATTCATCCAGTGTCTTGAAGTCGCGATAGACCGAAGCAAACCGCACAAACGCGACATGGTCGAGTCGCTGCAAGTGATCCATCACCAACTCGCCCACCACCCGCGATTTCACTTCACGCTCACCCATCGCTTGCAGTGTGTGCTTGATGTGGCCAATGCTGGCTTCCACCTGTTCAACACTGACCGGGCGTTTCTCCAGCGCCCGCAACATGCCAGCACGCAGTTTTTCTTCGTTGAACGGTTCACGGATGCCGTCCTGCTTGATGATGCGCGGCATCAGCAGTTCGGCACTTTCATAGGTCGTGAAGCGTTCTGCACAGGTCAAGCACTCACGACGACGGCGGATCTGGTCGCCTTCAGCAACCAGCCGCGAATCGATCACCTTGGTGTCTTCAGCTGAACAGAACGGGCAACGCATGCGCGGCTCCTGTATACCGCCTTAGCGGCCGTACACCGGGAATTTCTTGCACAATTGCGCCACTTGCCCACGCACACGATCAATCACGGATTCGTCACCCATGTTATCGAGGATGTCGCAGATCCAGCCGGCCAGTGCCTCGACTTCCGCTTCCTTGAAACCACGGCGAGTGGCTGCCGGCGTACCGATACGCAAGCCGCTGGTGACAAACGGCGATTGCGGATCGTTCGGCACAGCGTTCTTGTTGACGGTGATGTGGGCACGCCCCAGGGCGGCATCCGCATCCTTGCCGGTAATGCCCTTGTCGATCAGGCTCAGCAGGAACAGGTGATCATCGGTGCCACCGGAAACAATCGTGTAGCCGCGATCGATCATCACCTTCGCCATCACCTTGGCATTGGCCAGCACTTGCTTCTGGTAGGCCTTGAACTCATCACTCATCGCTTCCTTGAAGCACACCGCTTTTGCTGCGATCACGTGCATCAGCGGGCCGCCCTGGCCACCGGGGAACACGGCGGAATTGAGTTTCTTTTCCAGCTCCGGGTTGGCCTTGGCCAGGATGATGCCGCCACGCGGGCCACCGAGGGTCTTGTGCGTGGTGGAGGTGGTGACATCGGCAATGTTGACAGGGTTCGGGTACAGGCCCGCTGCGACCAGGCCGGCCACATGCGCCATGTCCACCATCAGGTAAGCGCCTACCTTGTCGGCGATATCGCGGAAACGCTGCCAGTCCACCACGCGTGAATAGGCCGAGAAGCCAGCCACGATCATCTTCGGCTTGTACTTCAGTGCTTTCGCTTCGACATCGTCGTAATCGATTTCGCCGGTTTCGGCATCCAGGCCATATTGCACGGCGTTGTACATCTTGCCGGAGAAGTTGGGCTTGGCACCGTGGGTCAGGTGACCACCGGCATCCAGGCTCATGCCCAGCACGGTATCGCCCGGCTCGACCAGCGCCATGTAGACAGCGGCATTGGCCTGCGAGCCGGAGTGCGGCTGCACATTGGCATAGTCAGCACCGAACAGCGCCTTGACGCGCTCAATCGCCAACTGCTCGACCACATCGACGTGCTCGCAACCGCCGTAATAGCGCTTGCCCGGATAGCCCTCGGCATACTTGTTGGTCAGCACGGATCCTTGCGCCTCCATGACCCGGGGGCTGGTGTAGTTTTCCGAAGCAATGAGTTCGATGTGCTCTTCCTGGCGCTGCTCCTCGGCAAGGATGGCGTTCCAGATTTCGTCGTCAAAGCCTTTGATGGTCATGCCTTTGCTGAACATGGGGTCTCCCGGGATTTGTCAGGCTGCACACAGGGAAGCGGGTCACCCCGCCGTGAAAGCGGCCATTTTACATGAAGGCAGGGGGTCTCCGGTACCGCCGGGAGCCGCCAAAAAACAAGGTTCTTGCGGCCTCGGGCCGGATTCGGTAGCCTCGCGCGTCCAATCCTGTAATACGCCCGAGGAAGCCCCATGGCCCAGTATGTCTTCACCATGAACCGCGTTGGCAAGGTGGTGCCGCCCAAGCGCGAGATCCTCAAGGACATCTCCCTGTCCTTCTTCCCGGGTGCGAAGATCGGCGTGCTGGGCCTGAACGGCTCCGGCAAGTCCACCCTGCTCAAGATCATGGCCGGCGTGGACAAGGATTTTAATGGCGAGGCCCGCCCGATGCCGGGCATCAAGATCGGCTACCTGCCGCAGGAACCGGAGCTCGACCCGGCCAAGACCGTGCGCGGCAATGTCGAGGACGGGGTTCGCGAGGCCCTGGATGCCCTGGCCGGCCTTGACCAGGTCTATGCCGCCTATGCCGAACCGGATGCCGATTTCGACGCGCTGGCCAGGAAACAGGCCGAGTTCGAGAACATCATCCAGGCCACCGATGCCCATAACCTCGACCACAAGCTCGAGGTCGCGGCCGACGCCCTGCGCCTGCCGCCCTGGGACGCCGATGTGACCAAACTCTCCGGCGGTGAGAAGCGCCGCGTGGCCCTGTGCCGCCTGCTGCTGTCGAACCCGGACATGCTGCTGCTGGACGAGCCCACCAACCACCTCGACGCCGACAGCGTGGCCTGGCTGGAGCATTTCCTGCACGATTTCCCCGGCACCGTGGTGGCGATCACCCACGACCGTTACTTCCTCGACAACGTTGCCGGCTGGATCCTCGAGCTCGACCGCGGCCACGGCATCCCCTACGAAGGCAACTACACCACCTGGCTGGAAGCCAAGGAGAAGCGCCTGGAAATCGAGGAGAAGCAGGAGCAGTCCCGCCAGAAAGCCATCAAGCACGAACTGGAGTGGGTACGCACCAACCCGAAAGGCCGCCACGCCAAGAACAAGGCGCGCCTGGCCCGTTTCGAGGAAATGAACAGCCAGGAATTCCAGAAGCGCAACGAAACCAATGAAATCTACATCCCGCCAGGGCCGCGCCTGGGCGACAAGGTGATCGAGGTTGAGCACCTGAAGAAGAGCTATGGCGAGCGCGTGCTGATCGAAGACCTCAGCTTCAAGGTGCCCAAGGGCGCCATCATCGGCATCATCGGTGGCAACGGGGCCGGCAAATCCACCCTGTTCCGCATGATCCAGGGCGGTGAACAGCCCGACAGCGGCAGCATCAGCCTTGGCGAATCGGTGCAGGTTTCGTATGTGGACCAGTCACGCGAGAACCTCGACGGCAGCAAAACCGTGTGGGAGGAGATCTCCGGCGGCAATGACATCCTCCGGATCGGCAGCTATGAAGTGCCGTCACGCTCCTATATCGGCCGCTTCAACTTCAAGGGCACCGACCAGCAGAAGCGCGTCGGCGAGCTCTCCGGCGGTGAACGCAACCGCCTGCACCTGGCCAAAACCCTGCAACAGGGCGGCAATGTGCTGCTACTGGACGAACCGACCAACGACCTCGACGTGGAAACCCTGCGGGCGCTGGAGGAGGCGATCCTCGCCTTCCCCGGCTCGGCCCTGATCACCTCGCACGACCGCTGGTTCCTGGACCGGGTCGCCACCCACATATTGGCTTTCGAGGGCGACAGCCAAGTGCTATTCTTTGAAGGCAACTACAGCGAATACGAAGAAGACCGCAAGCAGCGTCAGGGCGACCAGCAACCGACCCGGATGCGCTACCGCAAGCTGGCCTGAGGGCCAGCCGGCGGCCGGTTAATAACCATAAGAAAGGCCGCGCATGAGCGAAGACCAACGCCAGCACCATCGCATCAACTACGACACCCCGGCCATCATCAGCCAGGGCGACAAGGAATGGCCAACCCTGGTCATTGATATTTCCGTACGCGGCCTGCTGATCTGGCTGCCGGATGACTGGGATGCCGATAACCAGCAACCCTTCAAGGCCGTCATCCCACTGGGTGGTAATGCCATTATCCGCATGGACCTGCAGCTCGTGCGCGCCAGCAATGAGCGCGCCGGCTTCCAATGCTCCCACATTGACGCGGCCAGCATCGAGCACCTGAAGCAACTGCTGGAGTGGAATCTCGGTGACGCCAGCCTGGTCGAGCGCGAATTAAGCGCACTCGGCTGAAGCCCATGACACCAGGGAGCGGTGCCTTGACGATCCTGAAACGCCTGCTGGTGATCGCCCTGGCCATGGGACTGGCCGGCTGTACCGCCTGGGAGCGTTACCACCTCAATCGCGAATTCGGCAAGCCCGACAGCGTGACACGCCTGGTCACCGCGGCCGGCAAGGACCCTGAATACCATCGCGATATCCGCCCGTTAATCGAAACGCGCTGCACCGTCTGCCACGGTTGTTATGACGCCCCGTGCCAACTGAAACTGGATGCCTACGCCGGCGTCGAGCGTGGTGCCAGTAAAGCCAAGGTGTATGACGGCACCCGTTTGCTCGCTGCCAACCTGACCCGCTTGTTCGTGGATGCCAGCAACACCGGCGAATGGCGCGACAAGGGGTTCAGCCCGGTCCTCAACGAACGCCAGCAAAGCCCGGCAGCCAACACCCAGGGCAGCGTCATGTACCGGATGCTGGCGCTCAAGGAAGCACACCCCTTACCGCAAGAAGCCATCCTGCCAGCCAGTTTTGATTTCTCGCTGGATCGCGCCGAGCAATGCACCACCATCGAGGAAATGCCTGCCTACGAGAAGAAATACCCGCTCTGGGGCATGCCGTACGGGCTGCCCGGCCTGTCCAGTGATGAATCACAATTATTGATGCGCTGGATCGAAACCGGCGCCCAAACCACGGTCACCCCCGAACCGGATGCGCGCTACCAGGCGGCCATCGCCACGTGGGAGGCCCTGCTCAACCGTGACGACTTGCGTTCGCAAGTGTCAGCCCGCTACATCTATGAACACCTGTTTTACGGCAACCTGTATTTCAGCGAATTACCCTTGGGCCCGTACTTCAGGCTGGTTCGCTCCAGCACACCGCCGGGTGAACCTATCCGTGAAATTGCCACCCGCCGGCCCTACGATGACCCCGGCGTACCGCGTGTGTATTACCGCCTGTGGCATAACCCTTCCAGCACACTGGACAAAACCCACATGCCCTATGCGTTGGACGCGCAACGCATGCAACGCTGGAAAGCCCTGTTTTTCGATGCCGGCTTTGCCGTCGGGCAACTGCCCGGCTATGAACCCGAACTCGCTTCCAACCCGTTTGCGACCTTCAGGGAATTACCGGCGCAATCACGCTACCGCTTCATGCTGGATGACGCACGCTTCATCATCCAGGGGTTCATCAAAGGCCCCGTGTGCCGCGGCCAACTGGCACTCAATGTGATTGATGACCGCTTCTGGGTCATGTTCGTCGATCCGGAACACCCTTCCGCGATGGACAATGGCAATTACCTGGCACAGCACAGTGAAGTCCTGCAGCTGCCTGCTGCCAAGGAAAGCAATGTGTTGCCAATCACCAACTGGCTGCGCTATGCCAAGCTGCAGCGCGAATGGCTGCAGGCCAAAGGCTCTTACTTCCAGGAAAATTTCCCGCAGGTTGTCCATCCCACTGTGGATGTCATCTGGAATGGCGAGCAGAGCAACCCCAACGCGGCGCTGACCGTGTTCCGCCACTTTGATAGCGCTACCGTCAGTTATGGCTGGGTGGGCACGCCACCCAAAACAGCCTGGGTGATCGGCTATCCGCTCCTGGAACGCATCCACTATTTGCTGGTGGCTGGTTTCGATGTGTACGGGAACCTGGGTCACCAGCTGGTGACACGCCTGTACATGGATTTCCTGCGCATGGAAGGGGAAGCCAATTTCCTGCTCCTGCTGCCAGAACCTGCCCGCAAGCAAGCACTGGCGCATTGGTACCAGGATGCCCCGGAACACGTCATGAAATACGTCGATGACCACTGGCTCAGCAACCGGGTAGAGCCGGCCATCACTTACCGCAGCGCAGATCCGAAGCGTGAACTGTTCGGATTATTGGAACAACACTTTGGCAATGCACTCGACCAGCATCGTGATATCACCCATAGCCCTCTCCAGCCTGCAACGATCGATGCACTGCAGAACCTTGAAAACCTGCGCGGGGAAGCCCTGTCGCTGATGCCGGAAACGGCTTTCCTGGTCGTGCAGGCACACCACGGTGAATACCCGCTCACCATACTGCACAACAACGGCTACAAGAACCTCAGCACCCTGTTCATGGAAAACAGCCGGCGCTTACCCGACGAAGACAGCCTGACCATAGCCAACGGCTTCCTGGGCGCCTATCCCAACGCACTGTTTCACGTGCATGAGCACGATGTCGCACTGTTTACCAACAGGATACGGCAGATGCGCAGCGCCGCTGATTACACCGCCCTGATGGACCGCTTCGGGGTACGCCGCTCGGAAACCACCTTCTGGGCTTTCAGCGACCGCATTCACCAATTGCACAAGGCGACGAACCCTACGGATGCCGGCTTATTTGATTACAATCGACTGGAAAACCGTTAAGCACGGACCCGTTTTTGATGCGCATCACAGTGAATACACGCGCATCCGGATGTAATAACACAAGATGCAAGGCAATCATCAGCAATCAGGGAGACGTAACCATGAACACGATACGCCCACTATTGATTCTCTGCCTGCTCACCAGCATGGCTGCCCATGCCGATAATACCCAGCAGGAAGTCCTCAAGGCGCAAGAGCATGTTGAAGCGCATCGTGCTGCCGCACAAAAAGAAGCTCTGCAAAACCAGCAGCGCGTTGAGCAGAAACGCGCCATTGAGCAGGAGCGCATCCTGCAACAACAAGATGCCATCGAAGCACGGCGCGCTGCCGCACAGCAGGATGAGCTGCAGAAGCAGAAAGCTGTTGACCAGACGCTGGATGAACAACAGCGTGAAGTGCTCCATGAACAGGATCATATTGAAGCCAATCGAGCCGAACGCCAGAAAGAAATGATGGAAGAAGAAGGGATCAAGTAATAGCGGCGAAGGGCAATTGCACGCGTCTTGATCAACCAAAGCGCGATGGCTTTACCAGCCAAGCCACCCACCCCGGGCAGCCCCTTCCCTCCCATCAGCGGCGCCAATCGACGCCGTCGCTACCCAAGCGCGGCTGGATGTATTTTTCATAGGCCTATTGCCCGGGAAAGCTCATGAAGCCTGTTTTTGAAACGGTCGAGATGGATGCCAACAGCTCCATTCGCGTACTGCACTTCCAATGCGGGGCCTTCCAGCAGGATCACGGCTGGCACTACCACCCTGAATACGAATTGTCCTTTGTCGCCAAAGGGGAAGGCACCCGGTTTGTGGGTGACAGCATTGAAAGCTACCAGCCTGGCGACCTGGTCTTGCTGGGCCCCAACACTCCCCATTGCTGGGTAAGCAATGACCCTGCCGCGAAACCAGCAAGGGAAGGCTCACTGTCGAGTGAAATGATCGTGATCCAGTTCCTGCCGAATTGTCTCGGGGAAAGCTTTGCCCACATCCCGGAATCAAAAGCCCTGCGAACATTGCTGGATGCCTCGGCCAGGGGCATTCATTACGCCGGCGAAGAAACCACAACCATCCCTGCGTTAATGCAAGAAACCTGTCAGGCCCACGGACTGCACCGGATCTCGCTGTTCATCGAAATCCTCCACATCTTGTCTACCAGCAAGAACAAACGATATCTCTCCAGCGAAAATCATGTTATTGACAATGATTGCAGCCATGGGAAACGCATGGAAATGATCGTGGAGCACATTTCCGATAACCTATCCAACGAAATCAAGCAAACGGACATGGCAGAACTGGTCGGGATAACCCCCCAAAGTTTTAGCCGGTTCTTCAAATCTGCCAGCGGAAGGACGTTCGTCTCGTTCGTGAATGCCATGCGAATCAGCAAGGCCTGCCAATTACTGGCGAATACCGATGAGGACATCCTGGGCATTTCCCTGGCTTGCGGCTATCCCAACCTGTCGAACTTCAATCGCCGGTTCTCGGAACTGAAACACATGACGCCGGGTGCCTACCGCAAAAAACATCGCAGCCTGCCAAAAAGCCCCTCCCACGAATAGGCAGCCACAACGCCCGGGACCGGCAACGCCGACCCCAGGATAAAAACGTGTAATTCCCACGGTAATTGAGGCCTAGCGCCTATCCTCCACCCATATTATTTTGTGGACTCGCTGACCCGAAACCTATCAGGCAACCCCGATGGAAAAATCTGTCATTGGCGTGGACTTGGGCACCCAAGGGCTCAAGCTCATCGCATACGATCCGGATAACAAGCAGGTTATCGATTGTGTTTCAGCACCGCTGGAGATGATTTCCCACAGCGATGGTTCACGCGAACAATTGGCACAGTGGTGGGTTGAAGCCTTCCAGCAATGCATCCATGCCATTCCGGCCAGCATCCGGAAAACGGTCGTGGCCATCGGTGTCTCTGGCCAGCAACACGGTTTTGTTCCTGTGGACAGCAAAGGCAATGTACTCGCCCCGGTCAAATTATGGTGCGACACATCAACCAAACAGGAATGTGCAGCCATCATTCATGATATCGGCGGCAATGCCGCCAACATGGCCTTGACCGGGGTACCCCTCAAGGTTGGCTATACCGCTTCAAAGATCCGCTGGTTCAGGGATCACCATCCGGAACTCTACCAGCGCATGAGCCGGATCTTATTGCCCCATGACTACCTGAATTTTTTCCTGACAGGAAACAGCTGCATGGAGTATGGCGATGCCTCTGGCACAGGCTTGCTGGATGTACGCCACCGGTGCTGGAGCAAACCATTGATTGAGGCCCTTGACCCCAACAGGGACTTGACGCCATGCCTGCCACCGCTGGTGGATTCCCATCAAAAAGCCGGCACCCTGCGCCCTGGACTGGCGGCAGCACTGGGATTGCCAAACCATGTCATGGTATCTGCCGGTGGCGGCGACAACATGATGGCAGCCATCGGGACCGGCAATATTGTCCCAGGCAAGCTAACGGCGAGCCTCGGCACATCGGGCACATTATTTGCCTTTGCGGATCGCCCCCTGATCGACCCACAAGGGGAACTTGCTGCATTTTGCTCCTCAAGCGGTGGCTGGCTACCCTTGCTGTGCACAATGAATTGCACGATCGCGATCGAACAGATACGCAATTTACTGCACCTGCAGGACATGGACCTCGAGGCATTGGCAGGCAGCATCGGTATCGGTGCTGATGGCGTGCTGACCCTTCCCTTTTATAACGGGGAGCGCACGCCTGATTTACCCAATGGCAAGGCCGTGATTTTTGGCCTGGACAACACGAACACCACCAGCGCCCATTTATTGCGCTCTGCCATGGAATCCGCGATTTTCGGCATGAAAAACGGGCTTTCCGCTTTTTCCCGTTGCGGGCTGCAGTTCAGCGAAGTGACTCTCACAGGGGGTGGCAGCAACAGTGCGCTCTGGCGGCAGATATGTTGCGACATCCTTGACCTGCCTGTGAACGTCTTGCAGCAAAATGAAAATGCAGCATTTGGCGCCTGCCTGCAGGCATTGTGGTGCCACTCCCATGAACACGGCAATGGCACTCCTTTGCAGGATATCGTTCATGAACACCTTGCCTATGACAAGCAAAAAGCCTGCATGCCCAACAAGAAATCGGTGAATGCCTACAAGGAAATATACCAACGTTACCTGGCCCTGATTGAGGCCGTCACACCACTCTATTAACAATGAGGTCATCATCACCATGAGCACGGTATTCATCGGAAACAAGGAATTCTTCCCTGGCGTCAAGAAAATCGGATACGAAGGACCGGGGTCAGACAATCCCTTGGCTTATAAATTCTATGACGCCGACAAAAAGGTGGGCGATAAAACCCTGAAGGAACACTTGCGATTCGCGGTGTGTTATTGGCATACCTTCTGCGGAAAAGGCAGTGATCCGTTCGGCGGTGCCACGCAAGTCTTCGAATGGGACCAAGGCAGCGACCCACTCACCATGGCAACTTACAGGATGGATGCAGCTTTCGAGTTGTTCAGCAAGCTCGGTGTGCCCTATTACTGCTTCCACGACCGCGACTTGGCGCCCGAAGGTGCCAATGTCCTGGAATCCGGGAAAAACCTGCAACACATGGTTGAACTGGCCAAAGAGCGCCAGGATTGCACGGGCACAAAGCTGCTGTGGGGCACCGCCAATTTATTCAGCCATCCACGCTACATGAATGGCGCAGCCACCAACCCGGATTTTACGGTACTCACCCATGCTGCGGCACAAGTCAAATGTGCCATCGATGCAACGATTGCATTGGGTGGCGAAAATTACGTGTTCTGGGGTGGCCGCGAGGGTTATGCCTCGTTATTGAACACCCACACAAAACGCGAGCTCGATCACCTGGCCCGCTTTCTCCAACTGGCGCGCGACTATGGTCGCCAGCAAGGCTTCAAGGGCACCTTCCTGATCGAACCCAAACCGATGGAACCTTGCAAGCACCAATATGATTTTGATGCACAAACCGTCATCGGCTTCCTGCGTCATTACGGACTCGACCAGGATTTCAAGCTCAACATCGAAGCCAACCATGCCACATTAGCCGGGCACAGTTTTGCGCATGAATTGCGAATGGCGGCCGATGCGGGTTTGCTTGGCAGCATCGATGCCAATCGCGGTGACCCGCAAAACGGCTGGGACACCGACCAATTCCCTGTCGACATCTACGATGCTGTCCTTGGCATGATGGTTGTCCTGGAACATGGCGGCTTCACCAGCGGCGGCCTGAACTTTGATGCCAAGGTGCGGCGTGAATCCGTATCGATGGAGGATATCTTTATTGGCCACATCGGCGGGATGGATACATTTGCCATAGGCCTGGAAGTTGCCCACCGCATCCTGGCGGATGGCAAACTGTCCCGCGCCCGTGATGACCGTTATGCCAGCTTTGATCGTGGCAACGGCTCCCGGTTTGAATCCGGCGAACTGTCACTCAAGGACCTGCATGATTTGGCTACCAATGGCGTTGAACCACAGGCTATCAGCGGCCGACAGGAGTGGTACGAAAACCTGGTGAACCAATATATCCTGACATCCCTTTGATACACGGTAAGTGACCATGCCTACGCAGCGAACTGGAATCACTGAAGCAGAGTATGCCAAGGCATTCTCTCCCTCCATGCTGAAATCAGCCTGGCTGCTGGTCAAAGGCGTGCTACGTCACCCCTTGCTGTTTTTGCGCACGTTCAGGAAGCACCCTGACCTTGAAGGCTATTTTGATGACTGCGCCCACAAGGTTTCGTTTGGCCGCACGGATCATCCCCTGGACGACATGGGGCCCATGCAGGGTGCGTTCACCGCTATCCCGAAGCTTATTTTGCGGCAGTCACAATCCGTCCTGAATGTGAAGCTGGCACATCAGGAAGGGAACACATTCCTGTTCCAGGCCGGGGCTTACAACATCTTCAACCTCATCAGCCCCGAACATTTTTACAAGCACGTTTATGAAATAGACGGGAAAGCGCCTGCTGCACTGTTGAACCTGCGCATTGATATCCCGCGGGATGATGTGTGTCGCGTCAGGCTGCAGGAAGACAGTTTTTTTGATGAATCGTTGACCCCGATGGTGGCTAACAATATTCGCGATGCCAGCTGTCATGTCGAATTAACGGAAGACGAGCAATGCTATCGCCTGCAAACCCGGGCATTGAGCCTGCATGTCTACAAAACCAATTTCCGTATCGAGCTGTTTGATAGCGACGGCAACAAGATAACCAGCAGTGGCGGCAAAACCGACAACCACTTTGGCATTACCTATGATTCGTACCCCATGGGCTTTGTTCGCGACAAGCGCCACAAGCTCTGGTATGCCGTCAATGCGTTCGACCTGAGCCACGATGAGTCGATCTATGGGCTGGGGGAACATTTCGGCCCCATGAACAAGGTCGGTGAAACCCTGCGTCTCTGGATTACAGAAGGCGTCGGCAATTCAACGGGTCGCAGTTACAAAGCCGTACCGTTCTTCGTCAGCACCCGTGGCTATGGCGTGTTCTTCAACCAGACGCACCCGATGACCTTCTGGGTAGGCTCAAAGGAAAAATCCAAAGTCCAGGTCGCCGTGGAAGAGCAAAAACTGGATTACTACTGGTTTGCCGGGAGCATCAAGGACATCCTCGGGCATTACACCGGGCTGACGGGTCGCGCGCCTGTATTGCCCAGGTTTTCCTTTGGCACCTGGGTTTCCCGGATGTCATACCAATCCCAGCAGGAAGTCCTGGATATCGCACACACCTTGCGGGAAAAACAGTTTCCTGCGGATGTGATCAACCTGGATGTCAGCTGGTTCACTGAGGACTGGGGATGTGATTGGCAATTTGACCCGGGCCGCTTTCCCGACCCCCAATCCATGTGCCGCCAGCTTCACGACCAGGGCTTTCGTCTCTCGCTATGGCAACAACCGTATATCCTCAAGGGAACCGCACCATGGCAAGAAGCATGTGATAAAGACCTGTTGGCCAAAACCACGGTGCCGTTCTCGTTTTGCGGACAGTACGAAGCCGCCCCGATCGACTTCACCAAACCGGAAGCCATTCACTGGTACAAGCAACGACTGATCAAGCCCCTGCTCGAGATGGGTGTTGATGTCATCAAAACCGATTTCGGTGAGGGCCTGCAGCCCACCATGCAATTTACAGGCGGCACTGGCCACGCTCTGCATAACGTTTATCCCTTGTTGTACAACAAGGCTGCATTTGAAGTGACGCAGGAAGTGCATGGTGAAGGAAATGCCATGGTCTGGGGCCGGAGCGCCTACGCCGGATCGCAACGCTATCCCGTGCAATGGAGTGGCGACAATGCATCCACTTTTGGTGCCATGCAGGCTTCACTGCGTGGTGGGCTCGGTTATGGCCTGTCCGGCTTCACCTACTGGAGCCAGGATACCGGCGGCTTTGTCGGAGAACCCACTGACGAATTGATGATACGGTGGACACAGCTTTCCATTTTCCAGTCCCATCTTCGTTACCACGGGTGTTACCCGTTCCGGGAACCCTGGCAGTTTTCGGAAGACGCCCAAACCATCCTGCGGCAATACCTGGGTTACCGCTACCAGCTGATCCCGTACCTCTACAGCGAGTCCATCACCAGTGCGGAATCAGGCCTGCCAGTGCTTCGCCCACTGGTGATTGACTACCAACAGGATCGCACCGTCCACAACCTGGATGACCAGTTCCTGTGCGGCCATGCGATCCTGGTGGCGCCCGTGATGCGACAAGACCTGAAGCGAACCTTTTATTTGCCCGACGGGATTTGGTACAACTTCTTTGACAAGGAACCTGTGCAAGGTAAGCAGTGGATTACCCGCGACTGCCCGCTGGACAGGATTCCGGTCTGGTTAAAAGGCGGCTCCATCATCCCGCTTGGCCCGATCGTGCAAAGCACCAACGAGTTGACGGATCAAACACCACTGGAATGCATTGTGTTGCTCGATCGGGAGATGACGGCCAGCGGGCTGTTCCACCTGAACCGGAACACATCGTGTGCGATGCGTGTGATATTCACCGATGGCAAGGCACGGGTAACCGTTAGTCAGGACTTGCCCGTGGCAGGCATCCGTGTGTTCGGGCCCGATGGGGAGATCGCCAAAGACAATATCATCGTGGAACAGCGCGACTAGCAGGCAACCATCCATTGCCGTTCACCATGGCCCCATTGCCACAAGGCAGGCCTAATCACGCAACGCATCGAGCGCCTCAGCCAGCGTTTCAACGCCAGTCACTTTCATACCCTGAATGGCTTGGCGCGGCACATTGGCTTTCGGCACGATCGCCCGCGCGAATCCGTGCTTGGCCGCTTCTGACAAGCGTTCCTGGCCCGACGGTACCGGGCGGATTTCCCCGGAAAGTCCGACTTCGCCAAACACCACCAGATCCGCCGGCAATGGCCGGTCGCGGAACGACGACACAATCGCCAGCAGCAGTGCCAGGTCCGCTGAGGTCTCCACCACCTTGACGCCACCGACCGCATTCACAAACACATCGCTGGCACCGAGTTGCAAGCCGCCATGGCGATGCAGGACTGCCAGCAGCATCGCCAACCGGTTATGTTCCAGCCCCACCGCCAACCGGCGCGGGTTGGCTGCCTGGCTGTCGTCAACCAATGCCTGGATTTCCACCAACAGCGGTCGCGTGCCTTCCCACACGGCCATCACCACACTGCCGGGTGCTGATTCACGACGGCCGGACAGGAAAATCGCCGACGGGTTTTTCACTTCCTTCATGCCGGCATCGGTCATGGCAAACACGCCCAGTTCATTGACCGCACCGAAACGGTTTTTCTGGCCGCGCAACGTCCGGAAGCGACTGTCGTGATCGCCTTCGATCAGGATCGAGGCATCGATCATGTGTTCCAGCACTTTCGGGCCTGCCAGCGAACCGTCCTTGGTCACGTGACCCACCAGGATCAGCACCGTGCCCGACTGTTTGGCAAAACGGGTCAGTGCCGCCGCACATTCACGCACCTGTGACACGCTGCCGGGCGCTGACTGGATCTCTGGCAAATACACCACCTGGATCGAATCCACTACCAGCACCTGTGGCTTTTCCGCCTCAACGGTCGCCATCAGCACCTCGAGATCGGTTTCCGCCAACAGGTTCAGTTTGTCGACCGGCAACCCCAGCCGGCGCGCCCGCATCGCCACTTGCCGTGGCGATTCCTCACCCGTGACGTACAGGCAATCCTGCTGTTCGGCCAGCTTGCACAAGGTCTGTAGCAGCAGTGTGGACTTACCCGCTCCCGGATGGCCACCAATCAGGATGGCCGAACCCGGCACCAGGCCACCGCCCAGCACCCGGTCGAATTCGGCAAAGCCGGTGGAAATACGCGCCTCTTCACTGACGGAGACGGCCGACAGGGGTTGCACGGCGGCCGCTTCACCCGCGTAGCCTCCCGCCCGGGCCCGCGCAGTGCCACTGGCCTTGGCTGGCCCCAGCCGCACCTCGGTGACCGCGTTCCAGGCGCCGCATTCACTGCATTGGCCCTGCCACTTCGGGAAGTCCGCCCCGCACTCATTGCAGACATAGGCTTTCTGCGCCACCTTGGCCATAGCACCCTCCTGTTGAAGAAGCCCATTATACGGGCAGCTGGCAAGGCTGGCTGCCACGGCCTGCTGCGGGCTACAATGGGCGGCCTTGCTGGAATGACACCATGGCGTCCCCACTGATTCCCGAAACCATCCTGACCGTCTCTGCCGAACTGGCCGCCACCATCGGCCTGGAAGAGGCTTTGTTGCTGGGTGTGCTGAACGACATTGCCCTGCACCAGGCTCCGGGCTGGGCTCGCGCCACCCCTGCACAACTGGAGCGCCTGCTGCCTTTTTGGCAGGCCGCGGATATTGATGCCATCAGCCAACGCCTGAAGGACAAAGGCATCCTGCAGTTGTCTGCCACGGCCTATACCGGCCAGACCCCCTTGCAATACCATTTGGGGGAACCGGCCCGCACTGCACCCGCAACCGCCCCTGCGCCCGCAACAACCCCTGCGCGCCATGGCGGCATGCCAGCACACTGGCAACCGTCAGCGGATGTGTGCCGCCAGTTGAAACTGCAGAACATCCCGCAACCGTTTATTGACGCACAGGTGCCGGGGTTCGTGCTGTACTGGCAAAGCCGCGACAGCGGTTTTGTGCCCAGCTGGGATGCCCGGTTTTACCGCCATGTGGTGCGCGCCTGGCGGGAAGAGGAAGTGAAATTCCCGATCCAGCCCGAGCAAACCCCTGCCCCCATGCACCGGCACTGGCAACCGGATGCCGATGCCATCGCCATCCTGATGCAAGGTGGTATTCCCGGTGACTTTATTGAAGAAGCACTGCCGGAATTCGTGCTGTACTGGATGGAACGTGGCGACACGCGCAACACCTGGAATGCCTCCTTCATCCAGCACGTACGCCGCCAATGGCTGCGCCTGACCGAATCACTGGCACATGAAAAAGAGCCGCGCGTGATCCCCGGCCAATGGCAACCCGACAGTGAAGTCTTTGATATCCTCACCATGGCCAATATCGATACCGGTTTTGCGCGCGCACTGGTGCCGGAATTCGTGATGTACTGGAAAGAAACCGGCAAGCCCCATGCCTCGTGGAACAGTAAATTCCTGCGCCATGTGAAATATTGTTGGGCCCGGAAAGACGAACACAGCGATAAAAACTATGCCGAACGATTCTTTGACACCTACACCGACACCAGCTGGGCAGACCATCTCTGAATCCGGCAAGGCTGCGGTGGTGCAGGCCATCAACCGCATGTTCGCTGAATTCAAACTGGTGTTCAGCAACCAATACCTGAAAGCCTTCCCGGATGACAGTGCGACAGCACTCGCCCGCCAACTCTGGTTCAGTTACCTGAAAGACTTCACGCCCGAAGTCATCCTGGAAGCCACCCACCGCGCCATTCGTGAATCGGACTTCCTGCCCACCGT
>SBFY01000085.1 GCA_006227085.1 Gammaproteobacteria bacterium
CCGGAAGTGAAGCTCGGGATTTGCCCCGGTTTCGGTGGCACGGTGCGCTTGCCGCGTGTGATCGGTATCGATAATGCCGTCGAGTGGGTGTGCACCGGTCGCAGCTGGAAACCGGAACAAGCGCTGAAAGCGGGCGTGGCCGATGCGGTGGTGCCACGTGATGCCCTGATCGCAGCCGCCACGCGCATCCTGCAGCAGGCGATTGCTGGTCAACTCGATCATGCGCAACGCCGTCGCGCCAAAACCTCGCCGGTATTGCTCAACGATGTCGAACGCATGATGGCGTTTACCACCGGTAAGGCGGTGGTCGCTGCCGGTGCTGGCCCGCATTTCCCGGCACCGATGATGGCGGCGAAGTCGATGGAAAAGAGCACGCCGCTGGATCGTGAGGGCGCACTGAAAGTGGAAGCCTCCACGTTTGCGCGGCTGGCCAAAACGCCGGAAGCGGAATCGTTGGTGGGTTTATTCCTCAATGAACAGGATTTGCAGCGCCGCCAGCGCAAGCTCGGTGCTGAACCACAGGCTATTGCGCATGCCGGTGTGCTGGGCGCTGGCATCATGGGCGGCGGTATTGCCTACCAGTCAGCGGTAAAGGGTGTGCCGGTGTTGATGAAAGACATCCAGTCCGCCTCGCTCGATAAAGGCATGGCCGAAGCCGCTGGTCTGTTATCGAAACAGGTCGAGCGCGGCAAATTATCCGCAGCTGATATGGGCAAGACCTTGTCGGCCATCCGCCCGACACTCGACTACCAGGGTTTTGGGCAACTCGACATGATTGTTGAAGCGGTGGTGGAGAACCCGAAAATCAAGCAGGCCGTGCTGGCCGAATGCGAAGCGCAATTGCCCGAGCATGCGATCCTGGCCTCGAACACCTCCACGATTGCGATCACCCATCTGGCAGCTGCCTTGAAGCGCCCGCAGAATTTCTGCGGCATGCATTTCTTCAATCCGGTGCACCGGATGCCGCTGGTGGAAGTGATTCGTGGCCAGCAAAGCTCGAATGCGGCGATTGCGACCACGGTCGCATATGCGCGCACGATGGGCAAAACGCCAATCGTAGTGGGCGATTGCCCCGGTTTTTATGTGAACCGCGTGTTGTTCCCGTACCTGGCCGGTTTCAGCCTGCTGGTGCGTGATGGCGTGCCGTTCCGGCGCATCGACAAAGTGATGGAAAAGTTTGGCTGGCCGATGGGGCCGGCGTATTTATTGGATGTGGTCGGTATCGATACGGCACACCATGCGGCGGAGGTCATGGCAACAGGTTTCCCTGATCGCATGGCCAAAGACGAACGCGTGGCGATGGATTGCCTGTTTGAGGCCAAGCGTTATGGCCAGAAAAACGGTGCCGGCTTCTATCGTTATGAAGGTGCGACCGGTAAACCGGTCAAGCAGGATGACCCGGAGGTGGATGCGTTGATTGCACCAGTGATCACCGGTTCGCTGGAGCTGGATGACCAGGCGATTATTGATCGCGTGATGCTGCCACTGTGCATGGAAGCTGCGCGTTGCCTGGAAGAGGGGATTATCGAGACAGCGGGCGATGGTGACCTGGGCTTGGCGATGGGCATTGGCTTCCCGTTATTCCGTGGTGGCATCTTCCGTTACATGGATCAGCAAGGGCTGGATGTGATTTGCCAGAAAGGTGAAGCACTGGCTGCTTTGGGTGCCTTGTACGCACCCACCTCGCGGATGCAGGAGCTGGCCAAAGCCGGCAAGGGCTGGTACACACAGGAGGTGCGCTCATGAGTCGTTCCTTGCAGGATGTGGTGATCGTGGATGCAGCGCGCACAGCGATGTCGCGCTCGAAGAACGGCCAGTTCCGCCATGTGCGTGCTGAAAACCTGTCGGCGGCCTTGGTCAGCGGCTTGCTGGCGCGTCATCCGCAGCTCGATCCCGCCGCGATTGATGACGTGATCTGGGGTTGTGTGAACCAGACCCGTGAGCAGGGCTGGAACATTGGCCGCATGATGAGCCTGTTGACGCCAATCCCGCACAGTGTGCCGGCGCAGACGATCAACCGCCTGTGCGGTTCATCGATGTCAGCCTTGCACATTGCCGCGCAATCGATTGTCAGTGGCTACGGTGATGTGTTTGTGGTTGGCGGTGTGGAGCACATGGGCCATTTGCCGATGACCGATGGCGTGGACCCTAACCCTGCCATGAGCCTGCATGTCGCCAAAGCTGCCGGCATGATGGGATTGACCGCAGAAGCCCTGGCAATGCTCTACGGGATTTCACGCACGGAACAGGATGCGTTTTCCGTGGCATCGCATCGCAAGGCCGATGCCGCACAGAAGGCCGGTATCCTGTCGCACGAAATTATTCCGGTGAATGGTCATGGTGCTGATGGTGTATTGGTATCGGTGGCTGCCGATGACACCATTCGTGCCGACAGCACGGTAGAAACGCTTGCCCAGTTGAAGCCGGCATTTGATCCGAAAAACGGCACCGTGACGGCGGGCAATTCCTCGCAAGTGACCGATGGTGCCTCAGTGTTATTGGTGATGCATGCGGATAAGGCCAAGGCCCTGGGCATGAAACCGTTGGCACGCATTCGCGGTATGGCAGTGACGGGTGTGGACCCCTCCATCATGGGCATTGGTCCGGTGTCAGCCAGCAAGCTGGCTTTGCAGCGCGCGGGTCTTTCATTGGCCGATATGCAATGCATTGAATTGAACGAAGCGTTTGCCGCCCAGTCGATTGCGGTATTGCGCGAACTGAAACTGGAAGATCGTGTCGATGATCTGGTGAACCCGTTCGGTGGTGCGATTGCGTTGGGTCACCCATTGGGCTGCTCCGGCTCGCGTATTGTGGGCACCTTGTTGAATGGCTTGCGAGAAAAGGATGCAACCTTGGGCTTGGCCACCATGTGTATTGGTATGGGGCAGGGTATTGCGACAGTGATTGAACGGGTGGATGGTTGATGTCAAAACCCCTGGATGCAAAGGCGCGCGAGCGTTTACTGAAACTGGCCACACAGGCGTCGGTCGCCACGGCATTGGTATTGATTGTCGCCAAGGCGGGCGTCTGGTTTTTCAGCGGCTCGGCCAGCTTGCTCGGCTCGCTGGTGGATTCCCTGATGGATTCGCTGGCATCAATCGTAAACCTTTTTGCCGTGCGTTATGCGTTGCAGCCGCCGGATGAAGAGCACCGTTTCGGTCACGGCAAGGCCGAACCATTGGCGGCGGTGATGCAATCAGCATTTATCCTCGGTTCAGCAGTGTTCCTGTTGTTGTATTGCGTGGAGCGCTTGATCAATGACCCGATGGCACCGGTGCCGCATGCCGAGGCCGGTGTGGGTGTCATGGTGTTTGCGATTATCGCCACGCTGTGTCTGGTGTTGTTCCAGAAATACGTGGTTGCGCGCACTCACTCGACAGCGATCAGTGCGGATGCCTTGCACTATCGCGGTGATGTGCTGATGAATGCCAGCGTGCTGGTGGCTTTGGTGTTGTCGTCACGCGGCATGCCATGGCTGGATGCAGCGCTCGGTGTTGCGATCGCATTTTATATTGCCTGGGGTGCTATCCAGATCGGTTATGAGGCGCTGCAATCCTTGCTGGACCGTGAATTGCCGGAAGACGTAAAGGCAAAAGTGGTGGAATTGGCGATGGCGCATCCCGGTGTGTTGGGAATCCATAATATGCGCACGCGACAGTCGGGCGGCTTGTACATCATCCAGTTGCATGTGGAGATGGAGGACAACACTCCATTGATCAAGGCGCATGCGATTGCGGACAGCGTCGAGAATCGTATCCGTCGCGCTTTCCCGCATTCGGATGTGATGATTCACCAGGACCCACACAGCATTGCCCCGCTGGAACACCCGGAAGAGTTTGCCGCACGATGAGCGCATCCGTCGTCCTGGTCGGTGATTTGCCGGACATTCCCCCGGAACGCAGTTTTACCGCCTGCCGTGAGCGGGTGGATGCTTTTGCTATCGCCATTCCGTTTGTCGCCAGCCTGCCATGGGCAGCGGACGGTGAAGCCTTGCTGGCACTGTTCCGTTGTCCGCAGGCTAGCGGTTGGGACAGTGTCAGCATCCTTCCGGATACCAGCGATGCCCGCGCGGCCTTGGCAGCGTTGCCGGATGACCAGGCCCTTTGCCAATGGTTGGCGCAACAGGGCATCGGCTGGGTGCCGTCGGCAGCGCCATTGGCATTGAAACCGGTCCACATTCCCAAGCCGTGGGGAGAGGAAATCTGGTTTACCGGCATTGAGCAGCGCGGTATCTCGCAGGTGGTGCCAGTGTCCGGGCGGCCCGTGCCCTTGCATTGGTGGCTGGCTGCCTTGCCGGAATACTTGCTGGGGCCGGATAGTGGTCGCCCGCCCGTGTTGCTGAAAATCCTGTCGCCATTACCGGACGAGGGTTTTGGTGACCTGTACCTGGAATTGCATGAGGAAAAGCGCGAGGTCTACATCATCACCGGTGTCGACGAAACGGCATGGCCGGATGGGCGGGGTGCGATCCGTTTCGGTGTGAACCCGCAAACGTTGGCCGGCTATCCGTCGGAAGCGGCATTCCGTGAGGCGTTTGTGGCGGCGGCGCAGGCGTATGAGTCGCATCGCCGGGAAGTTGATGCCTGGCTGGACCAGCGTCGTGCCGAAGCCGGCTTGCCTGCCAGTGAGCCAGCAGATCCGGCCTGGTTGCGGGCACAGCTGGCCAGCCAACCGGACGGCTGGCAGCAGCGGGAAGAGGCCCTGCGGCAAGCCCTGGAGCACTTTACCCGCCTGAAACCGCTGCAGGTGGGGGATGTGGTGCAAGTGCCGTTGCGGGTGCCTCACTCCCTGCAGCACGGGGTCAGGGCGGTGGAGTTCCAGACCCCGGTTTATGAGCGCAAGATCCTCGCTTTTGGCCAGAAGGTGCTGACCCAGTCGCATTGGGATAGCGCCGAAGGAGCCGCATTGATGGTGCTGGATGCCTCCACGGATCCGGTGTTGCCCGTGCTGGAGCAGGCCCGCGGCCTGCAGGTCGAGCAGGTGGCCGCGTTTGAGGATTTCGAAGTCCAGCGGGTGGCCCTGCATGCCGGGCGGGTCAAGGCTGGCGATGCCGGCTGCTACCGTTTGTTGATGGGCTTGTCCGGCCATGTGGCCGCAGGAAGCCTGCGTTTGGGCCCGGAACAGGCCTGGTTCTGGCCGGCGACACTGCCATTGTGGCTGGAAGTGCCGGAAGGCGTTGAAAATACGGTGTTTCTGGAAGCATTTCCGGCCTGATTTGTTGAAGCAACAGGGGCCTTGTGGCAGAATGCCGCGGCCATAAACTCCGGTAATCCAGCGGTTTTTTGTGTGTTTTCCCGCAGCATGACAGCGGCGGGAATGGAGTCGTTGCCGGCTCCTGCTTGGGCGGTCACGCGAAAGTGGCGGAACTGGTAGACGCGCTGGATTTAGGTTCCAGTGGGGTAACCCGTGAGAGTTCGAGTCTCTCCTTTCGCACCACGCACGGCCACGGCGCCCGCTGGAACAGGCACCGGATGAATGATTTGACGGGCAGTTGGCTGCCCCATGATGCACCCCAATGAGGTAGATACCATGCAGGTTTCTGTAGAGACGATCCAGGGTCTGGAGCGCAAGATTATCGTGTCGGTTCCGGCGGAGCCGATGGAAAAGGAAATCGAGTCACGCCTGGCGCGTGTTGCCAAGACGGCCCGTATCAAGGGTTTCCGTCCCGGCAAGGTGCCGCTGAAAGTGGTTCGCCAGCATTACGGCATGGGCCTTCAGCAGGAAGTGCTGGGCGAGGTCATGAGCCGCAGTTTCTATGAAGCGGTACAACAGGAAAAGCTGCGTCCGGCTGGTCGTCCTGCCATTGAGCTGAAGGAAGTGCGCCCGGGCCAGAACATCCGTTTTGAAGCCACGTTCGAAGTTTACCCGGAAGTCAAACTGGCTGATTTGTCCGCCATTACCGTGCAGAAGCCGGTTTCCGAAGTGACTGAAGCCGACATGGCTGAAATGATTGACCAGCTGCGCAAGCAGCAGTCGACATGGGAAACCGTGGATCGCGCTGCGCAGGAAGGTGATCGCGTCCTGCTGACCTTCGAAGGCACCATTGATGGTGAGCCGTTCGAGGGTGGCAAAGGCGAGAAGATGCCGGTGGTGATTGGCTCTGGCCGCATGATTGAAGGGTTTGAGGATGGCCTGGTCGGCTTGAAGGCCGGTGAGGAGAAAACCCTGGACCTGACTTTCCCGGAGGATTACCCGAAGGAGGAGTTGAAGGGCAAGCCGGTGCAGTTCAAGGTCAAGGCCGAGGAAGTCTCTGCCCAGGAGCCTGCCGTACTGGATGATGCGTTTTTCCGCCTGTTCGGTGTGGAAGAGGGTGGTGAGGCCAAATTCCGTGAGGAAGTGAAAGCCAATATGGAGCGCGAGCTCAAGCAGGGCATCCTCAACCGCCTGAAAACCCAGGTGATGGATGGCTTGCTGGACCTGCACGATGTGGCGGTGCCGAAATCCCTGCTGAAGCAGGAAATTGATGCCCTGCGTGAGCAGGCTTTCCAGCAATTCGGTGGCGGCAGCAACCTCAGCCCTTCCATGCTGCCGGATGAATTGTTTGCCGAACGTGCCGAGCGTCGCGTGGCGCTGGGCATCATTGTCGCGACCCTGGTTGACGAGCTGGGCATTAAACCGGATGCAGCCCAGGTGCGTAGCAAGGTGGAAGAGCTGGCCTCAACCTACCAGCAGCCTGAGCAGGTCATCCAGTGGTACTATTCCAACCAGGACCAGTTGGCCGTGATTGAATCCATGGTGCTGGAAGATGCGGTGGTGAATGCCGTATTGGAAAAGGCCGGATCCAGCGATCGCAAGGCATCCTACCGCGAGGTATTGCAAGGCGATTGGGGCAAGGAAAAGTCTGAAGA
>SBFY01000130.1 GCA_006227085.1 Gammaproteobacteria bacterium
GTGCTGGCGGCAGCGATCAAGGTTGCGAGAAGCAGTTTGCTGGTGTTCATCCTGGATATCCCCTTCTGTGTTGTTATCGAGCCCATGGGCCATCCAGAAGCATACCTTGTCACAGCAAAAAATGCAGGAAAGCGGTAGAGTAATCCGGCCCGCGTTGCCGGGCCGGTTGCTGGCAACCGTTCAACCCTTACAAGGAAAGAGGGATATAGCATGTTCAAGTTAAAACACGCATCAATCGCCGTGGCTGCTGTGGTTCTGGCGCATGGCGCTATGGCGGAGGATTTCTCCGGTTTTTATGTGGGTGGTCATTTGGGGCAAGGGAGTGGGGAATCAGAGGTAACCGCCGGTTTGGGTGGGCTCTGGAGTAGCGAATCACCGGCACTGCGCCAGAACGTGGTGGCTTTGCTGGGCACCGAGCTGGAACCTGAAGGCGAAGTCTATGGTCTTCAGGCAGGCTACCAGCACCAATGGGAAAGTGGCCTGGTACTGGGCGCTGAGCTGGATTACAGCCAGCTGGACATGGACGATACCCGCGTGACCGGTTTCGTGCCGACGATTCCGTTCCCGTCACTGACGTATGCCGTTGGTAATTCGGTGGAATTGAATGAAATGATTGGCCTGCGTTTCAAGGCCGGCTATGCCTTTGGTAGCCATTTGGTGTATGTGACGGCCGGTGCCGTACAAGCCGATGCGGATGCCTCTGCATCGCTGCTGAGTAACGGCGGTTATGCCAAGCGTGGCACGGCATCAGAAACCCTGGATGGCACCCAATACGGCATCGGTTATGCCTTTGCCCTGGGTGAGCATTGGTCGCTCGGTGCGGAGTACTTGCTGACCGAACTCGATGACATGGATTACGCGATGGCTTTCCTGCCGGGCAGCACTTTCCCCGGTTATGGTGAAACGATAGAGCAGTCGCTGGAGTTTGATACCTTGCGTTTGACGGTGAACTTCCGCTTCTAAGCTGATGTGCCGGGCCTGCTTGCAGGCCCGGTTCTTTTCTATGTTCCCTTTTCCTGCTGCCTGAGTGCCCACGCGACATGTTCGCGTACCAGTGCTGACGGGTGACCGGCGCGTTGTTGCAGGGCCTGTTGCACCAAGATGCTACCAGGGGCATTACCCAAGGCAATCGCCAGGTTCCGCAGCCAGCATTCATAGCCGCTGCGACGGATGGCGGAACCTTCGGTGCGGGCCAGGAAAGTCGCCTCATCCCAGCCGAACAGTTCAATGAGTTGTGCGCTATCCAGCGCATGGCGCGGCGCAAAATCACCTTCCTGCGTCAGGGTGGCGAATTTATTCCACGGGCAGATGGCCACGCAGTCGTCGCAACCGAAAATGCGGTTGCCCATCAAGGGGCGCAAGTCTTCCGGGATGCTGCCCTTGTATTCGATGGTCAGGTAACTGATGCAGCGGCGCGCATCGAGTTGCCACGGGGCGGTAAACGCGCGGGTCGGGCAAATATCGAGACAGGCCGTGCAGCTGCCGCAGTGCTGGGATGTAAACGGTGCATCAATCGGCAGTGGCAGGGAGGTCAGGATTTCGCCGAGGAAAAACCAGCTGCCGGCATCCGGGTGGATCAGCATGGTGTTCTTGCCGATCCAGCCCAGCCCGGCTTGCTCGGCAAACCCGCGTTCCAGTACCGGTGCGCTATCCACGCAGGCACGGGTAGCGGCTTCCGGCGCCGCCTCACGAATGCGATCGGCCAGCTGCGATAGCCGTTTGCGCACCAGCTTGTGGTAATCGCGGCCGAGGGCGTAACGGGCGATATAGGCGCGTTCGCCATCAGCCACGATATCCAGCGGTTTTTCATTGCTGCTGAGGTAATCCATGCGCACGGCGATCACCCGCTGGGCGTCCGGCAACAGCCCGGCTGGGTCGGCACGCAAAGCCGCCTGTTCCTGCATCCATTGCATCTCGCCATGGTGGCCGGCCTCCAGCCATTGCTGCAGGAAACGGCGGTGCTCCCCGGGGTCAGCCGGGGCAATGCCGCAAGCCTGGAAACCCAGTTCGGTCGCCCATTGGCGAATCTGGCGGGCGAGAGCGGAGAGTGCGGGATCGTTCATGCCGGTGTCGTGTCGGGTGGCTGCGTATAATGGATGCAGTGTAAAGGAAGAGCAGGAGCTTCCCCATGAATCAGCTGGATGACGGCTTGTCGTTGCGATGGCCGCGCAATGCCTGGACGGCCGCGAGCAGCCGTGCGCTGGATGCGGCTGCTATCGCCAGCGGCATCCCCGGTGAGGTGCTGATGGCACGTGCTGGTCGCGCCGCCTTCCGCGAATTGCTGGCAGCATGGCCTGGGACCGAACGGCTGGCCGTCATCTGCGGTACCGGCAATAACGGTGGTGATGGTTATGTGATCGCCCAGCTCGCGCACGAACGCGGCGTGGCAGCCACGGTTTACCAGGTCGGCGATCACAGTGCGCTGAAAGGCGAAGCGGCGGCAGCGCAGGCTTCGGCACTGGCGGCAGGGGTGGAAACGGTGGTGTTTGGCAGCCAGCCCCTGCCGACTGGGGGTGTGCTGGTCGATGCCTTGCTGGGCACGGGTTTGAAAGGCACTGTGCGCAAGGAGTATCGCCGCGCCATCCGCGCCATCAACCAGCGCGGGCTGCCGGTGCTGGCGGTGGATATCCCTTCCGGCCTGTGCGCCGACAGCGGGCGTGTGTTCGGCGATGCGGTGGTGGCGGATCTCACGGTCACCTTTATCGGTTGCAAGCGTGGCCTGTTGACCGGGCAGGCGGCCGATCATGTCGGGCAGCTCATCCTCGATGACCTCGATGTGCCGGACGATGTGCTGGAAACCGTGCCTGCCGATGCGCATTGCCTGGATCTCGATAACCTGCTGCAGGTGCTGTTGCCGCGGCAGCTGACAGCGCACAAAGGCGATTTTGGCCATGTGATGATCATCGGCGGCGATGCCGGCATGCCCGGTGCGGTCTTGCTGGCGGCGGAAGCTGCTGCCCGCTGTGGTGCCGGGCTGGTGTCGGTGGCAACACGACCGGAGCATGTCGCCGCCGTGGCAGCACGCTGCCCATCGGTGATGGTGCATGGGGTGGTCTCTGGCCAGGAACTGGAACCCCTGCTGGAGCGGCCAACCGTATTGGTGGTGGGGCCGGGTCTCGGCACGGGCCCCTGGGGTGAACAGCTGTTGCAGAAAGCCGCTGGCGCGAACAAACCGATGGTGCTGGATGCCGATGCACTCAATATCCTCGCGCAGGGGCGTTTGCTGAAAGACGCACGCCGTGACAACTGGATACTGACCCCGCATCCCGGTGAGGCGGCACGGCTGTTGCAAGTTGATACGGCACGCGTGCAAGACGGCCGTTTCGGCGCCGTCACCTTGTTGCAGCAACGCTTCGGCGGTGCCGTGGTGCTGAAAGGGGCAGGGTCACTGGTGGCTGATGGCGGAGGCCCGGTGGCGATCTGCCCGTATGGCAATCCCGGCATGGCGAGCGGTGGCATGGGCGATGTGTTGAGCGGGGTGCTGGGCGCCTTGCTGGCGCAAGGTGTGCCAGTCAATGCAGCAGCACGCCTGGGTGTGTGCCTGCACGGTGCGGCGGCGGATATTGCTGCCGCTGATGGCGAACGCGGCTTGCTGCCGATGGACCTGTTTGCCGAACTGCGTGCGTTGGTGAACAGCGGTGGCAGTGATGACGGGGCGCTGGATGACTGAGCGCGGCCTCCGTGTCGATGAAGCAGGGCTGGAAGCCATGGCCGGCGCATTGGCCCGTGTGCTGGAGCCGGGCACGGTGCTGTTCCTGCAAGGGGATTTGGGTGCCGGCAAGACCACTTTCGTGCGCGCACTGCTGCGGGCGCTCGGTTGGCAGCAGGCGGTGAAAAGCCCGACCTACACCATCGTTGAGAGTTATCCCCTCGCGCAGTTCACGCTGCACCATTTCGATTGTTATCGGCTGGCCGATCCGCAAGAACTGCAGCTGCTGGGCATCCGCGATTATTTCGACGGTGACAGCGTGGTGGCCGTGGAATGGCCGGATAAAGGTGCCGGTTACCTGTCAACGCCGGACCTGGTGGTGGCGTTAGAAGGGAGTGGGGCAAGCCGGCAGTTGCAGTGGCAAGCTTGCAGCAAACGCGGCGAACGCCTGCAAAAGGCTTTCGACTGTGCAGGGAAAGCACGCTAAAATCAGCAAAACAGGCAATGACCAAAGGAGGTCGCCGTTGCGGTTGGGGCAGTTGTGGCCACAGTGCCAACAGAGGATTGCCGCCGCTCTCGCCGTGTGCGCACTGTGGGGGGTTGCCTTCGTTACCCCGTCACTTGCCGGCCAAGCCGATATCAATGCCGTGCGCCTGTGGCGCGCACCCGATAATACCCGCCTGGTGTTCGATTTAAGCGGTCCTGTCGAGCACCGTATTTTTACCCTCACTGCCCCCGATCGACTTGTCATTGATATCAGCAATGCCCGCCTGCGAGCGGACATGGATGATGTCGAACTGAAAGGCTCACCGATCCAGGCCATCCGCACTGGCGTGCAGGAGCAAACCGGTTTGCGTGTGGTGCTGGATTTGTCCACTGCCGTCAAACCACGCAGTTTTGTGCTCAAACCGAACGACACCTATGGTGATCGACTGGTGCTTGATCTGTATGACATCGGCGCGATGTCATCCGAGCCGGTCAAAACCGTGGAAACCACCGTCACCGAAAAACGCGATATCGTGATCGCGATCGATGCCGGCCACGGTGGCGAAGACCCAGGCGCGATCGGGCCGGGGCGTGTGCGCGAGAAAGACGTGGTGATGGCCATCGCCAAGGAACTGGAAAGCCGCTTCCGTGCCGAGAAAGGCTACAAGCCGGTGCTGGTGCGCAGTGGCGATTACTACATCCCGCTGGAACGCCGTCGCGATATCGCCCGCCAGCATCGTGCCGATTTCTTCGTATCGATTCATGCCGATGCGTTTACCAAATCCAGTGCGCGGGGCGCCTCGGTATTCACCGTGTCGGATCGTGGCGCTACCAGTGCGATGGGCCGCTTCCTGGCTGAAAAGGAAAATGCGGCTGACCTGGTCGGTGGTGTCAGTTTGGGTGAGATGGATCACCAGTTGCGGCAGGTAATGCTGGATCTGTCGATGACGCACACGCAACGCTCCGGCCTGGAAGCAGGCGCGGAAGTCTTGCACCGCATGGGTCGCTTTACGCACTTGCACAGCAAGAAGGTGGAGCAGGCAGGTTTCGCGGTCCTGAAAAACCCGGACATCCCTTCGCTGTTGGTCGAAACCGGTTTTATCTCGAACCCGGAAGAAGCACGCCTGCTGAATTCCAGTTCACATCGACGCAAACTGGCGGATGCTATTTTTGATGGTGTACGTGCCCACTTTGGCAATAACCCGCCCGATGGCACCTACATTGCCTGGCTGCGCAAGCAGGGCGGCGCACGTCCCTCGGAATATGTGGTGCAACGCGGTGACACCTTGTCGGGTGTGGCGCAGCGTTTCTCGATCAGTATTGCCTCGCTCAAGCAAGCCAATGGCATGCGCAGTGACACCCTGCACATTGGCCAGACCCTGAAAATCCCGGCCTCCTGATGAGTGCGCCTGACAAAAGCGCCGCACGCCGGCGCATCCAGTCGTTACCGCCGCAATTGGCGAACCAGATTGCGGCCGGTGAAGTGGTGGAACGGCCCGCTTCGGTGGTGAAAGAGCTGCTGGAAAACAGCCTCGATGCTGGTGCCACGCGCATCGTGGTTGATGTTGAGCAGGGCGGCCTGCGCCTGATCCGCATCCGTGATGACGGCAGCGGTATTGAAGCCGATGATTTGCCGCTGGCCTTGAGCCGCCATGCCACCAGCAAGATCGCCACACTCGATGAATTGGAAGGCGTCGGTACGCTCGGCTTTCGCGGTGAAGCACTGGCGAGTATCAGTTCGGTGTCGCGTTTGACACTGACGACCGCCACCGACAACACGCAAGGCTGGCAAGTGTTCACCGAGGGTCGCGAACAGCAGGCGCAAGTCACGCCGGCAGCGCACCCGGTTGGCACCACGGTGGAAGTGAATGATCTCTTTTTCAACACGCCGGCGCGGCGCAAATTCCTCAAGACCGAACGTACCGAGTTCAGCCATATCGAGGAAGTGATCAAGCGTCTCGCCCTGAGTCGCTTTGACGTCAGCTTCACGCTGCGTCATAACGGTCGCGCCGTGCATGAATTGCGCGCAGCCACGACGCAAGCCGAACGCGAGCGCCGTGTGGCAGCGATTCTCGGCCCGGAATTCATGACGAATGCCTTGTACCTGGAAATGGAAGGTGCCGGCCTGCGCTTGAGCGGTTGGGTGGCGCAGCCAACCTATTCACGCAGCCAGGCCGACATGCAGTATTTCTTTGTGAACGGCCGCGTGATCCGTGATCGACTGGTCGCACATGCCGTGCGGCAGGCGTACCAGGATGTGTTGTATCACGGCCGTCATCCGGCCTTTGTGTTGTATTTCGAATGTGACCCGGTCGCCGTCGATGTGAATGTGCACCCGACCAAGCACGAAGTGCGCTTCCGCGATAGCCGGCTGGTGCATGATTTCCTGTTTCGCTCCCTGCATCGCGCCCTGGCCGATACCCGGCCCGATGATGTGCTGGCGCGCAAGGCCGAATCATCACCATTGCCAGCGGCTACTCCTGCACCAGCGTACCAGCAAGGCAGCTTTGGTTTGCCGACGCGACCGACCGAATCGCAAATCGGCGACCAGCGTAGTTTCTACGACAGCCTGCGCAACAGCCCCGTGCCATCACTGGCGCCGCAACACACCGATGCCGGTGAAGTGCCTCCACTCGGTTATGCAATTGCGCAGCTCAAGGGCATCTACATCCTGGCTGAAAATGC
>SBFY01000129.1 GCA_006227085.1 Gammaproteobacteria bacterium
CATTCCGATGCGGCTTACCAATTTGCCAATGCCGGTGGCAGCCCGATCATCGTCAACGGTTTTGCGCAGCTGAACCAGATCGGGACGGGCACGACGTATCTGGGTGGTGTGCAGAATTACACCGGCAATACCACCATCAGCGATGGCCAGTTGATCGTGAACGGTTCGGCAATCGCCTCCAGTTTCTACCTCAATGGCGGCGTGCTGGGTGGCAATGGCACTACCGGGCCAGTCTATGTGAACGGTGGCACGCTGGCACCGGGTAATTCCATTGGCACCTTGAATGTCGCGGCCATCGATTTCAGTGGCGGCGGTGTGTATGAAGTGGAAGTGGATGCCGCCGGCAATTCGGATCGCATCAACGTCAGTGGCACGGCAACGCTGGGCGGCGGGCGCGTGTCGGTATTGCCGATGCCGGGCAATTACGCCAACCAGACGCAATACACCATCCTTTCTGCCGCGACCCTTAATGGCGTGTTCGATTCGGTGAGCGTGGATTTGCCGGAGTTTGCCTACCTGGATGCGGCGTTGGCCTACACCAGTAATGATGTCTTGCTGACCTTGTCCCGCAATGACGTTGCCTTTGGTTTTGTGGCAGCCAATGCCAACCAATGGGCCGTGGGTTCGGCATTAACACAGCTTGCGGGTGATCCGGGCGTATCCGATATCAATAATGCATTAACAGTATTGAGCGTCGCGGATGCGCAATCGGCACTGCAATCACTCAGCGGTGACATCCATGCCTATGGCCAGATGTTGTCACTGGAAGCGAATCGCCAGTTCGGTGCCGGTGCGTTGGATATCGCACGCCTGCGCACGCAGCGCGGTTTGTGGTTACAGGGCTTTGGCAGTGACGGCGAGTTTGATCGCGACCACGGCAGTATCGATACCGATACCCGTCACAGCGGTGCTGCATTGGGTTACGACACAGCGATGGGCAATACGGTGTGGGGTATTGCCGCCGGTTACAGCCAGAGTGCTGCCGACGCCGGCCCGGATGATATGGATGTGGATAGCATCCATGCCGGTATCTATGCGCAATGGCAGCAGGGTTATCACTACCTGAAGGGTAGTGTGGTGGGCGGCCAGCACGAAATCGAAACCTCGCGCAGTATTGCTGTGGGCAGTTTGCTGGCGCAAGCGGACAGTGACAGCGATGCCGTGAGCGCTGGGCTGGATATTGAAGGTGGCCACACCTTCCCCTGGCAGGGTTCAACTGCATCGATCACCCCGTTTGTGGGCTTGGGCTATGGCTGGCTGCAACGCGATGCGTTTGTGGAAACCGGTGCCGGGCAGGCCAACCTGGATGTGCATGAAGACAATTTCGAATCCTTGCGTTCACGCGTGGGTGCGCGTTTCCAGTACGCATGGGCGCTGGCCAATGGCATTCGCATCGAGCCTGCGGTGGAGTTGGCCTGGGTGCATGAATACCTGGAAGAGGCTGTGGGATTCCGTGCCGGTTTTGCAGGCGCGCCGATTGTTGGCTTTGGAGTCACAGGCCCGGAGCTTGACCGTGATCGTGCGCAGGTCGGCGTGGGCGTGAATGTGATGTTCCCGGGCGCCTCACAGCTCGAGTTCAACTATCGCGGTGATATCGCTGGTTCGGATGAGCAGCATGCGGCTTATCTAACGTACCGCATGATGTGGTAAGGGTTATTCAGGTTTTTTCAGGTACGCACAATACCCGGGCCGCGGCCCAACCGCCGGGTGTTGCCGGCAGGTGTCAGGTCGTAATTCGTAAATGGTGCAGCGGCGGGTGTGGCGATCAAGGTAGTAGCAATCCCCGCTGGAATGCTGCGTCAGTGTGAAGATGCCATCGCGGGCATTGAAGTGGGCCACCACGCCTTGTTTGGTCAGGCGCTTCGCAATGTTTTTTAACGGTTCATCGCGTTCGAAATCATCCGCCAGTTGCATGCGCACCAAATCACTAAAGCGGGCTTCTACCGGCAAGCGGCAACACAGGGCCTGGCAGTCGTTGCACAAACCTTTTCGGTAAGGGGTCCAGGATTCGGTGCGCTGGATATCAGTCGGCCGGTCGTTGTTCATGGGTGGCGGTTACGCCGACTCCAGCAGCTCGCGGGCATGCGCGCGGGTTTTTTCGGTGATTGTCTTGCCGCCTAACATGCGGGCCAATTCTTCTTCGCGGGCCTTGCCCGTCAAGGCATCAATCGCGCTGACGGTCGAGTCCGCGCTGGCGGACTTGCTCACTTGCAAATGCTGGTGGCCGCAGGCAGCGACTTGCGGCTGGTGCGTGACACACAACACTTGTGCCTGTTGGCCGAGTGCACGCAGCAAATGACCGACCTGGCTCGCGGTTTGGCCGCCAATGCCGACATCGACTTCATCAAACACCAGTGTCGATACCGGGTGCGACTGCGCCGTCACCACATTGATGGCGAGGCTGATGCGCGAGAGTTCGCCGCCGGAGGCAATCCTGGCGAGCTTGTCCATTGGCATGCCGGGATTGGTTTGCACCAGTAGGTCGATGTCTTCGGCGCCACGGCTGTCGGGGGCGTGTGCGGGCAAGGGTTCCATGCCGACATCGATGCGGGCATTGGGCAGGCCGACATCAGCGAGCAGGGCGTTGATGGCTTTGCAGAGCGTTTTGGCTGCTTTCTGGCGTGCCTTGCTGAGTTTGCCAGCGGCGCTGGTGAATGCCGCCAGTGCTTCGGCCAATTGTTTTTCGAGGGCATCGAGACGGCTTTCGCTCGCATCCAGTGACGTGAGTTCCTCGCCCAAACGTTGCTGCAGTTCGCACAACTCACTGGCCGGTACGCGATGCTTGCGGGCCAGTTCGTGATAACGGTCGAGGCGTTTATCGAGCGCGGCCAGTGCAGCGGGATCGGCATCAAAACTGTCGCAGAAATCCTGCAGGGTGGTGCTCGCTTCATCAAGGTGGATGGTGGCGCTTTCCAGCAGCTTGCGTGCTTCTTCCAGCGCCGGCGGGCGATGCGGTAAGCGCTCCAGTGCCTGTTGTGCTTTCCTCAGCAGGCGATTGGCGGAGCTGTCATCGTCGTCGCAGAGGGTGCGCGCGGTGTTGGCAGCTTCCAGCAAGGCTTCGGCATTCGCCAGCGATTTCTGCTGTTCGCTCAGGCGTTCAAATTCGCCGGCTTCCGGGGCGAGTTTTTCCAGTTCCTGCAACTGGAAGCGCAACAATTCTTCACGGGCCGAGGCTTCGCCGGCGCGTTCCTTCAAGCGTTCAAGCGTGGTGTGCTGTTCGCGCCATTGCCTGGCCAGTGCCGCAACCTCGCTGGCCAGCGTGGTGTGGCCACCAAAGGCATCGAGCAGGGCGCGCTGGGTGTCGCGGCGCAGCAGCGATTGGTGTTCGTGTTGGGCATGCAGGTCCACCAGCAGGTCACCGAGCTCACGCAGGTCCTGCAAGGTGGCGGGCTGGCCATTGATCCAGGCCTTGCTGCCACCTTCGGCCATCAGCACGCGGCGCAGCAGGCACTCGTGGCCTTCATCCAGGGCGCGTTCTTTTAACCACTGCTGGGCGATGGCATTGCTGCGCACATCGAATGTGGCGGACAGGGTGGCGCGTTCAGCGCCGCTGCGCACCCAGCGGGTGTCGGCGCGATCGCCGAGCAGCTGGCCAAGGGCATCGACCAGCAGCGACTTGCCGGCGCCGGTTTCGCCGGTGATCACGGTCAGGCCGGCAGCAAACTCGATATCGAGGCTGTCGACCAGGGTGAAATGGCGGATGGAAAGGCCGGTCAGCATGTTGCGCTTGTCTCTCTCGGGCGAGACCGCATAATACCAATGAGACCCGATAGCGGCCTAGGGGCATCGCCAAATATGGGACAACCGGAACTCTCCGAACGCGCCAGTATCCTGCTCAGGACCCTGGTCGAGCAGTACATCCGCGAAGGCCAGCCGGTGGCATCCGGCGCTTTGGTCAGGCGCAGTGGCTTGTCGGTCAGCCCGGCCACCGTACGCAATGTGATGATGGACCTGGAGGAGCGCGGCTATATCACCTCGCCGCACACCTCGGCCGGCCGCGTGCCGACTGCCCAGGGCTACCGTTTCCTCGTCAATACCCTGATGGTGAGCCCGCAGGTAGACCAACTGGGGCTGGACTTGCGGGAATACCTCAACCCGGATTTGCCTTCCCGCGAGCTGGTGCGTTCAGCGTCGGAACTGCTGTCGCAGCTGACCCGGCAGGCCGGCGTGGTGATGCTGCCGCGCCACGATGACACGGTGCTGCGGCATGTGGAATTCCTGCCCTTGTCAGGCGAACGGGTGCTGGTGATCCTGGTGCTGGGCGATCACGATGTGCAGAACCGCATCATCCATACCCGTGAAGTGTTTTCCCGCGAAGCCCTGCAGCAGGCTGCAAACTACATCAATGACACCTGGGCGGGCCAGCCGCTGGAGCAGATACGCAGCGGCATCGTCGGGGCGATGGCCGATGACCGTGCCGATATCGATCGCATGATGCGCAAGGCCATCGAGATGGCCGGGCAGGCGATGACCAAGCCGGAAACCGCGCCGGACTATGTGGTCAGCGGTGAGGCCAACCTGCTGGAACAGGCCAGTGCCGATAATTTTGACCGCCTGCGTGACCTGTTCCAGGCCTTCCAGGGCAAACAGGACATCCTGCACCTGATGGATCGCTGCATTGAGGCCCGTGGCGTGCAGATCTTCATTGGCGAGGAATCCGGCTACGAAGTGCTGGACGATTACAGCGTGATCACCGCGCCTTACCAGAGTGGCCGTCACAGCGTCGGGGTGCTGGGTATTATCGGCCCGACCCGCATGGCCTATGACCGCGTCATCCCGGTGGTGGACCTGACCGCCCGCATGCTCGGCGCCATTTTGTCGAGAAATCACCCCGTCGACCCTTGAAACCGGGCCGCTAGCCCATATCAACCCCGTAACAGGGCATTCGCCCACGGATTGGTTTTGTCTGGAGAGACCCCATGAGTGACGAACAGCAGCCACCGGTCCCGGAGGATCAGGCACAGCAACACGCTGCCGGGCAGCAAACTGCTCCCGCGGAGGCAGCCACCGCAGAAGAAGCCCTGCAGGCCGAGATTGCCGCCCTCAAGGATCACCTGCTGCGTGAGCAGGCCGAGATGCAGAATGTGCGCCGTCGCGCTGAGCGTGATGTCGAGCAGGCCCGCAAGTTCGCACTGGACCGTTTTGCAGCGGATTTGCTGCCGGTGATGGACAACTTCGAGCGCGCCCTGCAGGCCGCCGATGACAGCAACGAGGCGCTCAAGCCGGTGCTGGAAGGTATCGAACTGACTCGCCGCCAGCTGGCCGATGTGTTCCAGCGCCACCAGATCACTGCCATTGATCCCAAG
The DNA here is from genome assembly GCA_006227085.1 of Gammaproteobacteria bacterium. Classification (GTDB taxonomy): domain Bacteria; phylum Pseudomonadota; class Gammaproteobacteria; order Pseudomonadales; family M0112; genus M0112. Next base: position 5,307 of record SBFY01000129.1, read on the forward strand.
GGCCAGCCGTTTGACCCGGCCCTGCACGAGGCAGTGGCGACCGTGCCGGCTCCCGGTGCCGAGCCCAATACCGTGCTGGATGTGATGCAGAAGGGCTACACCCTGAACGGCCGCGTGATCCGGGCCGCGATGGTGGTTGTGGTCGCCGCCAGCCAGTAAGGGCAGACAAAAAACAGGGGCAAGGCTTGAAATCGCGCTGGTAGCGCCAATATAGCCAGTAAGGACAACAGTAAGCGGGCGCCGGGTAACCGGCCAGTGATTCAAATCGAGGATTGTGGAGAAGAGCAATGGGCAAGATTATCGGTATTGACCTCGGCACCACCAACAGCTGTGTGGCCGTGATGGAAGGCGACAAGCCGCGTGTGATCGAGAACGCCGAAGGCGCTCGCACCACGCCGTCGATTGTCGCGTTCACGGGTGAAGGCGAAACACTGGTGGGCCAATCGGCCAAGCGCCAGGCCGTCACCAACCCCAAGAACACCCTGTTTGCGGTCAAGCGTTTGATTGGCCGCCGCTTTGAAGATGGCGTGGTACAGAAAGACATCGCCATGGTGCCGTATGGCATCGTCAAGGCGGATAACGGCGATGCCTGGGTCGAAGCCCAGGGCAAGAAAATGGCACCGCCGCAGGTGTCAGCCGAAGTGTTGAAGAAAATGAAGAAGACTGCCGAGGATTATCTCGGTGAGCCGGTGACCGAAGCGGTGATCACCGTGCCGGCCTATTTCAACGATTCACAGCGCCAGGCCACGAAAGATGCCGGCCGTATCGCCGGGCTGGAAGTGAAGCGCATCATCAACGAGCCGACCGCTGCGGCATTGGCCTATGGCATGGACAAGGCCAAGGGCGATCACACCATCGCGGTGTATGACCTGGGTGGCGGTACCTTTGATATTTCCATCATCGAGATTGCTGAAGTCGATGGCGAGCACCAGTTTGAAGTGCTCTCCACCAACGGCGACACCTTCCTTGGTGGCGAAGACTTCGATATGCGCCTGATTGAATTCCTGGCGGATGAGTTCAAGAAGGAAAACAGCATTAACCTGAAAGGCGACCCGCTGGCGATGCAGCGCCTGAAAGAAGCCGCTGAAAAAGCCAAGATCGAGCTGTCGTCCTCACAGCAGACCGAAGTGAACCTGCCGTACATCACGGCCGATGCGACGGGCCCGAAACACCTGGTGGTGAAATTGACCCGCGCCAAGCTGGAATCGCTGGTGGAAGAACTGGTGAACCGTTCCATTGAGCCTTTGAAGGTCGCGTTGAAAGATGCGGGCAAGAGCGCTTCTGAAATCGATGAAGTGATTCTGGTGGGTGGTCAAACCCGCATGCCGATGGTGCAGAAGAAAGTCGCTGAATTTTTCGGCAAGGAGCCGCGCAAGGACGTGAACCCGGATGAAGCGGTGGCTGTCGGTGCAGCGATCCAGGGCGCGGTATTGTCCGGCGATGTGAAAGACGTGCTGTTGC
>SBFY01000188.1 GCA_006227085.1 Gammaproteobacteria bacterium
GAGCGCGCACTGGCACAACTGAACAAGTACATCGTGTTTTCCAAGGCCAAGGCACGGCTGGATGACACCCTGCACGGTTTTGCACTGTTGGGCAGTGATGCAGCAGGATGGCTGCGCGATCACAACGAAGCCGGCATACCCGAAGACACCGGTCTCGCCTGGGCTGATGCCGATGGCGCGGTTATCCGCTTGCAGGATGATGCCCTTGAATGCTGGGTAACTACCGGGCTTGCTGAAAAATACCAACAACTGGCCGAACAGGAACAACGCCTGGTTGGGACAGCAGCATGGCAGGCATGGCTGGTTGCCCATGGCATCGGCGAAGTGCGCGCTGAAACCATCGAGGTGTTTATCCCTCAATTGATCAACTTGCACCTGACCGGCGGCATCAGCTTTACCAAGGGCTGTTACACCGGCCAGGAAATCGTCGCCCGCATGAAGTACCGCGGCAAACTGAAACGGCATATGTATCGCGCAGCCATCAAAACCGATGCAGCCATTGCACCCAATACACCGGTGTTTGCCGGTGGGCACGCGCAAAGCGTGGGCGAAGTGGTGCTGGCCGCCAATGGCGAGTTACTGGTTTCGATGACGAAAGACGCAAAAGATGCCGGCGATGTGCACGTGGGCGCGGCCGATGGGCCAGCGCTGGAGTTTCTCGGGCTGCCGTATGACCCGGAGGCGGAAGGGTAATTTCCTTGATACATCTGTTTTTGTGTCCATCTCCCCGCAATACATTCCTTCTTTAATTTTCTCGCGGGGCCTCGCCGGCCCCGGACCCCGCATCGCGGCCCGGCGTTGCTGATCACCGTTCACTGCATGAGCCTTCGAGCCGTCGGCCCAACAAACATCCGTGTTTGTGGGCCTCAATTAGACATCCCTGTCTAATTGTCGGCTGGGCTCGACTCGTGACCGGCGGCAACACCTTAAAGGCCGGATAGGTAAAGCCGCGGGTTGCAGCTCGTCCAGATGTCGTCATTCCCGCGAAAGCGGGAATGACGGGATTTTTATTAACGGTATGGGACTGCATGTTTTTATCCGGCATTCAGCAGGCTGCCGAGTGAACGAATGGCTTCAGCCGTCAACCGGCCATGGACGGCCGGTTGAGGCGCGCAAGGCAGGATGCCCATCGCGCCGACGGCTCGATAAGCCATCGAGGGAAGGAGGATAAACAGCCGCTGCGCCGGATAGCCAGGGTGCGGGAGCGGCGAGCTCCCGCAGTAAAAATAATCGGGTCGTTTAAAATAAAGGTGTCAGAGGTTTCCCGCCGACCCCTTTATTTGCTGGATCCCCGCCTTCACGGAGATGACGGCATCACTACTCCGGCAACCCCCAATCAATGACCGGCAAACCGCGCGCCTGTAAATACGCGTTAGCCTTCGAGAAATGCTTGCAGCCTAAAAACCCGCGATGCGCTGACAACGGCGATGGGTGCGGCGCCGTCAACACACAATGCTTGTTACGGTCGATGAACTGGCCTTTCTTTTGCGCGTAACTGCCCCATAGCAAAAACACGATGCCCTCGCGCTCACGGTTGAGCACATCAATCACGCGGTCGGTGAAAGTTTCCCAGCCCTTGCCCTGGTGTGAACCGGCAAGGCCCTGTTCCACCGTCAGCACGCTGTTCAATAACAGCACGCCTTGTTCCGCCCAGTGTTGCAAGTGACCGTGCGACGGGATGGGCAAACCGAGGTCGTTATGGATTTCCTTGAACATGTTTTGCAGTGACGGTGGCGGCTGTACGCCAGGCAGCACCGAGAAACACAGCCCATGGGCCTGCCCCGGGCCGTGATAAGGATCTTGCCCGAGGATCACCACGCGCACACGGTCGAACGGGGTTTGCCGGAAGGCGTTGAACCAGTTTTCCGTGGCCGGGTAAATCACCTTGCCAGCGCGTTTCTGTTCGCGCAGGAACTCCCGCAGCGCCTGCATGTAGGGCTTCCCGAACTCATCGGACAGGTGCGCCAGCCAGCTCGGTTCCAGGTCAATGGCGCGGGATTCAGTCGTCATGGGGCCTCCGGTTGCGGCATCACTATACCAGCCGTTGATATTGGTCATCAGGCCGGCTGGTTTTTATGGAACAATAGGCCACTCTCATCGCTTGGCACAGAGGCGCACATGACCAACCAGACCCCTTACCAGATGCTCGGTGGCGATGAAGGCATCCGCAAACTGGCCGATGCCTTTTACGACGCCATGGATGAACTGCCGGAAGCCGCGACCATTCGCGCAATGCATGCCGAGAGCCTCACCGATATCAAGGAAAAGCTGTACGAGTATTTGTCCGGCTGGCTGGGTGGCCCGCACCTGTACAAGGAAAAGCATGGCACCGTGTGCCTGACTGACCCACACAAGCCGTTTGCGATTGGCCCGGCCGAGCGCGACCAATGGCTGCTGTGCATGGACAAGGCGCTGGAAAAAATCAGTGCCAGTGATGAGTTGAAAGCGATGCTGAAAGGGCCGTTCTACAATATCGCGGATTTCTTGCGCACCCGGGAGTGAGCGGCATGAACAAAAGCGAATGGATCTGGACAGCTATCCGCATCAGCGGGATATTCCTGGTGGTAATGGCTATCGTGGCCATCCCCGAGCTCATTTCAAGCACCTATAACGCTGTGGCATTTGGTAATCAGGCCGAAACCAGCAGTGGCGACCCACTGATGATGCAATTTAATGCCTTGGCAAAGGCACACAGCACCATGGCGGTAAATGCCTGCGCACGCATCGTGCTGTTTTCAGGGTTCGGGTTCTATTTCCTGAAGCACGGCAAATTGCTGCACCGCTTGGCAACGCACGAATCCTGAGCGTTACTTGATCGACGCAATCTCTTCCGCCGTCAATTCCCGCCACTGCCCTTCTGGCAAGTCGCCCAGTACCAGCTGGCCCACCGATTCGCGGTGCAAGCCAACCACCTTGTTACCCAGGGCGGCCATCATGCGCTTGACCTGGTGGTAGCGGCCTTCATGCAGGGTCAGCAGCACTTCCGTATCACTGATGCGCGTGAGTTCCGCCGGCCGTGTCGGTTTGTTTTCACCCTGCAGCAGGATGCCATCACGGCAGCGTGATTCGGCATCGGCGACCAAGGGTTCGGCCAAGGTGACACGGTAGCGCTTGCCGATGGTACTGCCGGGACGCGTCAACCGGTGTGTCCACTGGCCGTCATCACCCAGGATCACCATGCCGGTGGTGTCCTGATCCAGGCGACCAGCGATAATCAGGCCCTCGCGCAGCCCGGCGGGCAACAAGTCAGTCACCGGCGGCCAGGTGTCTTCGGTGTTGGAACAGACATACCCGGCCGGTTTATGCAGCATCAGGTAGCGGGCCTTGGGTGGGCTCACGGGCCTGCCTTGCCAGCAGACCGTCACGGATGGATCGACATGACTGGCGGCATTGGTTTGCACCTCACCGCCGATCGTGACGTCACCCGCCATAATCGCCTTGCGGGCCTGCGAACGCGTCAGGGTGGTGCTGTCAGCCAGGTATTTATCCAATCGCATCCGCAATCTTCCGGTTTTGTCATTACCGCCGGACACCCGGCACTGGTACCATACAGCCTGCCATAACAATCACAAGGGAAACACCCATGCTGTATCGCCTGTTGCTGGCCTGCCTGATCGCAGGCACCACCCTGAATGCCGCCGCCGATGCCCCCATAGAGACCCCGTTAGCCGCCCCGGCCACACAGGATGCGGCAGCAGAGCGCCAGTACAGCGAAATCCGCACGCCTTGCCGCCAATACAACCCTTTGCGTAACGCCTATTTCGGCGACACCCATGTGCACACCTACCTGTCACTGGATGCCGGCCTGCAAGGCACCCGCACCACTCCGGATGAGGCCTACCGTTTTGCCCAAGGCGAGCCGATCGGCCTGCAACCCTGGACCGATGAAGGCAAACCCTTGCGCAGCTTGCAGCTGGCACGGCCACTGGATTTCGTGGCGCTGTCGGATCATTCCGAATTCCTCGGTGAACAACATATTTGCATGACACCCGGCAGCGAGGGTTATGACAGCTGGCAATGCGGCTTTTACCGTCGCTGGCCGTCAGTGGCGTTCATTTTCATGAACATGCGCACAGCCTGGTCAGCTGACCGCAACGCCGACGGTGAGGCCCTGCCGATCCCGCGCTTCGGTTATTGCGGCAAGGATGGTGAAGTGTGCCGTGAAGCTGCCTCGCACGGTTGGCAGGAAATCCAGCAAGCTGCTGAACAGCATTACGATCGTTCCAGCGATTGCCAATTCACCACCTTTGTCGGCTACGAATGGTCAGGCGGCCCGAAAACCGAAAACCTGCACCGCAATGTGATTTTCCGCAACAGCACCGTCACCGCACTGCCGGTCAGCTATCTCGACACCCCGGATCCGGAACAACTCTGGGCACGCCTGAAGCGCGAATGCCTCACACCGGGCAAGGGCTGCGATGTGCTCGCCATCCCGCACAATTCCAATGTCAGCAATGGCCGCATGTTTGCGCTGACCGAAAGCAATGGCAAACCGTTCTCTGCCGAATACGTGCGCCTGCGACACGAGATGGAACCGCTGGTGGAGATCTTCCAGCACAAGGGTGATTCCGAGTGCGGCCTGATGAGCAGCGATGAGCAATGCGGCTTTGAGAAAATGCCGTACAACAACCTGATTGCGGGACGTTATAACGGCTGGTTGACCGACAAGCCGAGTGAATCCGATTTCGTGCGCGATGCACTGAAGCAAGGATTAAAGGTTGAGCAACAACTCGGCACCAACCCGTTCCAGTACGGCATCATCGCCAGCACGGACACTCACCTCGGCGCACCCGGCGCAGTCAGCGAAAGCAATTTCCCGGGTCACGGTGGTGCGGGTTACTCTGCCCGTGAAGGCATTCGCCCTGGCTTCCCAGACCCAGTCCTGTATAACCCCGGCGGCCTCGCGGTTGTCTATGCAGAAGAAAATTCACGCGACGCGCTGTTCAATGGCATGAAACGCCGCGAAACCTATGGCACCAGTGGTCCACGTATCGGCCTGCGTTTCTTCGCCGGCGAGAACTACCCGGAAGACCTGTGCAATAACGCAGACTTTGTCGCTACGGGTTATGCACAAGGCGTTCCCATGGGCAGCACATTACCTGCTCCCGCCAACAGCCCTGCGTTTGCCGTGGCCGCACAAGCCGATCCGGGCGCCAGCAACGAGCCGGGCATGCCCCTGCAACGCATCCAGATCATCAAGGGCTGGATCGACAACGGCATCGCCCATGAGAAAGTGTTCGAGGTGGCGGGCAATCCCGACAATGGCGCCACGGTTGACACCAACACCTGTGAACCGCAAGGAACCGGTGCCGCACAACTGTGTGCCGTATGGCGCGACCCGGATTTCAACCCGGCACAACCCGCGTTCTACTATGCCCGCGTACTGGAAAACCCGAGCTGCCGTTGGTCCGCACGCCAATGCGTGGCTGCCGGCGTGGATTGCAGCCAGCCGGATACTGTCTCCAAAGGTTATGAAGCCTGTTGCACAGCCGAGGCCCCGAAAATCATTCAGGAACGCGCCTGGAGCTCGCCGGTATGGGTCAGCCCAGCCCGCTGATGCGCGTGACGCTAGCAGCAGCGTATGCGCTGCTGGGCTGGTTGCTGTTCACCAGCCTCTGGGGCCTTTACCTTGGCCACTTTCCTGGCGTGTATGTCGACATGTGGGACGAAATGCCCTTCCTGCAGCGACTGGATGAAGGCCGTTCCACACTGCATGACTGGGCCAATGCTTACGCGGGCTCGCACCGCTTGTTGTTATCGCGGTTCGTGTTTGCAATTGAACACAGCGTTTTCCAACACGCGAATGTGTTCACGATCATGGTGTCGGTCATATTCCACCTGCTGGCAATCGTGACCGCTTGTCGCTTTATCCACAACACACCAGTCCTTGCTGAACGGCGTGGCTTGTACCTGGTGGTGCTGGCGGCGGGATTTTCTGCACTGCATTTGTACAACCTCCACTACACCTTCCTGGTGCAATGGTTCCAGGTGGTGGCGTTTTCATTCCTCGCTTTTGCCTGCCTGATTCGCAGCACACAAGCGGCACATGGAAGCGGGCAGGAAACCGCAGCCACCGTGCTGGCATTTGCGTTAGCCCTGGCGGCCAGCTTCTGCAATTTCCCCGGTGTGGTGGCACTGTTGAACCTGGGTTTACTCGGCATCGCCCTGAATCATCGCTGGCGCTGGTTACTGGCGATCGCTTGTTTGCTGGCTGTGCTGGCCCATGTTGGCAGCATGCCAGGCCCAGGCATGGATCGTGGCGCGCTGCTCGATGCCATTGCCGCCAACCCGCTGGCACTGCTGGCTTACCCGATGTATACCTTACGATTCCTGGGAACCCCGCTGACGCCCATTCATGAAGCGGCCGGTATGTTGCTGGGCACCCTGATTGCCGGCTACACCGGCTGGCATGGCATTCGCTGGATGATCGGCAAGAACCCGCAAACCCCTGCTGGCGCATTCGCCCTCGCTGGCCTGATGTGGTTGTGTGGCACAGCCGCCGCCACCGCCTTGGGACGAGCATGGATACCAGTCACCGCCATTGCTGAACGCTTCCATACCATTCATCTCTGGTTAGTGCCCTTGCTGCTGCTGCACTGGCTGCTCTCCTGCAACAGTGTGCAGACCAGGAAGTGGCTGGTACTGGGTGGCATGGGTTGGCTGGCCTTGCTCACCTATTGGCAACCACTGGCCCTGCAACAAGCGCTGGAAACCGCGCAAAAGGTTCGCATGTCCCACATTGCCTACACCATCGGCATGAATAGCTGGCGTACCCATGCGTTGTTATCCGTGCCGCACAAGGCCACCAAATACAACCCTGCGCTGGAATGGCGCGATTACCTGCAAGCAACGGGTAATGGCATTTATGCCACGGAGGCTGCGCACTGGATGGGGCAATTATTTACCCAACCCTTGCAGGAACTGCCCAGCTGCATTCGCAATGTGGCCCTGGATCCAGTCGAGGATGGTTACCTGGAAATCCGCATTGCCGGCAACGGTGATGATCCGATCACCAGCGCATGGCTGATTGACCCGCAAGGGCAAGTGCAGGGTTATGCGTTACCGGTACTGCCAACGGGTTTGTTCCAGGCGGGTCATGGATTGCGGGGTTATATGCTCGGTACCGATGACTGGACCGTGATCGGTAATCCCACCCATCGGCCTTGCCTGATCGGTAGCAGCCTGTAAGCCAAGGCGTCAGGCAGAGTGGATCAGGCGCAACCCCGGGGCGGGTTGGCCGACTTCATCAATCGGCTGTACCGGTGCGGCACCGTAACTGCGGGCCATGCGTGAAGCTTCCGGCGTGCCATACAAGGTGGTGCGCTGGCGATGTGAACGCCCGGCTGCATCCATCAGGCCTTCCAGGTATTCCGGTGAAAACTCCTGGCCATGCGCAGCACCGGCCGCGCGGGTAATGCTTTCGTTCATCAAGGTGCCGCCCAGGTCATTCACACCGGCTGACAGGCACGCCGAAACACCTTCCGCCCCCAGCTTGACCCACGAGGCCTGGATGTTTTTCACCAGCGGATGCAACACCAACCGGCCAATCGCATGCATCAGCAGTACTTCACGGAAGGTCGGGCCTTTGCGCGAGATTTTCCGCAAACCCTGTGGTGATTCCATGTGCACAAATGGCAACGGAACGAATTCGGTAAAGCCACCGGTTTCTGCCTGCAAATCGCGCACACGCAGCAAATGACGCGCCCAGTGCAGCGGGCTTTCAACATGACCAAACATGATCGTGATGGTTGAGCGGATGCCCTGCTGGTGTGCCGCACGCATCACATCAAACCATTCATCGGTGCTGATCTTGTCGGGACAGATCACCGCACGCACTTCATCATCAAGGATTTCCGCAGCGGTGCCCGGCAAGGTGTTCAAGCCGGCCGCTTTCAATTGCGCGAGGAATTCCGGCAATGACAGGCCAAGGGTTGTCGCCCCTTGTGTGATTTCCAGTGGCGAAAACGCATGGATATGCATGGAAGGACACACGGCCCTGATGGCTTCACAGACATCCAGGTAATGCTGGCCGGTGTAATCCGGATGGATGCCACCCTGCAGGCACACTTCAGTCGCACCACGCTCCCAGGCCTCCAGCGTACGACGCTGGATTTCTTCCATGGAGATGTCATAGGGCTTTTCGCGCAGGTTCTCGCTCACCTTGCCTTTCGAGAAGGCACAGAAGCGGCATTTGAAATAACAGATATTGGTGTAATTGATGTTGCGATTGACGACATAACTGACACAGTCACCATTCACGGATTGGCGCAGGCGATCGGCCGCCTGGCACACCGCCGCGATTTCGTCACCACGCGCCGCAAACAATCGCACGACTTCCTGTTCATCCAGTCGTTCACCGGCTTCGGCTTTCTGCAGGATGGCTGGCAAGTCAGCGCCAACATGGACAGGGGATTTCTGCAACACATCCAGCAATTTTTTCGGCGGTGGCAACACGGCACCGGCATGCCACTGGTCATCACGTGCCAATCCTTCGGCATCGCTCAAGGCCTGCAAGGCCGGGATCACGCCAGCATCCACCCACTGTTTACGATCTCGCCCATAGGCGGGATACACGGTCAAACGTTCCACCAGCACTTTGCCGGCTTGCGCGGTTTCTGCTGCCAACTTGTCGAGATGCGGCCAGGGCGCTTCCGGATTCACAAAGTCCGGTGTCACCGGGGACACACCGCCCCAATCGTTAATACCGGCGGACACCAGTTTCGGCAACACTCCGGGGCTCAGGTTAGGCGGTGCCTGGATCGACATGGCCGGGCCAAACACCAATCGCGCGATCGCCAGCGTCCACAACATCTCGTCGAGATCCGGTTCCGGGCTTTCGCGCATCAGGGTATCGGCCTTGGCGCGGAAATTCTGGACGATGATTTCCTGCACATGGCCATGACGCTGATGCACATCGCGCAAGGCCAGCAGGGATTCGATGCGTTCTTGCCGGGTTTCACCAATACCGATCAGGATGCCACTGGTGAAAGGCACCTTGGCCTGGCCGGCACGCTCCAGTGTTTGCAAGCGCACAGCCGGGATCTTGTCGGGTGAACCGTAATGCGGCATGCCGGGTTCACACAGGCGATCCGATGCCGATTCCAGCATGATGCCCATCGACGCCGACACCGGCCGCAAGAAAGCGATTTCCTCGTCGGTCATGCAACCGGCATTGATGTGCGGCAGCAAACCGGTTTCCGCCAGCACACGGCCAGCCACATGGGCAACATATTCCAGCGTGGTTGCAAAACCCATCTCGGCCAAGGCGTCACGCGCCACCCGGTAACGCAATTCCGGTTTCTCACCCAAAGTGAACAAGGCTTCCTTGCAACCTTGCGCAGCACCTTGCCTCGCCAGTGCCACGACATCGTCCGGGGACAGGTAAGGTTTTTCGAGGTGGCGCGGGGTCTTGGCAAAGGTGCAGTAATGGCAAACATCGCGACACAGGTGGGTCAGCGGGATGAACACCTTGCGGGAATAGGTCACGGCATGCGGGAAGCCGGTATCACGCAACACACTGGCGGCTTCCAGCAAGGGCGGTGACAAAGGCACACTCGCCAGGGCCAGCGCATGATCACGGGAAAGCGCCTGCCCTTGTTGCCATTGCCGGGTGATCTGTTCGGGAGTCAGGGTCATACTGCAAGAAGGTCCACCAGAGGGCTACAGTATGGGTTTGCAACCGGTGGACTGCAAGATAAACGGCATGTCCGATTTGTCATGCAAACCGGTCAGGAAGCAGCTAACAACCCCAGGGCCTTACCTGCTTTGGCCACACGTTTCCCACGGATACAGGCCAGGTCATCCGGCGTATCCAGGTCGCAAGCAAGGTCGGCTTGTGGCAGCACGCAACACCGCAACCCTTGCCGGACGCCACCCATCAGGTGTTTATCCAGACTGCCTTCACCGAAGGCAAACGGCATGGCGCAAGGTGGGCTCAACAACAGCGCATTGGTGCCTTGGCCATGACGGTCCGGCACCAGTGTGCAATGCCGGCCGGCGATGCACTGGTGATAGTCAATCACCTCATCAATCGCAGCAGTGCTCACCAATGGCAAATCAGCATGCATCACCAGCACGGTATCGGCACCCTGCTCCTTGACCCACAGCGCACCTTGCATGACAGCGGCATTCAAGCCCCTGGAGTGTTCAAGGAGCGTCATCACACCGGCGGATGTCGCTGCGGCAAGCACGGCCTCATCGGCACTGACGACCACCACGCCCGCCAATCGCTGGCTGCCGCGCAATGCAGTCAGGGCATCATCGAGCAAGGCCCGGCACAAGGCTTCACGCTGTGCCGCATCCAACCCGTTCGCCAAGCGTTGCTTGCCTTCATTGAATGAACGCACTGGCAACACGGCCCAGACCACACCATTCATGCCAATGTCCCCGCGAAGGCCAGCACATCTCGCGCCAGTTGCTCACGATCGGCCAGCGATTTCATGACGGTTTGGGTAACACAGACAGGCACCGCAGTGATGGCTCCTGCCTGGCTGGCATCACAGGCATCCATCACAAAGCCATCCAGCACATCACCGTAATATTCCGCAACGGCAGCCGCGGTCACCGGCAGCTGCAATTCCGCCATCATTTTTGCTGCTGGCCCTTTCAGTGCTTGCCCGCCGACAATCGGGCTCACCGCAATCACCGGTGCAGTGGTTGCCTGCAAGGCTTCACGCAATGCCGGTATTGCCAACATCGGGCCAATACTGACAAAGGGATTCGATGGGCAGATGATCACTGCTTCCAACGCATCACTGCGCAAGCATTCCAGCAATGCTGGCAGAGGCTTAGCCGTCGTCGCACCAGCAAATGAAAAACCACTGACCACCGGACGGCATTGCTCACGCACAAAATAATGCTGGAACGGCAAATCGCCCTGCGCGGTATGCACGGTGGTGCGTACCGGATCATCACTCATCGGCAATACAGCCTGTGCAATGCCCAATCGTTGCGCCACATGCAGCGTCACCTGCGACAGGGAGTGCCCTTGCTGTAACAAGCGTGTGCGTTCGATGTGCAAGGCCAGGTCACGATCACCCAACTGGAACCAGCTTTCGCCACCCAGTTGCTTGAGTTGATCCATGAACGACCAGGTTTCATTGGCCACACCCCAGCCACGCACGCTGTCATTCAACCCGGACAAGGTGTACAACACGGTATCGATATCAGGGCAGATCGACAGGCCAAGGTGTTCGAAATCATCGCCGGTATTGGCAACAATCATCAATTCACCTACAGACAGGACACGCGACAGGCCCAGCGCCAGCTTGGCACCACCGACACCACCACTGAGCGCCAGCACCTTACTCAACGGAACAAGTCCTCATGCGCCGGACGCACCAGCTCACGGCCACTGGCCTGCTCATCAACCGGCAACGACACACCACGCACCAACACCACGGGGATCGACTCATTGGCCTGCCCCATCACCGTCGATGCTGCACAGGCCAGTTCATCGGCGACTGCCACTTGCGTGACTTCCAGGGCACGGCCAAACAAATCCTTGCGGCCGATACAATCCTGTACCGGCTTGAAGCCGCTGACGCCAATCGCAAACGAGGTAATGCCATTGCGCCACGGTCGTCCCGTGCTGTCATTGATGATCACGCCCGGCGCCACCCCGCAGCGTTCACGCAAGGCCGATCGCAACTGTGCGGCGCTGGCATCCGGGTTTTCCGGCAACAGCAAGGCCTGTGCCTTGCCATTCACTGTTTCCACATTGGATTGGTCAATACCGGCGTTGGCCTGCACAAAACCCAGGGTGTGCTCCACAATCACCACACCCTTGCGCTTGCGCACCACGCGCACCGATTCATCCAGGATCAACTGGATCAAACGCGGGTCCTTGCCGACTTCCTCCGCCAATGTGCGCGCAGCATCACTGATGACCACGTCATCCAGCACGCGGAAACGGTTTTCGGATTTGGAAATGATTTTCTGTGCCACCACCAGGATATCGCCTGCTTGCAAGCGAAGGTTGTTCGCTTGCAAGGCATCGGCAATCAGGGCAGCCACATCATCACCGGCCTTCACCATCGGCAAGCCGGTGATGCCAATCAACTGCATCGCAGGCAAGACTCAGTGACCGCCTTCCGTGCCCGTAATGCGGATACCGGCATGGCATTTGAACTGGCGATTGATGTTGATCAGGATGGACGTCAGTGCTTCAGCCGCCGCGGCATTGGCAATCGGGCCGATACTGAAACCCCGCATACCGCAGGCTTCCACCAAACCCACCACCGTTTCACGGGCTTCCTTGTCATTACCAGCCACCAGCACATCACAGGCGATCGGGCCACCTTCCTGCAGGTGATGTGCCGCCACGTTCTGGAACGCCGAAACCACTTTGACGCCATCACCCAGCAGTGCCTGCGCTTCCTGCCCGGCGCTACCGGCAGCTGGCAATTGCACCGTGCCCACCTTGGGCGGGCGCAGGGGCACGGTCACATCAATCAGGATCTTGCCTTGCAAGCTCTCACGCACCGTTTCCAGCGTGCCACGCTGGTGGTCATACGGCACCGTCAAGGCAGCAATGTCCGCAGCCGCAGCGGCGGCTGCATTTTCCATGGCCTCCACCTTGGCACCACGGATGCCCTGGTCTTCCAACCAGGCATGCAGGGCCTTGGCGCCTTCAGCCGCCTTTTCCGCCGTCCGCGACCCGATAATCACGGGATAACCGGCGCGCGCCCAGCGACGGGCCAGTCCGGTGCCCAGATCCCCGGTACCACCGAGGACTGCAATAACGGGTTTTGCGTCAGACATGGGAAAACTCCTGTTCGGTCAATGGGAAAACGGGGGCGATTCTACCAGCCACGAGGCCTGCACAGCCAATCGCACCCAAGGGATGGCTTCCGTATAATACGCGCCTTGTCACAAAAGGATCATTCAAGGGAGCCCAACGGATGAATAACCCACTGGACATGAGCCAACGCGTCGTCATCGTCACGGGCGGCAGCCGCGGTGTCGGTAAAGGCATTACCGAATGTTTTCTCGCCGCCGGTGCCACCGTGGTCATTTGTGGCCGCAATGCTCCCGAGGCCATGCCTGCCGCCGCTGGCCGCAGCGCTATCTTCCACGCCCTTGATGTGCGTGATGTGGAGCAGGTCAATGCCTTTGTCGAACAGGTCAAGGCAGACCACGGGCGCATTGACTGCCTGGTCAACAATGCCGGTGGTGCCCCGCACGCGGAGGCCGCCACAGCCTCACCGCGTTTCCATGAGTCGATTGTGCGCCTGAACCTGCTGGCCCCGCTGAACATGGCACAGGCCGTCAACCGGGTGATGCAGGAACAGGCTGATGGCGGCAGCATCGTCAACATCGCCAGCGTCAGCGCCGTGCGCCCTTCACCCGGCACGGCGGCGTATGGCGCCGCCAAGGCAGGCCTGGTCAACCTGACCACCTCACTGGCCATTGAATGGGCCCCCAAGGTGCGCATGAATGCCATCATTGCCGGCCTGATCGAAACCGAGCAATCGCACCTGCACTACGGGGATGAATCGGGGATTGCCGCCGTTGCCAGCACGATCCCGCTGGGGCGTATGGCCAGACCGCAAGATATCGGCGAGGCCTGCCTGTACCTGGCCTCACCGCTGTCGGCGTATGTCACGGGTTCTACCCTGACTGTTCATGGTGGTGGCGAGAAACCCGCCTTCCTGGGGGCATCGACCGCCGGGCATTGATGTGGCCGGAGCCTAGTCCTTCCGCTGCCAGCGCGCTGGTGGATCAAGCACGCCTTCCATACCCTTGGGTGCCTTGCCCCAGCAACTGATCCGCTGCTGGTGCAAGGCACAGAAATGCTTGCCACCGACAGCGACTGCCATGATCTCACCCTTGGCCTGTTTGCCTGTCGCCAGCTTGCCATCGGCATCCCAGCAATCCAGTCCCGATGGGGAAATCAGGCAATGGCGCGCACCCCGGCTGGACAACAGCACCGGCTCAAAACGCTGCGGCACTTCCACGTTCTCGCCCGTTTCCAGGCTGCGGCAAAACATGCCTCGGCTATGGATGGCACATAACTGGTTAGCCCCCATCGACAAGGACACCGGATTACGGATGCCGGTAATGCGCAGGGGTTCACTGGATGGCAAATTTCCCCAGCAGGTGATTTCACGGCTGGAGGCGACGCATGTCCTCGCTTTACCTGCAGCCACCAACTCGACGGTTGGCAGCCCGGCTGGCACATCCAATTGACCGGACTGGTTGCTGCCCCAGCAATTGACCTTGCCATCTGCCAGCGCACAACTGTGCGCGCTGCCAGCGGCGACCATGATGGCATTGCTGATCACCGGTGCGGATGCCTGTCCGGAAGCATTGTTGCCCCAACACACCACCTTGCCGCCATCAACGGCACAGGCATGTGCATCCCCTGCCGCCAGATCCATGACCCGGGACAAGCCTTCCGGCACGTCCAGCTGGCCTTGGGCGTTATCACCCCAACACTCCACCACACCAGCAGAAGCCACGCAGGTAAAGGTTTCGCCGGCCACCAGGCGAGTCGCATCCACCCACGGATCCTCTGCCAGCACCACCCGTGATTGCGCATCCTTGACGGCCAGCTCCGGGGCTTGCAGGCGATCACAACCCACGCAAGCGCAGACACACAACAACCATAAGCAAGAAATGCCGTGCTTCATGCCGAAACCAACTCCTGGCGTATTTATAGATAGTCTAGGTGATCAGCCAACTTGAAGAAACTGCCCCCAAGCCTGATGATAAGGGGACAACCCACAGGGAAAGGAGAAGGAAGATGGGAGGCTGGATTTTCTGGATCGTGGTGATCGCGCTGGTACTGTTCGTGGTCACCATTTACAACCGCCTGGTGCAGCTGCGCAATCGTTACCAGAACGCATTCTCACAGATCGAGGTGCAGCTCAAGCGCCGCTATGACCTGATCCCCAACCTGGTGGAAACGGCCAAGGCTTACCTGACCCATGAACGCGAAACCCTCGAAGCGGTCACTGCAGCACGCAACCAGGCTTTGGCTGGCTTGCAGGCTGCTGCCCGCGACCCCGGCAATGCTGACGCCATTCGCCAGCTGGCCAGCGCTGAAGGCGCCCTGGGCGGCGCGCTGGGCAGGCTCAATGTCGCTGTTGAAGCCTATCCTGACCTCAAGGCCAACCAGAACATCCTGCAAGTGCAGGAAGAACTGACCACCACTGAAAACAAGGTGGCCTTCTCACGCCAGGCGTTCAACGATTCGGTGATGGAATACAACACCTATCGACAGAGCTTCCCACCCGTGGTGTTTGCTGGCTGGTTTGGCCATAGCAAGGATGCCAGCCTGCTGGAATTTGAAGACAGCAAACAGATCCAGCAAGCGCCCAAGGTGCAGTTCTAACACGCGCCTGCCCGGAAACGGCACGTGAATTTCTTCAAGGCCCAGGACCAGGCCCGTCAACGCACCACCGTACTGGTGGTGCTGTTCATGCTGGCTGTGCTGGTGCTGATCGCACTCACCTGCGTGCTGTTTCATGTGTTCTGGTTCGGCATGGAAGGTGGCTCCACCACCATGACCGACCCGGAAAACCGCCACCAGGCGTTTTCCATGATCCAGTGGAAGGCCAATGCCTGGATTGCAACCGGTGTCATCCTGGTGGTCGGGCTTGCGTCACTGTTCAAATTGCTCGAATTGCGTGCGGGTGGCAAAGCCGTCGCCGAATTGATGGGGGCACGCCGGGTCAGCCGCGATTCCGGCGATCCTGACGAACGCAAACTGCTCAACATCGTTGAAGAAATGGCCATCGCCAGTGGCACACCGGTACCGCCCGTATACGTGATGGACAAGGAGCTGGCCATCAATGCCTTCGCTGCCGGCTACGCGCCAGCCGATGCCATTGTCTGTGTTACCCGCGGCACCATGACCTTGCTTGATCGCGACCAGTTACAAGGTGTCATCGCGCATGAGTTCAGCCACATTTTCAATGGCGACATGCGCCTCAACATCCGTTTGATGGCCATCCTTGCCGGCATCCTGTTTCTCGGCGAAACCGGCCGCTTCCTGCTGCGTTCGTTCAGTAATAACCGCTCACGGCGCTCCCGTAATGATGGTGCCGGCGGCATTGCCTTGCTGGGACTGGGCCTGATGCTCATCGGTTACGCCGGCATTTTCTTTGGCAACCTGATCAAGGCCGCTGTGAGCCGCCAGCGCGAGTTCCTCGCCGATGCCTCTGCCGTGCAATTTACCCGCAACCCGGAAGGCATCGGTGGTGCATTGAAACTGATTGGTGGATTCAGCCTGGGCTCGCATATCAACCGAGCCAATGCGGGTGAAATCAGCCATTTCTTTTTCAGTGATGCCCTGCACAACCACTTCAACAGCTGGTTCGCCACACACCCGCGCATTGATGATCGCATCCGCGCGATTGAGCCACGCTGGGATGGCAACTTCCTGTTACCGCCCAAAGAAGTGGTCACCGCCATGGCCAAAGGGATGGCGGAAGAAACCCGCACATCCGCCCCGGCTGCCACCGGTGCAGCACTGGCAGCCGTGGCCGCTACTGCCGATGTGGTTGCCGGCGAACACATGGAAGAAGCCATCAACAATACCGGCGAACCAGCTGCCAGCCATCTTGGGCTGGCCCAGCAACTGATTGCCAGCATCCCGGATGCCATCAAGGATGCGGCGCACAATGCCTGGAGCGCACGCGCAGTGATCTATGCGCTGCTGATGGACACCCGGCCCGACATCCGTGCCGCCCAAGTGCGCGACATGGAAAGCAGTGAAGCAGCGCTCGCTGATCTCGCACAACGCCTGCAAGAACCGGTGCAATCACTCGACATCCGCGCGCGCCTGCCATTAATTGAAATGACCATGCCTGCCCTCAAGGACATGTCGGCCGAACAATTCGCTGCGTTCCGCAAACAACTGGTGTTGCTGGCCAAAGCCGACCAACGCATCACGCCGTTTGAATGGGCACTGGCACGCGTGCTCATTCACGACCTTGGCCCCGCCTTCAACCACGCGCGCCCCAAGGCACCACGCCATAAGAACATTCGCAGCGTGCAGGACGCCTGCCAGGTCGCACTGTCTTTCCTGGCATGCCGTGATGCCAAAGCCGATTCACCCGAAGCAGAGCATGCCTATGCCAATGGTGCACGCACACTCGGCATCATCGTGCCTTTCCTGCCGGAAGCAGCACATGACCTGAAAAAACTGGGCACTGCCATGGATGAACTGGCGTTGTGCTACCCCTTGGTCAAACCGGTATTACTGAAAGCGTTTGCGGCAACGCTAACGGCCGATGGCAAACTCTGCGCAGAAGAAGCGGAATGCCTGCGCGCCATGGCTGCAATCCTCGATTGCCCTATCCCGCCAATCGACCTGGACGTTAGCGCATAACCCGGGCGAGGACGCCACGCATGGGAACACACGACCTACTCTGGCAACTGGCCTTACTGATCATCAGCGCCCGCGTCCTTGGGGAATGCGCTTCCCGGCTGGGTTATCCCGCCGTATTGGGCGAAATCCTCACCGGCCTGCTGTTAGGCCCCAGCTTGCTGGGCGTTATCCAGGTCACGGAAACACTGCACACACTGGGACAGATTGGCGTGGTGTTGCTGTTATTCCGGATCGGCCAGAGCAGTGATATCCAGCACTTGCGCCGTCATGGCAAAGCCGGCCTGGCACTGGCGACCACCGGCGTCATCCTGCCGTTAGCGCTCGGCTTCTGGGCATGTCGCCTGCTGGGCCTGAATGAAACCATCGCCCTGATGGTCGCCTGCACATTAACCGCCACCAGTATCGGCATTACCCTGAGAACACTGTCTGACCTGAAACAAACCGACACACCGATCAGCAACACCGTACTGACCGCCGCCATCCTTGATGACATCATGGGTGTCATCCTGCTGAGCCTGACCTACCAGTTCGCGGTCACCAACAGCATTGACCTGGTCCAGACTTTGGCGGTCGGTAGTTCGGTACTGGTATTTTTCCTGCTGTCACCGATTGCCGCCCGTATCATCGCCACGCTGATCCGCCATGTCGCTGACACTTCGCATATTCCTGGCCTCACCTCCACCGCCAGCCTTGCGCTGGTACTGGTGTTTGCCGCGATTGCTGAAGTCATCGGGGCACCGGCATTGTTGGGCGGGTTCGCCGCAGGATTGGCGCTTTCACACCATTTCATGATCCCGATTGACCTGGAAACAGAAGCCGAAGACCGCTTTGTCGAAAAAGTCCGCCAGGCCATGCACCCGATCGAGCAATTGTTCACGCCAATTTTCTTTGTGGTGGTCGGTGCCTCCATTGACCTGTCGCAGATCGAATGGCAATCCCCCACGCTGTTGGCACTGGTCACCCTGCTGACCTTGACCGGCATTGCCGGCAAAGTGGTGGCCGGCCTGCCCTTGTTGCGCTGGCCATGGCGCGATCGCTGGACGCTGGGCATCGCCATGATGGCACGCGGCGAAGTGTTTCTCGTGTTTGCCGAACTCGGGCGCTCCTCCGGCTTATTCGACAACACCTTGTACACTGCCTTGATCCTGGTCATGGTGATCATCACCCTGATCGCGCCGATATGTTTAAAATGGATGCTGAAACCCGCATAGGACCTCACCCATGAGCCTGTACAAAAAACTGTTTGTCGTCATCGACCCGACCAACAAAAAGCAGCCCGCACTCGAGCGCGCCATTACCCTTGCACAAGAAAGCAAAGGCAAGCTGCACTTGTTCCTGGCGATTCACAAACCGGTCGAAGCGCTGGCCGATCACAGCTCGCGCAAACAAGGCAAGCAAGCCACCCTTGCCGAATGGAAGCGCACCTTGCAAACCTATGCCGAGCACAGTCGTGCACAGGGCATCAGCGCCAAGGTGGATGTCTGCTGGAATGACCATTGGTACCAATCCGTGTCACGGGCAGCCATGCGTGCCGATGCCGACCTTGTGGTGAAATCCACATTCCGTCACGGCAAGGCGCAGCGCCTGATGCACGGCACCTCCGACTGGACCATCATGCGTCACAGCCCTGCCCCGGTATGGCTGGTGCGCGAACGCAAGAAAGCCGAGGGCAAGAGCATCGTCGCAGCGCTGGATCTCGAAGCCACCGACGAAGGCCATATCCGTCTCAATAACAGCATCCTCAAGCATGCCCGCAACATGGCCAGCCTGTTCGGCCTGCCATTGCATGTGGTGGCCGCCATCTCACGCAAACCGGACTTCAGCCACATCACCCACGGCAGCGATGACACACTGGAAGACATCCTTGGCGTTGAGCCCGGCCGCCTGCACCTGGTGAAAGGCGCCCCACGCACGGTCATCCCGAAACATGCCGAACTGCTCAAGGCGGGTATTGTCGTCATTGGTACCGCTGGCCGCAGTGGCGCGAAAGGTGTGCTGGTGGGTAATACCGTTGAGAAAGTACTCGACCAACTGGCCTGTGACGTACTGGCGATCAATTAATGTGGCTGGATAACCTCCAACATTACCTGTACATCCTGTTCACCTTGCTGGTGATTGTGGATCCGCTCGCAGCGATTCCCTTGTTTATCCATTACACGGACGGGCAAACCCGGCAAGAACAGCGACAGATCGCCAAGGTGTGCGCAGCAGCAGTTGGCACTGTACTGATCACCAGCATTTTCCTGGGCGATCCCTTGCTGCGCTTTTTCGGCATCAGCTTGTCGTCGTTCCGGGTTGGCGCAGGCATTTGCATCCTGTTGATGGCCATTGCCATGCTCAATGCACGTTTGGGCGGTGCACGCGCAACCCCGGAAGAAAAACTCGAAGCCGAAGACAAGGACAGCGTCGCGGTGGTACCACTGGCCATCCCGATATTGGCCGGGCCAGGTGCCATCAGTAGCATGATTGTGTATTCACACTCATTGCATCACTGGTGGGAACTCGCTGTACTGACTGGCATTGCATTACTGATTGCAGGCAGCGTGGCAATCACCCTGTTCCTGGCGGAACCGATCGCCCGTCGCGTTGGCAAGACCGGCATCAACATCGCGACGCGCATCCTGGGCTTGATACTGATGGCTGTTGCCGTGGAATTCATGGCCACTGGCCTGCGGGATTTGTTCCCCGTCTTGCAATAACGTTCAGCGCAAGACCAGCATCACACATTCCACCAACAGGAATCCGCCCGCACCCAACGCGCCCGCAACAGGCACCCATAGCGGTATTTCCAACCCCGGTGATGGCCCATCGCGGCGCTTGATCACCACCAGGGCTGCATTGGCCAGTACAAACACCGCCAGCGTGATAAAACTGGTCAGCCAGGCCAAATGCACCAACTCCAGCAACAGTGACAGCAGTAACACCGCGCCACCTACCCACAAGGTTGCCCGAACCGGTGTTTGCGTACGCGTTGCCACCTCGGCCAGTGCGCGGGGCGCCAACGCACGCACGGCCATCCCGTACAAAATCCGCGATGACTTGATGACCTGTACCAAGGCGCCATTGATTACCGCCATGGCACTGATCGCAATAATCCACACCGACCATTGCGGAAACACAGCGCTCACGACTGTTGCCACCGGCGCATCGCTATCGGCCAAGACCTGCGGCGATGCCACACACAACGCCGCGATGGAAACCGTCAAATACAGCACCATGGAAAGCAACAATGCCAGCAAGATGCCACGCGGCATCGTGCGCACCGGATCCTTGACCTCTTCGGCCACATTGATCATGTCCTCAAACCCGAGAAAGGCATAAAAAGCGAGAAAAGCCCCAGCGAACACCCCTTGCCAACGGATGGCATCCGGCCACTCCGGCAACGCCAGTGGCTGCAGGCTATGGGACGCATCACCCACACCGGCAGCGGCAATCACCGCCAGCAAACCCAGCACTTCCACCACGGTGAGGAACGCCGCAGCAGAGACCGACTCCTGGATGCCCCAAGCGGCCAATAACACCAGGCCAGCCAGCAACACACATTTGAGCAATGTCGCCGACACGGGCCAGAGCTGCTGCACATAGCCGACCACGCCATTGATGACGGTGGCCGACGAAATAATCCCCACCGCAACGATCAACCAGCCAGTCAGTTGCGACAACCACGGCCGCTGGAAGGCCGCTTGCACAAAGGCCGCCTCACCGGCACTCACCGGCAAGCGACTACCCAACTCGGCATAAGAGAACGCGGCTAAGCCGGCAATCACTCCCGCCAACAGGAATGCCAACGGTGCGCCGGTTCCAGCCAGACCGGCCACCTCACCGATCAGCACATAAATGCCAGCGCCAAGGATCGTACCCAGCCCGTAAAAGACCAGGAATGGCAAGGTTAGACTACGGCGTAATCCCATCGCATCATCCCGTACACAAACGCCCCGCGCATGAAGAAAGCAAAACGGGGCGGCTTGCGCCTACCCCGTTTCATCTTACCCCAAGCGGTACCCCAAGGCTGTCAGCGGATGCTGATGCGTTTGCTCTCGGGTTTTTCCGGCACATGCTTCGGGATGGTGATGGTCAACACCCCATCCTTGAACTCGGCATCCACCTCGGATTGCTTCACATCCGAGCCCAGGCTCAGGCGGCGCAGGTAGCTGCCGTAGTGGCGCTCACGGCGAATCACCTTGCCATCCTGTTTCTCGTCGGATTCTTTCTTCGTTTCCGCCTGGATGGTCAGCACCCCGTCTTCCACCGACAGGTGGATATCGTCCTTGCTGATGCCCGGCAAATCGGTCGTCACCACGTAGGCATCATCCTTTTCATGGATGTCCAGGCGCGGAGCAACCAGTGTCTGGGCATTCTCGGCACCGGCCTTGCGAACCGGCCAGAAGAAATCGTTAAAGAAACTGTCGGTGTCGAACAACGGGTCCAGGCCACCGAACGGGTTATCACGCTTGATCAGGCTCATGGTCTCCTCCTCTCAGGGGTTCTGGCAGGGCAACCCTGCACTTACCCCCTAGATAGGGGTGCCTTGGTGAGTTTCAAGGGCAGCGAAATTGATACGGATCAACCACCAAACCCCAACCAGCCGCCATATGCCACACCTTGGTAAGGTGAAGGACTGCTACTGATTAACCCCTGACTACCCATACCAAAGGAGCTACTGGCCCAAGAAAAAGGCTGCGCGACATCCAATGAAGTAAACGATAAGCCAACGGCCCCGAACCCGGATTGCACACGGTCTCGCAGACCTCCAAAGACAGCCTCACCCGGATTACCCTGTGCCCAATAATTGCCGCCGGAAAAAGGCTTCCAATCATCCAGAACCGTGGTTAGCAAACCCGCTACCTCGGGCACACCCCATGCTTGCCACAAGTTTTCCAGCCATTGATTACTTGTCGGCAGGGCAGCTTCCCCTGCCGGCTCTTCCACTACGACTTCTACCGGATCAACACTGCCTTGTGGCCCCACACGGATATCGACCACACCCGAAGCATATTCCAGCCCATCACTGACCCGGTAAAAGAGCTGGTGCTGCCCCTCGCTGGCATGGATATTGAGCACTGCGGAGCGCGTTAACTGGACATCCAGTTCACGCGATATATCCCAGACATCCGTGACGACAAGGTAGTCACCGTCGATATCGGATGACGCCTCCAGTAACTCCAGCAATGGCAAGGAAAACTCTTGTTGCTCGCTGGTGACTGAAAAGCCGTTGGTAACAGGTGCATGATTGCTTTCCATCACAGCAGACACTGATGCTTCAATCGGGTTGGCATCTGACCATCGGCTGATGTTGTCACTGATTTGTTCAATACGGAATGCGTCATCAACAAACCAGTCGCGAATGCGCCATTGGGAATACATCGGGTCCGGCAATACCTCATTGACTGGCAGATTACGCATCCTGAGCAGCAGGTCATCGCCCGACCGGAGGACCTCATCAACACCCATCGCCTTAGGCTCATGGATAATCGAACTGATCAATACATCTTCACCGCCAGGATCCCGGAAATTCACCGTTGGCGGCAAACCATTCACCCATATCATGGAAAACGGTGACCACCTGTCATCACCGTCCGTACCTACCATCTCTTGCACGGGAGACACCGGCAGCCAGTCCACCTGATCTGCACCCATTCGCATACTGATCGACTGGGCAGATCGCATGGATCCATCGCTGTTAGCCATTAGCAACTGGTCATCGTCAGCGTAGCGCACCGACAACATCCCGTTGTGTATCCCAACAAATACCTGATCCGGCAAGACATCCCCTGAAAACAGCAATTCCACGGGGGCATCAGTGAACAACCGATCAACACCTGAGCCAGCGACCAGCTCCACTTCAACCTGGCCAGCCGTAACTGCATAGTCCTGCTGGCCCGGAGTCATCACCAGGGTGGCAATATTCCCACCCGCATCAAGCTGTAACGATTCTGTGAATGCCGGCAAGATCCAACGACTATCAGTCGCTGCATTCGCCACGACACGGTCATACCCCCCATCGGCGTCTTCAGTGATCACTGGTCGATAGGCACCAATGTCATACACATCATCGTCACTGCCACCCACCAACTGGTTCATGTCATCACCAGCCACCAGCCGGTCATTGCCGGAACCACCGGATAGCATCACCGGCGATGCACCACCCACCAAGGTGTCATCACCCCAGTCACCAAAAAATTGGCCTTCACTGTTGCCGGTATACACCGTGTCATCACCGTAACCCCCATGCCAGTCATCGCCCGCATAGGCAACATCAACAAAACTGGCGAGGTCGTTGTAATCGCTGCCTTGCTGCTGCGTTTGGCTATCGCGCCGGCCTGCCAGCAAGTCTCCCAAGGCCATCGTTTCATAACCCTGGTTACCGCTATCCCAGTAATACAACTGCCAGGAAGCAGCCGCTGCCGATTCCAGCTGGATAATATCCCCGGAATAAACCGAATAAGTAATAAACACAGCCCCATTGACCGCGTTCGCCTCGAGATCCGCCCGCTGGATACCACCTTCAAAGTACAACACGCTATCCGCATCTTCGTCGCGCAAGACATCAAAGCCATCGCCGGCAAAGAAACGGTAACGGTCTGCACCGGAACCACCTTCCAGCAAGTCACTCCCGATGCCCCCTTCCAGCCAGTCATCGCCATCACCCGCAATCAGGAAGTCATCACCCGCTCCACCAGCAAGCCAGTCATTACCGGCCTCACCATGTAGCCAGTCCCTGTCCGCATCACCATTGAGCCAATCGGCATCGGCACCGCCATACAAAGTGTCCATGCCAGCACCACCATGGATCACATCCTGCCCGGCATCACCGTAAGCCGTATCGTTGCCAGCACCGGCTTCCAACTGGTCATTGCCAGCACCGCCACGCAACACATCGTCATCGGCGCCACCGTCCAGCCAATCATCACCAGACCCACCGAGCAGGTGGTCTGTGCCCGCCTCACCAAACAGCCGGTCACGGCCACCCTGCCCCGCCGACTCCAACACAGGATCATCGCCGTGCAAGTAATCATTGCCAGCGCCACCCTGCAGCAGGTCATCGCCGCCGTTGCCATACAAGGTATCCCGGCCCAGACCACCCAGCAGCACATCATTGCCATGCAAGGCCAATGGCAATTCGGCAAAAGCCACCGGATCAACGCCCTCCAGCGCACTGTTAATGGCACTCGGGCCGAATGCGGTAAAACCATAGAGGAATGCCGATTCATCAAAAAACGGATCGCGATTGATGCGATCACCCATCAACACATCATCATCGGCACCACCGCTCAGTACGTCGTTACCAAGCTCGCCAAACAGCCAGTCATTGCCTGTGCCACCATCCAGCACATCGTTATAGGAAAGGAGCGCTGCATCACCCCAGGGTTGTAACACATCGCTGGTATCCAGCATCGCCATCAATGGCCGGAGATAGCGGAAGCGATCTTCGCCACCAACAGCCTCGTCACGCACCCATGCGTGATAGATCCCGAAACGGGAATCCCCCCACAAGTAGTCCACGCCGGCACCACCGGACAACCAGTCATCGCCGGGATTGCCATACAAGTGATCGTTATCACCCTGCCCCAGCAGGATGTCTTCGCTATTGCCACCCAACAGCCAGTCATCGCCGGCACCACCATCCAGGAAATCCCTGTCCGCAGGTATGTCCTTGCCGATGTAATCGAGGAACGACTGCGCAAAAAGAAAGTCACGGCCTTCACCGCCATACACAAAATCCGAACCGGGGCCGCCGAACAGCAAGTCCATGCCACCACCACCTTGCAACCAATCGCGACCACTGTTGCCATGGATTTCATCATCAAGCTGGCCACCGGTAGCGAAGTCCGTCAAACGTGACCCGAAAAAATACGCTTCATTGAGATCGCCCTCTTCCACGCGCCCCTTGGCCAGCGTTGTTTCACCATACGCTGGCGACCATTGCAGGCTGGGCTCGCCGGATAACAGGGCAATATCCTGTTCCGCTGGCTGCGCTGGATCGAAGAAAGCGTCCGCACCTTCTGCCATGGGTAGCCACAGGCTATTCGCAAAACCGTTATCCCGGTCGAGCAATAAATATCCGCTGTCGGTCTTGAGCAGGAGTTGATGGTCGCCATCGGTCGCCGAAAGACCCGTGAACCCTGCTTTCGACGTGAGCGCGCCCAATGCATCACCAGCAACGCGTAATTCATCACCTGTCCACAAGGTTTCGGCGTAACGATCATGACCCTCCTGATCATGATTCCAGCCCAGCTCAATCACATCCTTGCCGTGACCACCCACAAAGACATCGTGGCCATTACCGCCCGCCAGGGTGTCATTGCCATCACCGCCTTCCAGCCAGTCATTGCCATGCAGGCCATATAAGGCATCAACACCGGCTGCACCGTACAAGTGATCAGCGCCCTCGCTGCCCAATAACTTGCCACCAGCCGCAAGGTTATAGGCCACTTGCATGCCTGTGATCCCATCCACCGCTGACGCACTGCTGAACACCCTGTTGCTGCGCAAATCCCGGAATTGGATGGCGCCCGGCAAACCGACATAGCCCGTCGCCGATGGGGTATCGCTGCGATTGGACTGCATGAGGCCGGTATAAAAAGCACTGCGATCGCGCCAGAACATGTCACTGTATTGCTGGGGTGCATACTCCGTAGCAGATTGACGGGCGGCACCTGCCGACTCACCACCCAGCAGTGAAAATGCCTGCGCATTCATGGCGGCATACCGTGCTGCGCGACCTTCAGCCGTATCGGCATCCGCCATGGCTTGCAGCCAGGATGCACCATGAGCCGCCATTGGCGTGATCGCGACAGCGTTGTCATAAGCCGCCAGGGCCTGGAACAGGATTTCGACATCCGTGGCAGCATCCGGCACTGATTCCAGTCCTGCCCATGCCACCAACTGGGCATGAATGGTTTCCAGTGAGGTCGATGCCGTAGCGGAGGTCGCATCGAGGATGCGATAGATATCCTGCAAACCTTCCGGCAGCAGCAAGGCATTATCCAGGTGCTGCAGTACGCGATAGATCGCAAGGCTTTGCACCATCTTTGCAATGGCATGGTTTTCTGACGCTGATTCCGATGCCTCGATAAACACCGGCGTCGAGCCACCCGGGCGAGCAAACCAGCCATTTTCAGCTGCCGTCAGCTCGATGCCCTTGTCCGCATAGAAGTTATGCACCTTGGCTGGATCCAGTGGCTTGTCCTGCACCAGCGGCAGGATATGGTTCAACCAAAGACGATCCAGGGGTGCAATGCCGGCACCGTTGAAGGTGTACACCTCCTTCACCAGTTCCGGGTATTTATAGGCCGCCAGCAAGGCAAGATGGCCACCAAGACTGTGCCCCGCAAACGTCACCTGCCCCTTGTAAGCGGCAACCACTTGCCCGTCGTCGGTGATCAGGCCAGCGTTTTTCAGGAAACGGTCAACCGAGGAGGCCTGACCGATACGGAAGAAATCCGCGAGGAATTGCAGGCCAACGGCCAAAGAACCGTCATTGAGGATATCCATCAGCGAAGACAGTGCGTCACCACTACTGCCAAAATTGAATTCCGTGCCGCGAAAGGCAACGGTTGTGCCACCGGAAGGGGCGGTCAGGACGAAGGCGTCGAGGCCGGATAATGCATCGGCCTTATGAGTAGCCTTAAAGTTTTTGAGATAAAACTCAGCTTGTGCTTCTGAAAAATCTCTATTAATCAGCGAATTAACTATATCGCCGACTTGATCATTATATAAATCAACATACGCGGCATCAGCCAGCAAAGCAGAAAGATATATTTTGCTATCCATGACAAATCCTTTTGTCTAAATGGTTTTAATGAAAGACTTTATCTAGCAGCGATGAATCCGTAAGGCCACCTTTCTCATAATAAGTGTTTACACATACCCTGCTTCCGTAATCTTTTCCAAGCCCATAATCTTTCGGGATAAAGCTAAAAAGATTTTTTCTCAGGAGAACTTCACTCGTATTTGAATCAATAACTTCAAATTTACTCTTTTGTATCGCTGAGCTTATCTCCTTATCAATAACATCTACCCTGAAATCAGATCTCACCCGATACCTGAATTCTTCTTCCATCGGCAGTAGCTTGACGCATTGTTTTTCGAAAAACGTCTTGTTCTTTCGCAACAAAACACGCCCCTCGATTTCGTTAAAACATGCCGGATCGCCTTTGAGCCCTTTTTCATAGACATAACAGCCAGGCGGCTTGCGATCCGGGAAATAACCAAAGTAGCTTTTATTACAGAACCCCAAGCGTTGGAGCGACTGACTATCAATCAGGGTTATGGCGCAAGTTGTATTGCAGCTATCCCATTCATAAAAAACCTCATCTGCCTGCACGGTCTTGTAGACATGCAGGCCGGATTCGGCCTCACAAAGTTCCAGGAACTGGCGGTAATCGTCCCGCACAAACAGACTGCAGCCCAAGGCCAGTGCGGCCACAGCCGATATCACCCATACCCGTTTCATTCCGGTCTCCAGCACAGGAAAACCGGTATCTTAGTCAGCGATACGCTGCTGTCTGTAGGAAATATCGCAAATTGATTGCGGCCAATAGCTGGGCGAATTGTTATTGTGGCGTGATGCGGACTGGGCATTTATGGATTCCCGCCTTCGCGGGAATGACGGAGGGAGCACGTCGGTTCACTTGTCCATTTTGACGGCCTGGAACACCCTATCCAGAAAAGCCCTATCAACAGGAATGCGGTTCGATAGCTTCAGCGGACAGGCACCTTCACCACTTCCGCCTCGATCGCGCCCGGCATAGCCGCCACTTGCAGCCAGCGGAAGTAGATAAAGCCGTGCTCATGGCCGGCGGTTTCCAGCCAGTTGGGCTTGCCGGGGTCGCTGTGGGCGATGATCAATTCCCAGCTGCCGTCGTCGTTCAATTCCACATCCTGGTCTGACAGGGCGCACTGGAAATAGCGGAAATCAAAGGTCTGCATGCAGCTGTTCCACAAATGGCAGCTCCAGTACAGGCAATCGGGCGATGTGCCGCGCAGGATGAGCGCTTCATCGGGCTTCAGTTTGAAGAAGCCGAAGCTGTGGATGTTATCGGGCGTGGACCAATGCCCCGTTGAGGCGCTGGCCTGGAACGGCGGGCACGGCTGGTTGTAGGCGGCGATATCATCGGGCCACGGGATCGGGCTCATCGCAAACCACCCTTTCAGGAAGCTCACCAGCGACTGGATGCGCCGGGCCATGCTGGCAGCGCTTTCCGGCGCGGGCGGGCTCAGGCCGGCAACGGGTTCAATCAGCAGCAGCGCTTCGGTTTCATATTCGATGGCGTGGAAATACTGGCGCACGATCAGGCTGTGCGTGTCTGGCTTCAATGCGATGACATTGCCGGTTTTGCCTTCGGGTTGTGTGGTCAGCAGCAATTCAAAATCGCCGTCTTCGTCAAACACCATCTGGCTGTGGTTGAGGTTGACGTGGATGTCGACTTTCTCGGCGCTGGCACCGCCATAGGTGGTGAACGCGAGGTAGCAAGTGTCAGCCTTGTTGCCGGTAATACGGTAGTCGCGGTCACCACACAGCGGCGCGAAGTCATACAGGGCGTGGGCGTTGTCGCCACCCATTTTGCGCCAGGGATAGACAATGCGTGAAAACCGCGGGCGTTCGGGATCGTTATCGAGGTACAGGTCAATGCCGATCGCCGTCAAATCGAGGATGTGGCGATAACCTTCAGCAAGATCGATATCATCGCGCTGGTTACGCTCATTCAATAACTGCTGGCCAGCAGTTTGCAGCAGGGCTATCAGTTCGTTGAAGGCTTGTGTGTCGGCACGACTCATACGTTATCCTTTATTTTGTTCAAACGGGATGTGGTAGCGGGCGCGATAAGCACCGAGCTCGGCTTCGACCTGTTCCCCGCTCAAACCGAAATCGGCGAGTGAATAGTCGTGCTTGCCATGCTTGTGCTGGCGGTTTTTCTCGAGCCAGGCCTGCATGGCAGACCAGGTGGCATCGGTCAACGGGCGGCCGATGAAGGCATAAATGCGCTCCATGCTGCCACGCAGGTCAGTGTTGATATCGTGATACTGGATGTCTATTTGCTGTTCAGCCGGAATGCGCTCACGAATACGCGCGGTTTTGTCGACCATCCAGCGGGTCTTATGCAGCCAGTCGCGGCCAATGAAGTGCGGGTCGATATGGTCAGTATCGCGCACCATCGCATTCCAGACTGTGCTGCACACGCTGCCCACGGCAGCCTGCGGGTCACGGTGTGAGCAGATGATTTTGGCCTGCGGGAACACGGTCATCAGGCAATCGAGATCGGCCATGTGTTGCGGGGTTTTCAGGATCCACGGTTGCTGCACGTAATTTGGGTCACGCTGTTCGCGGAACCACTCCAGCAGCTTGAGCATCTTCACCAGGTATTCGTACACGAAGGTCTGGTCGTGTTCCATGATGTATTGGCCGAATGAAGGTATGCGCTTCATCGCCTCGTGAATCTGGCTGCCGAAGGCGTGCTCCATCGGGCCCAGTTCCTCTTCCACTTCCAGCGCGCCCAAGGGGTGCACGGCGGCGATTTGCGGGCCCATCCACAACACGATCTTGAGGGCTTGCTCGATGTTGGTCTGGCGCGGATCGGGTTCACCGGCTGGCGTGGTGAAACTCTCCGGCCACGGCACCGGATACACCGACTCCCAGCTGTGCAGGCAACTGAACCCGCTATCGCAGGCCAGCAGGCGATGCAGGCGGGTGGTACCGGTACGGGCAAGACCCACGATCACGACCGGCGGCAACAATTCCCGCTGCAGGATTTCCGGGTGCTGCTTGAACAGCGCCTCAGCCCAGAGGCGATCCTTGAACACCCGGATAAACGATTGCCGGGTCAGGTAGCGGCCAATCGGGTTCAAATCCGCTTCAGTTTCGATGGCCTGCAGCAAGAAGCGTAATTGCGGCCAGAAGGGTTCAGTGCCGAGATCTTCCAGCCCCGTGGCTTTACGGGCAGCGGCGATGAGGCTTGCCTCAGAGAGGTCGGCCTTGCCGAGGCCGAGCGGCCACAACAGGCGCAGCAGGCCATTGATGAGGCGCATGGGCAGGCGGTGATAGGCAGTCGCCGGGGGTAATGCCATGAGGCATCCTGTTATTGTTTTTTCGCCAGCATATCGGCCACGGCCTGCGAATGGAATTACAATCTGGCTATGAAACATGCCTCCCGCCAGAAACTGTTCGACGCCCTGCAAAAGGTGGAAACCGCCGGCCTGCCGCCGGACAAGGCCATCGCCCTGCTGCCGGCCAGCGGCAGCTCGGAACAGGTACTGACGCTGACCGCCCTGCAAAAGCTGCTGAAGCAGGACATGACCCTGTCAGAAGCAGCCCTCAAGAGCGGCCTGTTCGAACCCCATGAAGTCGGCCTGATCCGCATCGGCGAGAAACGCGGCAAATTGCTGGAAACCTACAGCTGGCTGGCACGCCATTACGGCAACCTTAATGGCCGCTGGCAGGAACTGTATAGCGCCCTGCGACTGCCATTGATCGTCTGGGTCGTTGGCACGGCATTCCTCAAGTTAATGGTATTAACCAAGGGCGGGATCGGTGCCGGTGGCTTCATCGGCCTGCTGCTGATACCCGTGGCCAGCCTGCTCGCTGCCCGGGGCTTTTACAGCCAGTACGCCAATCGCGCCCTGCCACCATGGGCGACGGAGCTGTTGCTGAAGATCCCCGGCTTGCGTGAACAGTTACGCCAATACCATGAAGCCGTGTTTTGCCATCACCTGGGCATCGCACTGGAGGCCGGCCTGCCACTGCCCGAAGCCGTGGGCATTGCCATTCATGGCATCGGCAACCCGCGCATCCGCGAATCCTTTGGCACCATCGAAAGCGCGGTGGAATCCGGCAGCACACTCAGTGACGCGGTGAGCTTCAGTGACGCCATCAGCCGCCCCGAAGGCACTACCGCTATCGGCACCGGTGAATCCACCGGAAAATTGCCGGAAGCACTCAGTAACTACGCACGCAAACTCGCCAATGCCAACGACAGCCAATGGGATGCCATTGCCAGTCGCGTGGCGCCACTTGCCTGGACGATCGTGATCCTGGTGTTACTGCTGGCGTAGGCGAGCCGGCATTCCCAGCCATCTTCATTCGCAAACCAGCGGATGACTGTTCGCAACCCGATCGTGCTGGCATAAAAAAACCGGGCTGGTAAGGAGACCTACCAACCCGGTTTCAGGTTTGAGCGTACATGCCACTGTCACTCATGATTGATTCTAGTCTCACATTGGCAACCTACAACTACCATGATTGGTAGCGTCAGCCCGCATATGCAAGAAAAATTGCACTGGGTGTAAAACTATTGGATCAATCGCAGTTCCTGCGCGATTTTTGCCAAGGCATGTCCGGATGCGCGCGGTTGTTTGAGAATGCGACGAACTTGCTTGAGATGGAAATGCACCGTTTCAGGTTCAACCCGCAAATCCCTGGCAACACTCTTGGCGGTTGCCGATGCACTGCGGGCAAAAATCCGCAACACATTAGCCTGCTTGTCTGTCAGCGTTAACCCATGCTCACCATCGACCGTGACGGATTTGATGCAGAAATCACAACCCAGCGTGTTATCGATGATGGCATCCATAATCACTGACAAGGCATACAAGCCCTTGTACACAGCATCCGTCACCTTGATTTCCGAGCGCCCCTCATTGGCACAGCTGATAAAAATGGCATGGCTCTCGGAACCGAATGCGAAATAAACCCCATCATGCACACCATGCTGTTCAGCCAAGGCATACACCGAAAGGTACTTGTTTTTAAGGCTTTCATTAGTGGCCATGTCCAGGCTGGCCTGCAAGGCATCCCGCCAGGTGCCGTACCGCACCCGGCCATTCTCATGGCCCAACTGGCTCGCCAATAACACCGGGTCATGATGGAAAAGTTTTTTCTCGCGGTAAGTTGCTTCCCAGTCTTTTGAGAAATTACTCATGGAATGACTGTAGGTGGCCAGTTTCAACTCGCCCAACAGATCCTCGCGCCAGAAAGTGAATCGCCCATAACGAAACCCCAACTGGTCAACCGCGCCGAAAAAGGCATCGCTGGCTCGCTGGATACAGCTCCGGCTCTGTTTCCCGCAATGACCCTGATGCAAGGGCAGCAAACTGACGATTCCCGCCAACGCGCCGTAATCAGGTCCCGGAGGATTCATGGCATGTCTCGCTTATATAGTTATTTTGACTAACAAACTACCAAACATGATAGTTACTGCAATGTTGCCTTGGTGGTGTCATTCATTGGGTTTAACCACATGACTCACAACCAACAAGGAGACACCAAATGAGCGCTAAACATTATAGTGTGATTATCAATGCCGCCCCAAGCATTAATCCGGAACTCATGACCCGCTTCGGTCAGCTTCGCTACCAGTGCTTTGATGCCAATGACCCCAATGTGAACATGGATCATTTCCGTCGCACTGAACTGGATCACTTTGACCGGATGGATGACACAACCTGCATCATGGTGATCGCAACGGAAAATAGCCGCCAGGAACTGGTCAGCGCCATGCGCCTGCGTCCAACCACCAGTGACTACGAACTGGAAATGGATTCCTATCGCTACCTGACCGAAGGCGTTTCCCTGCCGAAAAGCAGCACTATCATGGAAGGCAGTCGCTGGGTAGGTCGCAGCAGCCGCACCCCTGAAGGCATGGTCAGCACCGGCATGCTGATGAATGCGCTATACCGCTACTGTCTTACACTCGGTGTAAAAAATATCATTGGAACCATCTCGACCAAAAGCGAGCACTGGCTAGGGAAACGTGCAGCCTCTGCGCAGCGGGAGAGCAACCCGTATTACTCGCAACGCGATGACCTGACTATCATGATTTCAAACATCGCCCTTGACCAAACCTTCCTCCACGCGGCCAACCATTTACTGAACCAGGGCCTCGGTCATTTCGACATCACCGAGCTTGAACTGGCCACGAAAAAAGCCGCATAAAAATAGCGGGAATAAAAAAACCGCCTGCGGGCGGTTTTTTTATTCCCGGACCTTGGATTAACGCAAGGCCAACTCGATCGGCATGTTGTCGGAAGGCTTCGGCAGCGGGAAGGTCTGCATGAACACATCCGGATCCTTGTGCTTCGCCACAAAGTCATACTTGAGCAGGAACTTGTGCAGGAAGCACTTGTACTCCATCTGCGAGAAATGCATGCCAATGCACTTGTGCGCACCACCACCAAACGGGTGGAACTGGAAAGCATGCTTCTTGTGCTCGGAACGCTCGGGTGAGAAACGGTCCGGGTCGAACTTGAACGGCTCAGTCCAGTATTCTTCCATCCAGTGGGTGAAGCGCGGCATGGTGAACACCATGGTATGCGCCGGCACTTTCACGCCCGCCATTTCCACTTCACGGATGGTACGGCGCGGCACCGATGGCACCGACGGACGAATGCGCTGCACTTCATTGAACACTTGCTGCATGTACGGCACGCGGTCGAGGTCTTCGTAATCCAGCGTGTCCTTGCCGAGGGCCACGCATTCCTCATACAGCTTCTGCTTGATTTCGGGGTGACGCGCGAGGTAGTAAATCGTGTGCGTGATCGCTGCGGTGGTCGTGTCGTGTGCGGCAAACAACAGGAAGATCATCTGGTTGCGGATGTCTTCATCCGAGAAGTAATTGCCCTGCTCGTCTTTTTCACGACAGAAATGGCTCAGCATGTCCTTGCCATCACCGGCGCGACGTTCCGGCACCAGCGCACCGATGCTGCTTTCGAGGAAATCACGCCCCTTCAAACCCTTGTGGTAGGCAAAACCCGGCAGGTTGATCGGCAGGATGTACATGATGCCATCCACGCAATCGATAAAGCCCTGGCTCAGCTTCTGCACCCGCTCGCCACGTTCCTGGATGCCGATGAACACCTCGGCTGCGACTTCCAACAGCAGGTTCTTGATGTTCATGAAGAACTGGGTTTCCTGCCCGACGGAGGCCTGCCACTCATCCATGGCGCGGTCGTAAATACGGTTGATCTCTTTGGTGTAGTGCTTGAGCGATTCATTCTTGAAAGCGGTCTGGGCAATGCGGCGCTGGAACTTGTGGTGCTCGAAATCTTCCATGATCAGGCTGCCGCGGAAGAAGGTAGCGACCCGCTGGTGGAAGCCCATCTTGGAGGAAAAATCCTTGCCCGGATCCAGCATGATTTGCTGGGCCAGGTCCGGCCCAAGGCACAGCAGGCCCTTGGTGCCATAGGTGCTGACGCGGGAAATGGGGCCAAATTGCTTGTAGCGCTCCTGGGCGAAGGGCAGCGGGTCCTTCAGGTACTGGAAGCTGTGGCCAAAAAACGGCATACCCCAGTCACCCGGCAGGTGATCGAGCTTGGTGTTGTTCGGCTCGTGGATGTAATCGTCATAGTTGGTGACTTCAGGAGCGGCCATGGCAAACCTTCTGCTTGTTATTGTGGAAACCTGCCACATTAAAGCACAAAGCCGGGAATTTGCCCGGCTTTGGGGGTTAAAACTGG
>SBFY01000137.1 GCA_006227085.1 Gammaproteobacteria bacterium
ATATTGGCAAGATAACTGGCCACATACGCCACACGGAAGGCCACCACCGCCAGGCTCAGCGTCGCGATCGATGCCACATCCATACCGCTCAATACCACTGCCAGCAAGGCGGCACTGTAGATGGCAAGGGCTTCCCAGCTATTGGCTTGTGCAGCAATGGCACGCGCGCCAGCACCCGTCAATTGGGTCGCTTGCACACGCGGGTGCTTGTTATCAAACCCACCCGGCAATTTGGAACGGTAATAGCCGGACACCCAGGCACAGGTAA
The DNA here is from genome assembly GCA_006227085.1 of Gammaproteobacteria bacterium. Lineage (GTDB taxonomy): Bacteria > Pseudomonadota > Gammaproteobacteria > Pseudomonadales > M0112 > M0112. Next base: position 269 of record SBFY01000137.1, read on the forward strand.
TCGGCATGACAGTCAATACGAGCAAACAGGCAATCACGGTATTCATGAACTCTCCTTGTGTGAGTGGCTATCCCTTGCCATTCTAGCGACAAGCTTGCCGCCGTCCATGACAGATGATCCATCATCCCATCCGGCAACATTGATATGCATCAGCGAGAAGCCATCCCACACTACCCGACAAGAACCATCGTGCTAGACTCGCAACCACCACCCATTAGCTGACCAGTTGATGCACAGGCAACACCCATGAAAATGATCCCGGCGTTTTACTTCGATCATGACCATATGCAAAACCTGGCCCTTGAACATGGGGCGGCCTTCAAGAACGCCGTACCTTTCCGCCATGTCGCCATCGACAATTTCCTGCCTGAAGATATCGCGCACGCCCTGTCCGAGGAATTCCCAGGCCCCACTGATATTCCCTGGAACCGGGGCGTCGGACGGAACAACCCCCAAACCAGCCAAAAACTGGGGCATTCCCAGGAGCGCCACTTCCCACCTCTCATACGCCATGTCATCACGCAGTTTTATTCAGCAACATTCCTGGATTTTCTCGCAACACTCACTGGCCAAACGGGCCTGATCACCGACCCGCAGTTTCGCGGTTGCGGCCTGCACTCGACCGGAAGGGGTGGCAAATTGATGGTTCACGCAGACAAATCGCGCCACCCAAACCGGAGTGTCGACCAGATCTTCAATGCGATCTACTTTGTGAACCCTGGCTGGCAAGAAGCATGGGGAGGACACCTTGAGCTATGGGACAAAGACCTCAACGAATGCAAGCAACGCATCTTGCCGGCTTTTAATCGCTTGGTGATTTTCCTGACCGGAACAAACACCTGGCATGGCCATCCCCAACCCCTGCAGTGCCCGCCGGATCGCCGCCGAAACTCGTTAGCAGCCTATTATTACTTGCTGAACCGCCCCAAGAACGAATTCTATTCGGGATGGAAAAATTTCGTGGAATGGAGGGCCACCACATCCGAAGAAAAACAAATGCCATTACGGGAAACTGAACCCCAACATTTCCGCTTTGAAAATACCCCACCCCAAAACATCGATACCGATACAGATTAAGCTGACGCAATCATTTCCGGTAAATCGCGCATCAACAAGGCATGTTCAGGTTTGCAACCAGCGGGCATGGGGATCCTCACCACGTGTCCTGAACCAGGTGCCACATCCCTGCCTTCACCCTGCAGGGATTCAATATGCTGCAACGTAAAGCGGTGATTGCCACCGGGGGTCATCAATTCCAGTGAATCACCACAGGCAAAGCGGTTTTTCACATCAATGGTCAGCAATCCCTTGGCTACATCCGATTCCAGCACCTCACCCACGAATTGCTGGTTGGTCACCACCGAATTGCCTTGCGTGTAATTCTGGTAACTGTCGTGTGTGTGGCGCCGATAGAAACCTTCCGTATAACCACGACTGGCCAAGCCATCCAGCGCAAACAGTAACTCGGGATTGAACTCGCGACCGGCGACCGCATCATCAATGGCACGCCGATACACCTGCGCCGTACGCGCCACATAGTAATGCGATTTCGTGCGCCCTTCGATTTTCAGGGAATGGATGCCCATCGCGCACAAGCGTGGCACATGCTCGATCGCTCGCAGGTCTTTGGAATTCATGATGTAAGTGCCATGCTCATCTTCATAGGCTGGCATGTACTCACCCGGGCGACTGGCATCCTGCAACAGGAATACCGGATCAGCCTCCTGCACCGGGTTCACCGGTACCAGGCCGGCTTCGGTTTCCACCGCTTCATGGGCCTGGTATTTCCAGCGACATGCATTCGTGCACGTCCCCTGGTTGGCATCACGATGGTTAATGTAACCGGACAACAGGCAGCGACCCGAATACGCCATGCACAGGGCACCATGCACAAACACTTCCAGCTCAAGATCCGGCGCCTGTTCGCGAATCTCGGCAATCTCATCCATCGACAATTCGCGCGACAGGATGATCCGCTGCACACCCATCGATTGCCAGAATTTGGCCGCGGCGTAATTCACCACGTTCGATTGCACTGATAAATGAACCGGCATGTCCGGCCAGTGCTCACGAACCAGCATGATGAGACCAGGATCTGACATGATCAGTGCATCCGGCGCCAACTCAATCACCGGTTTCATGTCATCCAGGAACGTTTTCACCTTGGCATTGTGCGGGGCAATATTGCACACCACATACAAATGCTTGCCCAGGGCATGGGCCCGATCAATGCCTTCCTTTAATACTGCAGGCGTGGTGAAGCTGTTATTGCGCGCACGCAAGCTATAGCGCGGCTGCCCGGCATAGACGGCATCCGCACCGTAGGCAAAGGCGTACTCCAGGTGCTGGAGACTGCCTGCCGGGGACAATAATTCTGGCGCTTTCAAGGTCATGAGGATCGCCGGGTTCCCGTCACGGGTATCACAAGGGGGTGCTATTATAGCCGCGAACCACAGCATGAGCGGCAATGCATGCGCTATTCCATACTGGCCGGATGGCTTTTATTGCTGGCCCTGCCCTTTACCCCCATTCCGCGGGGGTCACCTGCCATCAGCCCGTTGGAAGTCATCGGTGCCCCGATCCGTTACTTGCGCGCTTTTGACCAGACCTATCGCCCCCTGTTCAAGGGGCTGCAAACACCGAAGGCATTGCCGTCGCTGGCCACGCCCGGTGATGTCACTGTCAAAAGCTGGCGCGATGAAAAAGGCGTCATGCACTTCAGCGATACGGGTAATGCGCCCGCTCATGCCGAAGAGAAAGTCGTCAAACACATCGACAATAGCCAACTCATGAGCCAGCCACCCGTACTCACCAGCAGCAGTTCACTGCAGCAAGTCACCTTGCTGGGCATGCTGTTGCTCGCTACAGCCATACTGATGGCCGCCCTGCACGGCATGCTGGTCATCGGGCTCCGCACCGTCACCTGGATACGCGATCGCCAGGCTGGCAACGACGATGACACCGAACCGGCTCCCGCCCCCTTGGCGGCCTTTGAGTTCCATGGCAACACCAGCAGCGACCCGTATGCCATTCTTGGCATCAGCCCGAAAGCCTCCAATCACAATGTCCGCAGCGCTTATGAAAAAGCTCTGGCGCGATACAGCGCGGAGCAGTTATTGGGTATGAGCCCGGGCCAGCAGGAAGCTGCACGGATGAAAGCCCGGGACATCGAGGACGCCTGGCAACGCATCCGGATTGAGCGAAGCATGGGCTGAAGCACGCAGGGGTTGCCAGCACGCATGCCCTTGTTTTTAACCGGGTTAACTGGCCCCAACACCACGCGCATTGACCTATGTCATGGCATGGTAGCAAGGCCAAACCCACAATAGTTTTGCTGGTCGTATGATCAGCCCCGTCCAATGAAAGGATTGTCCCTACCATGACCCAACACGCATCGCTTGAGCACCCGGCTTACAACTACCAGGTTGTCCGCCAGTTTGCTGTCATGACGGTTGTCTGGGGAATTGTCGGCATGCTGGTTGGTGTCCTGATCGCCGCCCAGCTGGCCTGGCCTGCCCTGAACTTCGACCTACCATGGCTCCATTTCGGCCGCCTGCGCCCCCTGCATACCAATGCGGTGATTTTCGCCTTTGGGGGGTGCGCCTTGTTCGCCACCTCATTGTATGTGGTGCAACGCACCTGCCAGGCACGATTGATTTCGGACGCCCTTGCCCAGATCGTGTTCTGGGGCTGGCAGCTGGTCATCCTCGCCGCCGCCATTTCCCTGCCGATGGGCTGGACCAGCGGCAAGGAATACGCGGAACTGGAGTGGCCGATCGACATCCTGATCACCATTGTGTGGGTGTCCTACGCGATCCTGTTCTTTGGCACCATCATGAAGCGCAAGACCAGCCATATCTATGTGGCTAACTGGTTCTTTGGCGCCTTTATCATCACGGTCGCTGTGCTGCACCTGGTCAACAGTGCAGCAATGCCGGTCAGCCTGACGAAATCCTATTCCGCCTATGCCGGCACGATCGATGCCATGGTGCAATGGTGGTACGGCCATAACGCCGTGGGCTTTTTCCTGACCGCCGGCTTCCTCGGCATCATGTATTACTTCGTGCCGAAACAGGCCGAGCGCCCGGTCTACTCCTATCGCCTGTCGATCGTGCACTTCTGGGCACTGATCGCCATTTACATGTGGGCCGGCCCACACCACCTGCATTACACCGCCCTGCCTGACTGGGCCCAAAGCCTGGGCATGGTGATGTCGCTGATGCTGCTGGCACCGAGCTGGGGCGGCATGATCAACGGCATCATGACCCTGTCGGGTGCATGGCATAAATTGCGCTCTGACCCGATCCTGCGCTTCCTGGTGGTATCGCTGTCGTTCTATGGCATGTCGACCTTCGAAGGCCCGATGATGTCGATCAAGACGGTCAATGCACTGTCCCATTACACCGACTGGACGATTGGCCATGTGCACTCCGGCGCCCTCGGCTGGGTGGCCATGGTGTCGATCGGCGCCATCTATCACCTGATCCCGATCCTGTTCGGCAAGGCCCGCATGTACAGCCTCGACATGATCAATGCCCATTTCTGGATGTCGACCATCGGCACCGTGCTGTATATCGCCTCCATGTGGGTCAACGGCTTGATGCAGGGCTTGATGTGGCGCGCCTATAACGCTGACGGCACCCTCACTTACAGCTTTGCCGAATCCGTGGCGGCCAGCTACCCCGGCTATGTGGTGCGCGTGATCGGCGGCGCGATCTTCTTCGCCGGCATGTTGCTGATGGCCTGGAATATCTGGAAGACCGCAAAAATGCCTGCCGCACAATCTGGCAAGGAGGTCGCAGCATGATTCACGATAAAATTGAACGTAATGTCGGCCTGATGATGGTACTGATTGTGGTGGCCATCAGCTTCGGTGGCCTCGCAGAAATCGTGCCGCTGATGTTCCTCAAGCAAACCACCGAACCGGTGGCCGGTTTGAAACCACTGACAGCATTGCAAGTCGAAGGCCGTGACATCTATATCCGTGAAGGCTGCAACGTCTGCCATTCACAGATGATTCGCCCCTTCCGCGCTGAAACCGAGCGCTACGGCCATTACTCCGTGGCAGGTGAATTCGTCTACGAGCACCCGTTCCTGTGGGGCTCCAAGCGCACAGGCCCGGACCTGGCTCGTGTTGGCGGCCGCTACTCGGATGCCTGGCACCGTGCCCATATGTATAACCCGCGCGATGTGGTTCCGGAATCCAACATGCCTGCGTTCCCATGGCTGTTTGATCATGAAGTGGATAGCAGCCAGACCGCTGCCAAGCTTTCCGCCTTGCGGACCGTCGGCGTGCCCTACACCGATGACGACATCGCCGGTGCTGCAGCCGCTGTCCAGGGCAAGATGGAAATCGATGCGTTGATCGCTTACCTGCAACAGCTTGGCACCGTACTGAAGGAGACCCGCTGATGGATACCGGCACCCTGCAAGGCATTGGGACCTTGCTCGCCATCCTCGCCTTCAGCGGTGTCTGCGTCTGGGCGTGGAGCGATAAACGCAAGGCCGACTTTGAAGAGGCGGCCAACCTGCCCTTCGCGGATGACACGGCTGCACGGCCTTTACAGAATCGCGACCAGGAGTCTGCATCATGAGTAATTTCTGGAGTGCCTGGATCATTTTCCTCACGGTAGCCACTATCGTGGGTAGCACCTGGCTATTGATGGGCAACCGCAAAGGCCGCGGTGAAGGCCAGACCACTGGCCACGTTTACGATGAGATCGAGGAGTATGACAATCCGCTGCCGGCCTGGTGGCTCTACATGTTCCTCGCCAGCATCGTGTTTGCCATCGGCTACCTGATTGCCTATCCCGGTCTGGGCAAATTCCCGGGCATGCTGGGCTGGACCCAGGTAGAAGCCTGGCAAAGTGAAATCGACAAGGCGGAGCGCACCTATGCCCCGCTGTTCGAAGGCTATCTCGCGCAACCGGTTGAAACCGTGGCGCAGGATCCCAAGGCTACCAAGATGGGGCAACGCCTGTTTGCAAACAATTGTGCCCAGTGCCATGGCTCGGATGCCCGTGGCAGTCATGGGTTCCCGAACCTGACGGACAATGACTGGCTCTATGGTGGTGATGCAGCCGCCATCAAGCACTCCATCGCTTACGGCCGTGCGGGCCAAATGCCGGCATGGGGAGCCGTCATGGGCGAGGAGAAAACCGCACAGGCCACAGCCTATGTGCAAGCGCTGTCAGGCCAGGACACGGATGCGGCACTGGCCGAAGCCGGCAAGGCAGTCTACGGCACCTACTGCATTGCCTGTCATGGTGTGGAAGGCAAAGGCAACCCGATGTTCGGCGCACCTGACCTGACCGATGACATCTGGTTGTATGGTGGTTCCGAAAGCCAGATCCGCCGCTCCATCGCCAACGGTCGCCAAGGCCAGATGCCGGCACACAAGGACTTGCTGGACGAAGCGCGTATCCACCTGATCACGGCGTATGTGTATTCACTGTCACAGAAACCGATCCAGGCTGGCGCTGGCGCACAGTAATCCCCACTACCCGCGACAACCGGTCACATACCCCGCCACAGCATGGCGGGGTACACTGGGAACACCCGCAGCATGGATGGATCCTGCTTGTTACAGGCTAGCCATGAGAGTCCTTGCCGATGACTGAAGACCGCATACCGCTGGAAAACCTGCCCGTCGATGCAGCACCTGCCGAAGTCAGCGAAGTCGACCTCTACCAGCGTCGCGAAAAAATCTACACGCGAAAAATCGAAGGGTTTTTCCAGAAAGTACGGCTCTACACCGGCTGGCCGATACTGGTTGCCTATTTCAGCATCCCCTGGATGAGCTGGGGCGGTGAACCGCTGGTGCATTTCGATATCCCGGCCCGCCAGTTCCACATCCTCACCATGACCTTCTGGCCGCAGGATTTCCGTTTCCTGGCCTGGTTTTTGATGATTGCAGCCTTCGGCCTGTTTTTCATTACCTCGCTGGCTGGCCGGGTGTGGTGCGGCTACACCTGCCCGCAAACCGTGTGGACAGCGATCTTCATGTGGATCGAACAGAAGACCGAAGGCAGCCGCAACCAGCGCATCAAGCTTGACCAAGCCCCATGGTCCGCCAATAAGTTCTTTCGCAAGTACCTGAAACACAGCATGTGGGTGACCGTGGCTTTCGCTACCGGCTTCACGTTCATCGGTTACTTCATCCCGGCACCAGAACTGGTGTGGCAAATCATCCGGCTGGACCTGCACCCCTGGGCGATGTTCTGGATCGGTTTCTTTACCTGGACGACTTACATTAACGCCGGCTGGCTGCGTGAGCAGGTCTGCATGTACATGTGCCCGTATGCGCGCTTCCAGTCAGTGATGTTCGACAAGGACACCCTGATCGTCTCCTACGACAGCCAGCGTGGCGAACCCCGCGGTTCGCGCAAACGCGATGCCGCCCGCGGCGAACAGGGTCTCGGTGACTGCGTGGATTGCGAACTCTGCGTACAAGTCTGTCCCACCGGCATCGATATCCGTAATGGCCTGCAATACCAGTGCATCACCTGCGCCTTGTGCATTGATGCCTGTAATTCCGTGATGGACAAGATGCACTATCCCCGCGGGCTGATCCGTTACACCACCGAGCACCAACTGGACGGTGAAGAACACCATTGGCTACGCTTGAAGCCTGTTGGCTATGCCATCGGCATCCTGGCCATGTCGAGCCTGTTGGTGTATTCGCTGGCCACCCGTTCACCGATCGGTTTCGATGTCATCCGCGACCGTAACCAGTTGTTCATCAAAACCGATTCCGGCAGTGTGCAAAACGTCTACACACTCCGCATCATGAACATGGACCGCACCAGCCACCGCTTTACGGTGACCGTGAATGGGATTGAGGCGACCGTCCTCGCCGACTTGCCGATCACGCTGGATGCTGGCGAAGTGCGCGACCTGCCCGTCCGCCTGGAAGCAGGCGCCGATAGCATCCAGGGTAGCCGGCCATTTGAGTTCCAGTTGCAAGCCGCCGACAATGGCAGCCTGCAGAAAACCCGAGAAAGCCGCTTTATCGGCCCGATGTGATCCCTATGCAAGATGACATGGCTAACGCACCCCCCTGGTACCGGCAATTCTGGCCGTGGTTACTGATTGCCCTGCCCGGCACTGTTGTCATCGCCTGTATTGTGACCATCACGATTGCCCTCAAGCACCCCGATCCGGTCGTCAATGACGATTGGTTCAAGGATGGCATGGCCATTAACCAGATTAACGCACGTGACGAAGTTGCCCGCACCCTGGGCATCCAGGTCACCGTCAGCCCTGATCACACACAAGGACTGGTATTGCGCATGCGCGCACAACAGCCTTTGCCTTCGCACATCAAATTGCATTTGCAGCACCCGACCCGTCACGATGCCGATATCGAGCGTATCGTCCTGCTCGACAACGGCATCGCCCAGACCGGCGCCCTGCCGCTGGGCGATGCCAACCATTGGTACATGAGCGTGGAATCCCTGCCTGACGAGACACCCGCATGGCGTGTGCGTGGCCGCTGGGAAACGGGCAGCGAAAGCCTGCTCCAGCCCTGACATGTCGCCGGACACCTGTTACCACTGCGCATTGCCCATCCCGGCCGGCAGTCACTGGCAACAGGTGATCGATGGCCAATCGCGCGCATTCTGCTGTCCGGCCTGCCAAACCGTGGCAGACATCATCCACCATAACGGCCTGGATAATTACTATCGCCTGCGCGACAAACCCGGCAATCGCCCGGAACACACCGACGATGACCGGCATCCGTTTGATAACCCCGAATTCCAATCGCAACTGGTCAGCACCGATGCTGCACAACACTGCAGCGCACGTCTCGCCGTCGAAGGCTTGCACTGCGCTGCCTGTGCCTGGCTGGTTGAATCACGCCTGCAACACCGTGATGGCGTGCTGGATGCACATGTCAGCCTGAGTGACCAATCCCTGTGGATCCACTGGAAACCGGGTTCGCAAAGCCTTGGCCAGTTGGCACGCGATGTCGAGCAATTGGGTTACCGCCTGAGCCCCTGGCACCCGGAAGCCTTGCTGCAAATGCAGCAACGGGAAAACCGCAGCAGCCTGCAACGCATGGGAGTGGCAGGCCTTGCCATGATGCAAACCGGGATGATGGCTGCAGCGCTGTATGCCGGCGATGATGGCAGCATGGAAACCCGCTGGCGTGACCTGTTCCGCTGGGTCAGCCTGCTGTTCACCTTGCCAGTGGCGACCTGGGCTGCATGGCCGTTTTACCGCAATGCACTGGCCGGATTGCGCGAACGTACCGCCACCATGGACCTGCCGGTCTCACTGGCCATTGCCGGTGCCTTTCTTGCTTCAGTCATCGGCACGCTCTGGCACAGCGAGCACGTGTATTTTGATTCGGTGGCCATGTTCACTTTCCTGCTACTGGCAGGTCGCCACCTGGAAATGCGGCTGCGTCACCGCAACCGGCAACACAGCCTGATCCGCAGCAGCACCCTGCCCTGGCAAGCCCATCGCGTGGAAGACAGCGGCCACAGCACCACCGTCCCGGCCATCAGTTTGTCCGCCGGTGACCGGGTGCAAGTCCTCCCCGGCGAAGCCATCCCGCTGGATGGCATCATTGAGTCAGGCCATAGCAGCATCAGCGAAGCCGTGCTGACCGGTGAATCCCTGCCACAATCACGCGGCCCCGGTGATCATGTGCTGGCCGGAACCATCAACCACGACCAGATCCTGGTACTGCGCGCCACCACCAGCCAGCAGCAATCGCGTGTGGCCCTGATGCAACAGCACCTGCAACAGGCCTTGTCTTCCAAACCCGCAACCGTGCAGATGGCTGATCGCCTCTCCAGTGTGTTCGTGATCGTCGTGATCGCCTGCGCAGCCTTGACGGCGTTTTACTGGTGGGAAACGGGCGCCGACGCCGCCATGGCCGCGACCCTCGCCGTATTGGTCGCCAGCTGTCCGTGTGCACTGTCATTGGCCACGCCGACTGCCATGAGTGCCGCCACCTACGCACTGGCACAACGCGGGGTATTGATCACCCGCGCCCATGTGCTCGAAACCCTGCCACGCATCCGGCGCGCATTGTTCGACAAGACCGGCACCCTCACCCATGGCGATTTGCGCGTACACGCCGTGCACACCTGCGGTGACCACAAGGCCGAAACCTGCCTGCGCATTGCGGCAGCACTCGAGCGTGACAGCAACCATCCCGTTGCCCATGCCTTTATGCATGAAGATGCGCCGCTGGCCAGTGATTGCCAGCAGCATCCGGGCATGGGTGTTTCCGGGATCATTGATGGCGTCCGTTACCGTTTGGGTCATGCCGGGTTCCTTGGCAGCCAGGCACCCGACAGCGATCATCACTGGATCGGCCTGGCCGATGCCCAGCACGTGCTGGCCTGGTTTGCACTGCAGGACAACCTGCGTGACGATGCCGCCGACACCATCAACCGCTTGCGCGCCCAAGACATCAGCACCGGATTACTGACGGGTGACCCCTCCCTGCAGGGCCAGCGCATTGCCACCGCCTTGCACATGGACTCGGTGCAAGCGGGTGCTTCTCCTGAGGACAAACAACAGGCCATTCGTGACGAACAGGCGCGTGGCCTGCAGGTCATGATGGTGGGTGACGGTGTCAATGATGCGGCCGTGCTGTCGACTGCCGACGTCTCTTTTGCGATGGCCGGTGCGACACCACTGGCCCGCTTGCAATCGGATGTCTTGCTGATGAAAGACCAGCTCACGCTGGTGCTGGCCACACTCGAGACAGCGCACCGCACACGTCACATCATTCGCCAGAACCTGGTATGGGCAGCAGCGTACAATACCAGCATCATTCCCTTGGCCGCGATGGGCTGGGTGCCACCCTGGCTAGCGGCAATTGGCATGACCACCAGCTCCTTGCTGGTGACACTGAATGCCATGCGCCTGATGAGGTCACGTTGACATGGAAAGCCTGTACCTGCTGGTACCGATCGGGATTGTGCTGATTGCAGTCGCCGCAGCCATCTTGCTGTGGGCTGTACGCTCGGGGCAATACGATGACCTTGACCGCGAAGCCTCGCGCATCCTGTTTGACGAACCATCAGCGGCAACGAAAAACCAGGCCGGCGGTGATGACCATGACAACCCTTGAACCCTGTATCTGGCTGACGGCCCTGTTATTGGGGCTGGCAGGCAATGTGCATTGCTTCGGCATGTGCGGCGGCATCATGGCTGCGCTCAGCCTGCGTCAGGAAAAGCCCTCATTCACTATCCTGCTCGCTTACAACCTCGGCCGCATCCTCGGCTATGCACTGATCGGTGGCCTGTTTGGCGGCTTGATTGCCCTCGTGCTGGCGCAATGGCCTGCCGCCATGCCGGCCGTGCGGGTACTGGCTGGCGCGTTGCTGATCGCCATGGGTGTGTATCTGGCAGGCTGGGCCAATTGGCTGGCACCGCTGGAACGGGTTGGGCAACAGATCTGGAAAACCTTGCCTAAACCTTCATTGGCCGCCATCCATCATGGCCATTTCTGGCAAGCCATCGGTACCGGCATTGTCTGGGGCTGGTTGCCCTGCGGACTGGTGTACAGCGCACTGGCCTGGGCCAGCAGCCAAGGCAGCCCATGGCAAGCCAGTGCGCTAATGGCACTGTTTGGCATTGGTACCTTGCCGGCGATGCTGGCGACCGGGGTATTGGCATCACGGCTGCAAGGATTGCTGCGCACCAAAGGCTTCCGGCAACTGACAGGCCTTCTCGTTATCCTGTTCGGGATATGGACACTCGGCATGCCACTGCTCTCGTCGCATCAACACCATGAGGCGTCACACCAGCACGAGGTTTCAGACCCGCATTCCCATCATCACCCGTGAACAATCCGTGAACAAAAAAAGCCCGCCATCTGGCGGGCTTTTTTTGCTTTACCAAAGCAAGGGATCAGAACGCCAAGGCGATACCGACCATGTACACCAGCGGGTCAATATCCACTGAGGTCTTGACCACGGTACCCGGTGAGCGGATGGTGGCATCGGTGCTGATGTCGATGTACCACACCGCAGCATTGACACGCAGGTTTTCAGCGATCTGGTAATCAAAACCAGCCTGCGCAGCCAAGCCCCAGGAATCATCCAGTGACACGCTGGATGGGCCAAACACCGTCTCATACTGGCTGCTGGCTTCCTCATCAAAGAAGGTGGTGAAGTTCACGCCGGCACCGACATACGGCTGGAACTTGCTGTCTGCATCAGCAAAGTAGTACTGCGCACTCAGGGTGGGCGGCAAGTGCTTCACGTCAGCGATATCACCCAGCCCCAAACTGTTCAGGATACCGCCTTGACCACTCACCGTATGCTTGAAGGGAGAAGCTGCCAGCAATTCCAGACCCCAATGTTCGTTGAGCATATAAGTAAAGGTAATGCCCACCTGGGTATCATCATTGACATCAACGCTGGAACCCGGCAATGCGCCACCATTCAGGCTGACCGTGCTGCTGCTGGCATCCGGATCAACCATGGCTGCACCTACACGCAGGATCATGTCCCCGCCTTCATACGCCAGGGCTGAACCCGCGACAGACAATGCAGCAATAGCCGTGGCCAATTTCAATGCTTTCATACTACTTCCCCCGAAGTCATGTTTAGGTGGGATCATCCTCCTGCAAGACCACACCTTTCTCATTGACTTGTGTCAAGCAAACACCCTGTGGCAAGCGCGCACCAAAACCGCTTGACGCACATCAACACACCCCTTGCCCAAACCCCGTACCGTAAGCACCGTAACCAGGACACACGCATGGCCCTCACCCAAACCAGCAACGCACAGGATTTTCCCTGGCACCCGGAACTGATTGCCAAGTATGACAAGGCGGGTCCCCGCTACACGTCATACCCGACTGCCTTGCAATTTTCCGAAGCCACCGGCGAACAGGCATACCGGTCAGCGATCGCCGGCCTGCGCAACAGCATTGCTCCCTTATCCCTGTATGTGCATTTACCGTTCTGCAAGGACATTTGTTATTACTGTGCCTGCAATAAAATCGTCACCAAGCAGCGCACACCGTTGCGTCACTACCTGGATTGCCTGAACCAGGAAATTGCCATGCAAGGCAAATTGTTCGGCCAGCGTCGCACCATCATGCAATTGCACTGGGGCGGCGGCACGCCCAACTACCTGAACCATGCCGAAATGACGGAGTTGATGCACAACCTGGCAACGCATTTCAAACTGACCGACTCACCGCAGCGTGAGTACTCGATTGAAATCGATCCGCGCAGCTGCGAAACCGGCACATTGGCGCTGCTGAAAGGCCTGGGCTTCAATCGCCTCAGCATGGGCATCCAGGATTTTGATCCCGCCGTGCAACAAGCCATCAACCGCTTGCAGCCATACAGCATGGTGGAAACGCTGGTGCACGCAGCCCGCCGTTTCAATTTCCATTCCATTTCATTTGACTTGATCTACGGCTTGCCCGAACAGTCCGTAAGCACCATGGCCGACACAGTCGACAAGGTCCTGGCCCTGTCACCGGAACGCATTTCACTCTACAACTATGCCCATATGCCGGATCGTTTCCCGACCCAACGTTCAATCGACCGGCGGCGCCTGCCCACACCAGAAGAAAAATTGGCCATGTTCCACCATGTGGCGCAGACGCTGGTCGCGCAGGGCTATCGCTTCATTGGCATGGATCATTTTGTGAAAGAATCCGATGATCTGGCACTGGCCCAACGCTCGGGCTACCTGCAACGCAATTTCCAGGGCTATTCCACCTGCAAGGCACCTGACCTGGTCGGGTTAGGCGTGTCATCCATCGGGACGGTCGGCAACCTGTATGCACAGAACCTGAAAACCGTGGACGCTTACCAGTCAGCCATTGAACAAGGCCACCTGCCGATTGAGCGTGGCGTAATGATGAATCGTGAGGACTTGCTGCGGCGGGATGTCATCATGGCCCTGGCCTGCCAGATGCGGCTCGACATTCCCTCCATCGAAGCGGCCCACGGCATTGATTTCCATGCCCATTTCCGTGATGAATTGGCCAGCCTGGCAGACATGGCCAATGACGGCCTGGTGGTCCTGACCCCCCAATCCATTGATGTCACTGAATCCGGTCGCGTACTGGTACGGGCCATATGCGCCATCTTTGATGAATACCTGACAAAAGAAGTCGGCAAACGGATCCACTCCCGCATCATCTGATCGTCCATTTGGACGATGGGCACACTTTCCCGGCTTTCCCTATAATGGACGCACCATAACGGGGAGCCGAGCATGACCACCAGCACTAACCCATGCCCAAGCGAAAACAAGAAGCACTGCCACCATGACATGCAGGTCAATTGTGGCAATTGCCGTCTCAATACCATCTGCCTGCCCATCGCGCTGGAAACGGACCAGATCGACCAGCTCGACAAGATCATCCAGCGCGGCCGGCCATTGCGCAAAGGTGAACACCTCTACCACGCCAATGACCCTTTCACCTCGGTTTACGCAGTCCGTGCCGGTGCCATCAAGTGCTACAGCATCACCAATGATGGCAAGGAGCAAGTCACCGGCTTTTACCTGCCCGGTGAAGTGCTGGGCATGGATGGCATCAGCAAGCATCGCCATGGCAGCTCGGCCAAGGCACTGGAAACCTCGGCCGTTTGCGAGATACCGTTTGAGAACCTGGGCGACCTGTCAACCCGGATCCCCAGCCTGCAACGGCATTTCTTCCAATTGATGAGCCAGGAAATCACCCAGGACCAGGAATTGATTACGCTGCTGAGCAAGAACAGTGCCGAACAGCGCATCGCGGCATTGTTGCTCAGCATTTCATCGCGGCAGGCACGACGCAAATTATCTGCCACCCGCTTTCGCCTGCCCATGTCTCGCACCGACATCGGCAATTACCTGGGCCTGACCGTGGAAACCGTCAGCCGGGTATTCAGCCGCTTCCAGAAACTGGAATTGATTGCCGTGGATAACAAGGAACTGGAACTGCTGAAACCCGACACCCTGCGCTTGATGGTGGACGGTGAAGAGGGCGAGTAATCGCCCATTGACACAGGTCAACCCGGTTTGCCGGTGACCTGCTAGGGTATATCACAATAATCACAGGACGATACCCATGATCCATCATGCTTTTGGTTTGATCTTCCAGCCACGCAAACAATGGCGCGCCATTGCTGCCCAAAGTGACAGCCAACTCGCCCTCAACCTGGCATACCCGATCCTGCTGGCCATCATTCCGTCCGTTGCCTGGTATTACGGCACCACACAGGTCGGCTGGTCCATTGGCGATGGCGACACCCTGAAACTGACCCATGGCAGCGCATTGGGCATTGCGGTGGCCATGTACGTGTGTGTACTGGGCGCATTAACCGGCATTGGGTACCTGGTGCATTGGATGTCGGTAACCTATGGCGCACAGTCTTCGCTTGTCAAAGGCGTGGCACTGAGCGGTTTCACTGCAACCCCGTTCTTTATCGCTGGTGTGGTGGGTTTTTACCCGAACTTCACCATCGACCTGCTGGTGTCATTCGTGGCTATCGCCCACGGCGTTTACCTGCTCTACACCGGTATCCCGATCATGATGAAAGTCCCCGAGGATCGCGGCTTCCTGTTCGCCAGTGCAGTGCTGGGTGTGGCCATGGTGATGTTCATGGTGCTGATGGGCGTCACGGTGATCCTGTGGGATGCCGGGCTAACACCGGTATTCACTGACTAACCCGCTTCTTGCGTACAATGAGCCCCGTCTGACCACGGGGCTTTTTTCATGGACATCACATTCCGCCTGCTAGACCCGGAAGAACTGCCGATCATCCTGCCATTGGTTGCGATCCTGAACCCGTCGCTGCCTGCTGATGTGCTCGCGCAACGGCTGCAGCACATGCGTCATCACGGCTACCGCTGCATGGGAGGTTTTGGCAACAACACGCTCGTGGCGATGTGCGGACTCTGGAGTGGCACCAAGTTTTATTG
Organism: Gammaproteobacteria bacterium; assembly: GCA_006227085.1. GTDB lineage: Bacteria > Pseudomonadota > Gammaproteobacteria > Pseudomonadales > M0112 > M0112. The sequence goes on from SBFY01000137.1 coordinate 16,172, forward strand.
CGGCCGTTACATGGAAGTCGATAATGTGTTTGTCCATCCCGCACAGCGCTGCAGCGGCATTGGCCAGCGCATGATGGAGAGCGTTGAAATTCTCGCACGCAAAGAAGGCTGCGATGTGCTGATGCTGGACACCTACGTCACCAACACGCGCTCACACAAGTTCTACACCAGCCAGGACTTCGAAACCATCGGTTACCACATGAACAAGAACCTCGACGGCAGCCGTTATTTCGCCGGCAAGTAACGATCAGAACAACTCCGGATGCCTGCCCTGCTTGTCCTTGTAAAAGGCCTGGATCAAGGGCATGTCACGATCGATATCGCCGCTGGTATGGAAAACCGGCCCAAACCCGACTTCTTTTTTCCCGAAATCGGCAAACCCCAGGACAATGGGCACGCCGGCCTCATGGGCAATCCAGTAAAAACCGGTTTTCCAGCGCTCGACTTTCTTGCGCGTTCCCTCCGGTGGAATCGTCACGATCATGGATTCTGATTGCCGGTACACATCCACCATCTGCCCCACCAGACCATTTGCCTGGCTGCGATCAATCGCGATACCGCCCAGCCAACGCATGACTGGCCCCATCGGCCCACGGAACAAGGCATCCTTGCCCATCCAGCGAACGTCGAGCTGTTTGTGCAATACGGCCACCAACATGAGCGGGAAATCCCAGTTACTGGTGTGCGGTGCACCAATCAGCACATACTTGGGTGTATCGGCCGGCAATTCACCCACCACCCGCCAACCCGATACGCGTAAAAACAGGCGCGCAACCGCACGGAACAGGTGATTCACGACCGGTGTGGTAAAGACAGTTTTTTGCATCATGCCCCTGCTGTGCTATTGATCATGCCATGCCTACCCTATCAGGCAGGCAGGTCACTGTCGCGCCCTGG
>SBFY01000124.1 GCA_006227085.1 Gammaproteobacteria bacterium
CTGGCGGATTAATGATGGCGGCGGCTATAGCGCCGGTAAGTACCAGCCATGAACAGGCAAGCAGTATGCCAGATACCTTCGTTCCGCTATCGGGCCTACCAGTACTGGGGATCGGCCAGGGCATCCACGCAACGAGTCGCACCGTGCATGGGTGCGACAGGGCGGCCATCCAGTGACTGTGCGAGCCAGCCTTCCGGTTGGCTCATGGCACAGGGTGCAGCCACTATCTGTTCGCTGATGGGCATGAAACCGGTTTTCCCATAAAACGCCGGGTCGCCATAGGTGAACACCAGCGCAACACCCAACGATGCCAGCTGTTGCAAGCCGTAACGGATCAGTTGCTGGCCAATACCCGTGCCTTGTACGGGCGTGGCAATGGCGACCGGTGACAGCAGGAAGGCCGTTTGCCCATCCGGCACCCAAAAGCGACTGAAAAAAATGCAGCCAACGATATTGCCATCCGCTGCCCGCGCAACATAGCCGAGCAAGTCTTGCGGCGGCGTGCCTGCCACCAGTGCCGAAACCAGTTGGCCAATGCGGCGCCCCTCGGCGTCACCTTCCGATGCGGAGAACACATCGGTAAACAATGCGATGACGGCTTGGGTATCTGCTGCGTTGAAGCGCGAAAAGTCCATGGGGTATTCCTTGTAGCGGGTGTATCCGTCTTGCTGCAAGGCAAGCCAGGCAGCGCGAGACAAATGGCTTATTTGTAAAAGACCTCAACCGCCCCTTTCAGCTTGATCAACAGCGGCCGGCCATGGCGGTCGAGCGCTTTAGGCGAGGGGATCTTCACCCAGCCTTCACTGATGCAGTATTCCTCGACATTGGTGTGTTCCTTGCCATTCAGGCGAATGCCGATCGTGTGCTCAAAAATGGCTTCCACATGGTGCGGGCTGGACGGGTTGCACGACAGGCGATCAGGCAGGGCGGGCAGTGAGGAGGTGTCGTTCATGTGGCTAACCAGTGATTTGCTGATGGGAAGTTCATTCTAAAGGAAATGTTACCCTGGCCCCAGTTGTTCCACTCAATTACGATAGAAAAGGCCATGAAGGGGGTTAGGGGGTTTGCGAGTTCGGGTTGATGACCTGTTAGCTGTCATGTCACATCACAACCGAGAAATTGAACTTGGCGCCCACTTCGCTCGCCTTCTTTGCATACTCAATGCTCTCGGACAGCTCAGCAACGACCACGTCATAGTCGCTCGTTATTACACCAAATCTCGGCTTCTCAGAACTGATTACAGCAAGGAGTCCATTGAGAATCGCGAGTGCGTCATCGGCCGATTTCCACACTCCCTCGTGCGCCATTAGCTCCTTCGTCGATTTCATTCCATCAGGCAGCTCGTCGTCGCCCATGTTGAATTCGATATCGGTGTGATCGAGCAGGCTGGAAAACGGTTCTACCTTCGCGGCACTCGCTAATTTGTCGAGCTTTTCCGTGTGCTTGTACAGTGCCCATTTGTCACTTTCGTCTGATGCCACCTCGCCATTATTGAGGAGATGGTTCGCCCAAAGAACAGTGCTCATGGATTTCTCCTGACAGCTAACATTTGATTCAACGACAGCTGTCGTTGCTACAGTTTTCCTTGTGTCGTTATAACGCCTTATAGCGACACCGCTGATTTCCCTGAAAGTATCCTTCGATCAACGGTTTGGGCGCAAGCATTGGTTTTGTGGCTTAGCGCGGCCACGGCCAGACCAATAGCGGCAAGGCCATGATGGGCGCGAACAGCCACAGCAAGGTTGTATCCAACTGGGGTATTTTGAGGAACGCGCCTACCAAGACGATATCCAGCAGCAGGCTTATCACCCACGAGGTAACGCGAAAGGCGTGCTCGTCGGTTGGCGACAAACGGAACAGTGAGCTGCCGGGGTGGCGAACGGAATAGCTCGTGCCGAGGGTGATCAGGCAGCCCAGCAGGAACAAGGTGACCTCTGCCGGAACGGTGGCGGGTGCGGCGATGTTGATAAGTACGCATATGGCCAGCAGGCCAGCCAAGCCATTGATCAGGTGCTTCCAACAGGCGGGCGCTGTTGCACTCACAGCAACATCGGTATCTGCTGCAGCGGGCTCATGCCGGCGGCGAAGAACCAGCATTCAATCGCGTAGCGGTTGTGGCGCATGGTCGGTGACCAGGCGGTGCGGTGCAGGTTCATGTGATCAAAGAACAGTGCATCGCCGGCTTTGAATGCAGGCCGCACGGCTGGTGCATCGGGGTAGGCTTCCGGCACCAGTGCAGGGCCAACGGTCCAGTCGAAACGCGCGCCATGGGTGCCGGTCGGTGTGATGTGGTCGAGTCGCTTCGGCACGATGTCGATACCGGGCGTGTCAGAGTCACCGCCGCAGTCGCTCAGTGCAATCCACAGATTCACGCTGCGCACATCTTCACCCATGAAGCGGCCATCCTGGTGCCAGTCCGGTTCACCCTCGAGCGGCGCAACGCGGCGCAACACCCATTTGCGCACCGACACGCAAGGCGTGTCGCCGAGATAGTCTTGCAAGATCATGCGCAAACCCAGTTGGCGGTACAACTCCATCACATGCGCCATGCCGCGCGGTGAATCCGCCGCCCAGATGCCGCCGGTGTCGGCAATGAACTTGCGACCGACACCGAGTTTATATTTGTTGTTGAGGTAAGGCAGTGGTGCAAACCACGGCGTCGGTGTGCGTTTGCCTTGTGCAAACGCTTCCTTGCCGGCGAGCGCCTTATCAATGTCATCTTTCAGTTGCGTGATGATGTGATCCGGTACCAGTTGCCGCACCAGCAGGCTGCCGTGATGCAGCACGCCGCTCGCCAGTGCGTGTGCATCGAGTTGCGCGGCGGTGATTTCGGGGATGCCGGTAACATCGGCAAACACATCATCGGTGTAAGGCGGCCATGCGGCCTGGCTCTCTGGCCAGTTGCCGTTTTCATAACCTTGCAGGCGCAATTCAATCAGCCGTTGCTCGCGGGCAAGGTCGGGCTGTTCGCGGTTGGCGGCACCCAAGGTATCAATGGCCTCGGCCCACTGGCCTTGCGCGGCGAGTTGGTTGGCCGTATGGATGGCGGCGTCTGTGCTGGTGTCGGGGGCTTGCGTCATGCCAGCAGCATACCGAGCGGCCGTGGCGAAAGCCAATAGTGGCAGTGGTTTTGTTGATGCATCACAAGCCCGCGCCAGCGGGCCTTGCGGCTTTTATGGCGCAGGTGCTGTGCGCCCGGCGATGAACTGGCGGTGCAGGATGTGCACGGTCATCACATAGAACAGTTGCCGGTCGATGCGCCGGGCCAACCGCAGGCGATCGGGCAGGCAGGCGCGCAAGCATCGCAGCAAGCGGATGGTGATGGGCGAATACACGCCGGCTTCCTGCACGCAGGCGGCTGACAGGTAATCGTCCATCAGGCGATCCAGGGTGGCGTGGCGTCCCTTGCGCAGGACCAGTGGCGGGGCCCGGTAACCCCGTTTGGGGCGCTGGTAGACAGCTGGCGGAATGATGTCGCGCACGGTGTCACGCAGGATGGCCTTGTCAGCACACTGGCCGGGACCAGGGTGCTCACGATATTTCCATTGCGGCGGGATGCGGAAAGCGAATGCCAGCAAATGATGATCCAGCATCGGCACCCGGCCTTCCAGCGAGTGCGCCATTTCACTGCGATCACCGATCAGTGTCAGGATATACGACAGCAGTCGTCCACGGATGGAAAAGTATTGTTTCTGCAATAGCGGGTCAGGGTTGGCCGGCCTGGCTTCGAGCGCTGTACAGGAGCGATGGCCGACCGCGGTCATCACCAGCCGTGAACGGTGTTCGCGCCGGAACAGCCAACGATGCCAGTACGGCGGACGTTGCCGGGAGGGCGTGCGGAAATACGGGTAACCGAGGAATAACTCGTCGCTGCCTTCGCCGCTCAACAGCACTTTCACCTGTGTGGCGGCGACTTCTGCCAATAATAACTTGCCAACACCGTTCAGGGATTGGGTGGGTAATTCGCTGTGCCAGAGCGCGGTCTCCAGCCGAGCCAGCAAACCGGCTTCATCACCACGGATGACATGGTGTTGCATGCCGAGCCATGCAGCGGTTTCCTGTGCGGCCCGGCATTCATCCATTTGCGGGGTGTCCGGGAAAGCAATGCTGAACGCGGGTAAGGGTTGGGGTGCATGCCGGCAGGCCAGGGCGGCAACGGTTGCCGAATCGAGGCCGCCACTGAGCGCAATGCCCACCGGCACATCGGCGCGCAGGCGCAAGCGCACACTGTCATCCAGCAGGGCAAACAATTGTTCGCGGGCTGCTGCTTCACTGCCCTCGAAAGGGCTGGCTTCCAGTGGCAGCGACCAATACGGCAAGCAAGTGACGCTGTGGTCGGCCAGGTCGACGCGCAGGTAATGTGCGGGCGGCACGGCAAGAACGCCATCAAACACACTGTCGACCCAGGCGGCTGCCTGCATGTCGCGGATGTCGGCGATATTGAATTGCGCCTGCACCAGGCCAGTGGCGAACAGGGCTTTGGCTTCGGAGGCGAACACCAGGCCGTTATGGTGCCTGGCATAAAACAGCGGTTTGATCCCGAGCCGGTCACGCACGGCCAGCAGGCACTGTTCACGGCGGTCGTATAACAGGAAGGCAAATTCGCCACGCAAGTGTTCGAAGAACGACAGGCCGTGTTCACGATAGAGGGCGAGGATCACTTCGCTGTCACTGCGGGTATGGAAGTGATGACCTTGCGCCTGCAGGGATTCGCGTATGGCTTCGAAACCATACAGCTCGCCATTGCAGGCAATGACGATATCCCCACTGTCACTGCAGAGGGGTTGCTGGCCCGTGGCGGGATCGATGATGGCCAGTCGTGTGTGGCCGAGTAACAGGGTCTGTTCGGGATTCAGGTACACCCCACGGCCATCCGGCCCGCGGTGCTGCAATTGCTGGAGCGCGTCATCAATCATGCTGCCTTGCAGGCCAGCCCCGGTGACGCCAACGATACCGCACATAACAATCGTGTACCTTGATGCGATGCAGCAAGTCGTGACAGGCTTGCCGGCACAATGAACCCTTGTCTTGCAAGCATACCGCCACACCACAGTGGTCGTCACGATGATGTCATGGCAAAACGGTATGATGATGCACGGTACCTGGGGGAGCGACGATGATGATGTGGGTGATTTGCCTGGCCGCGTTACTGGTCGCAGGACTGACTCTGTTTTCCGGCTTTGGTTTGGGCAGCCTGTTGATGCCGGTGTTCGCGCTGTTCTTCCCGTTGCCGGTGGCGGTAGCGGCCACGGCCGTGGTGCATTTGCTGAACAATGTCTTCAAGGCCGGTTTGCTGTTCCGCGAGGTTGATCGTGCGGTGTTGCTGCGTTTTGGCGTGCCGGCCATTGTGGCGGCCTTGCCGGGAGCGTTGCTGTTGCTGCAGTTATCGGGGCTGGCGCCATGGTGGGTATGGCAGTGGGGCGAGCGGGTGTGTGCCATCACGCCGCTGAAATTCACCATGGGGATATTGATCCTCGGTTTCCTGCTGCTGGAATTGAAACCGCTGGGGCGGTTTACGCCGGGCACCCGTGTCTTGTGGATGGGTGGTATTGCCTCCGGTTTTTTTGGTGGCTTGTCCGGGCACCAGGGAGCCTTGCGGGCCTTGTTCCTGCGCTCCCAGGGCATGACACCGGCGGCGTTCGCCGCGACACAGGCAATGATCGCGATCGGTGTCGATATCACGCGCTTGCTGGTGTACGGGGTGGCGTTTTTTGCAGTGCAGGCCTCAGCGGTGTCGGAAGCCGGCGTCTGGCCGGTGGTGCTGGCCGCGACGGTGTCGGCGTTTATTGGCAGTTATGCCGGCAGCCGCTACCTGAAGAAAGTCCGCCATGAATGGGTGCAGGCACTCACGGCGGTGATGCTGGGGCTGGTCGGGATCGGCCTGGCCAGCGGCGTGATCTAGCCTGGTTTAGCGCAGCTGGATCTTGCCGCCACCGGGCATGCCACCGGCGCCACCGGCACCGGGCACGACGATCTGGCTGGCGGCCTGGCGGCGCATTTCCTGCAGTTCTTTCAGTGTTTCCTCGAGGCCTTTCTGGGCGGCATCACCAAACTGGGCAACCGCTTCGGCCAGTGACGGGCCGTCGAGCTCGAAGTGGATCGGTAATACGCCAGCCGGCGTGTAGACCTGCGCCTGGCCCTGGTACACCACCGGGCGTGAGCTGTCGTCGGCGCCATCGGCGGTGACCGGGGTCATGCGGCGGATGGTGCCGGCCTTGCCATCGGTGAACACGTCTTCACGGTAGAGGCCGCTGGCATCCAGGCTGAAATCGATCTCGGGCTTGTTGCTCATGGGCGTGTTCTCCGGTGGCAGGATCGTGGGCCGCTTACGGTACCGGAAAGCGCCATTCCCAGCAAATCAAGGTCAGGAGCAAATCAAGGTCAGGAGCAAATCGGGTCAGGAGCAAATCAGCATCAGGCCTTGCGCTGGCGCTGTTCAGCCAGCGAAGCGTAATCCGGTTTGCCGGCCTGTTCCCACTCTTCCCAGACACGGAAGAAGTCGTCGCCGAAGGGGTCCTCACCACGCAGCCACATCGAGCCGCGGCGGATGGTCCAGTCATGCGGTGACAGGGCGATTGCCTGTTCCCAGTGTTGTTTGGCGGCGTCATGTTCGCCGCGCTGGTACAGCTGCCAGGCGAGGGCATGTTCGGCGCGGGCGAGTTGTTCGTCGAAGGTGGGTGGTGCGATGGCGTCGCTCACCGATTGCTGGCTGAAATCGGTTTCGCCGGTTTCAATCCAGTGTTGCAGGGCTTCGAGATGGGGCTCGCAGTCGAGCCCGTGGGCAAACTGGAACATATTGCTGCCATGCTCGACACGTGGCGGCCGCACGATCGTGCCGTCTTCATCAATCCAGGTCACGGTAGGCACATTAATGAAGCCGTAGCGTTGTGACACGATGTGATCGTTATCGATCAGGGAAGGGTGTGTCGGTTTGGCTTTTTCGATGAATGGCAAGGCATCGGCATCGCGCGCATCTTCGGCGACGGTGATCACCATAAAGCCCTGGTCGCGGTATTGCTCGTACAACGATTGCCAGACCGGTAAATCCTCACGGCAGCCGCACCAGCTGGCCCAGGCCACCAGCAGGATTTTCTGGCCGAAGTAATCGCTGAGCGAATGCGGCGTGCCGAGATGATCGGGCAGGGTGAAGTCGGGGGCACGGCCATGGGCAGCGATGTTGTCTTCCGGTGCGTCGCCGATACTGGCGATGCGGTGCGTGTCATCAATGGCCAGCGGCCGGTTCAGCAGCTGGCACAGGGTCGGCAGGTCGATGTGGTTATCACGCAGCAGTTGCGGGTGCATGCTGAGGGGCAGGCAGCGATCATCACGACACAGCGTGTTGTCACTGATGTGCCAGCCGAGCAGTTGTTGCAGGGTTTGTGTGTCCAGTAGCAGGCCGCTGGGGCAGGTCATGACCTGTCCGTTGGCGATCAGGGTCCAGTGCTCGGCGGTCATGCGGGCTCCATGGGTGGGCAGCAAGGGTGGGGGGATGCTGCGTGGTCATGGCATCCGCTCCAGGTTTGTCACGAAGCTTATACGATGGCAGTGCATCATTGGATCGCTCGCACTTGTTTGGTGCGCCCTGGATTCACTGGATGTGATGTATTGCACCAGAATGGACGCTTTGGACGTCAATAACAGGCGTTTGCCTTGCCGTGGAGCTGGTACGGTAATTGCAAATCCTTCCCTGCAATGGGGGTAGAAGGGGTTGTGCCGTGAAAGTCCGTCCACCTGGACCGGGTCACTATGACGAGATGTTGCTCGCTGGCAACGGTATCCGGGAACACTATCGGGATTATGGCCAGTGGCTGGAGTCTTGCGATGAGGCGTGGCTGGCGCAACGCCGGCAGGAAGCCGACCTGCTGTTCCATCGCGTGGGCATTACCTTTACCGTCTACGGTGATGAGCAAGGGGCCGAGCGGCTGATCCCTTTCGATGCCTTGCCGCGCATCATCCCCGCACAGGAATGGCAGGTACTGGAGCGCGGCCTGGCGCAACGGGTGCAGGCGCTCAATCATTTCCTGCATGACATTTATCATGAGCAACACATCCTGCGTGAAGGCGTGATCCCGTCCGAGCAGGTCTTTACCAATACGCAATACCAGTTGGCGATGCAGGGGCTGGACCTGCCGCATGACATCTACACACACATTGCCGGCATTGATGTCATCCGCAACAACGATGGCCGTTTCCATGTGCTGGAAGATAACTTGCGTTGCCCGTCAGGCGTTTCCTACATGTTGCAGAATCGCATCATGATGATGCGATTGTTCCCGGAATTGTTTGCCCGCTATCCGGTAGCACCAGTCGCGCATTATCCTTCCTTGTTGCTGGACACCTTGCGCCATGCGACGCCGGTCGATAATCCCTGTGTGGTAGTGCTGACACCCGGCCGGTACAACAGTGCGTATTACGAGCACGCTTTCCTGGCCCAGCAGATGGGTGTGGAACTGGTCGAAGGCGTTGACCTGCTGGTCAAGAACGAACACGTCTACATGCGCACCACCGCAGGCTTGCAGCAGGTGGATGTGATCTACCGACGCATCGATGATGACTTCCTTGACCCGCTGGCATTCCGTGCTGACTCCAGCCTGGGCGTGCCGGGACTGTTGTCGGTTTATCGTAAAGGCAATGTGGTGCTGGCCAATGCGATGGGCACCGGCATTGCCGATGACAAATCGATTTACCCGTATGTGCCGGACATGGTGCGTTTCTATCTCAGCGAAGAACCGGTACTGGAAAACGTGCACACCTGGCAGTGCCGGCGTCCGGACGACCTCTCCTATGTGCTGGACAACCTGCATGAACTGGTCGTGAAGGAAACGCATGGTGCAGGCGGTTACGGCATGTTGATTGGCCCCAAGGCCACGCAGGCAGAAATCGAGGAGTTCCGGGCCCGTCTCAAGGCGGCGCCACATGAATACATTGCGCAGCCGACCTTGTCGCTGTCGTCCTGCCCGACCTTTGTTGAGGAAGGTGTTGCGCCGCGCCATATCGATCTGCGCCCGTTTGTATTGTGCGGGCGCGAAACCCGTATTGTGCCCGGCGGGCTCACACGGGTGGCCTTGCGGGATGGATCGCTGGTGGTGAATTCCTCCCAGGGCGGTGGCACCAAGGACACCTGGGTGCTGGAGGAGGTGACGCCATGTTAAGTCGCATCGCCGATAACCTGTACTGGATGTCGCGTTACCTCGAACGCGCTGAAAACACCGTGCGTTTGCTCGATGTGACGCAGACCGTGTCGTTGATGCCAGTGGGTGCCAACCAGGATGACCTGAACGCCTTGCTGGAAATTTCCGGCTTGCGGTCCGGCTACCAGTCCAGCCATCACGCACTCGCGTTGCCCGATGTGCTGAAGTTTTTCACGATGGATGAGGCTAATCCGGGCAGCATTTATAACTGCTTGCGTATGGCGCGTGACAATGCCCATGCGGCGCGCGGCAAGATCACCGCAGAAATGTGGGAAAGCATCAACAGTACCTGGCTGGATATGCGTTTGCGCCGCACGCGCGAGATCGGTGTGTGGAATGCCAATGCGTTTTTTGATTGGGTCAAGGAGCGTTCGCACCTGTTCCGTGGCGCCACGTACGGCACCATCATGCGTACGGATGCGTACCAGTTCATTCGCCTGGGCACGTTTGTTGAACGTGCCGATAACAGTGCGCGCATCTTGTCGGTGAAATTCCATCGCATTGAAGACTACGATCGTCCGGTGTCGGTTGCCGACCTGTACCAGTGGACCGCCTTGTTGCGCTCGGTGGGTGCCTTTGAGGCCTACCAGGAGATGTACCGTGGTGAGGTCACGCCAGCCAAGGTGGCAGAAATGCTGATTTTCCGACCCGACTTCCCGCGTTCGTTGCGCTGGTGCCTGGACAGTATCGCGTCCATCCTGGTGAAGATCCGCGGTGATGCCGGCCTCGCCGCCAAGCGCCAGTCAGCGGAATTGTTTGCCCGTTTGAACTACGGCCACATGGACGATGTGCTGGCCGTTGGCCTGCCCGAATACCTGCAAGGCTTGATGGCCGACATTGCCGATATCGGTGACAGCATTCGCAAAGGATATCTGGAAGCGGTTTGACAAGAGTATTTACAGACAGGGGAATCCCATGAAGTTATCCATCAGTCATGACACGACCTATGCCTATGAGGGTGAGGTCAGTCGCAGCACCCAATACATCCGGTTGACACCGCACAGCAGCGAGCGGCAAACGGTTTTCCAGTGGACGCTGGACCTGCCGGTCGACGCCAGCCAGTTGCATGACGCCTATGGCAACATTGTGCACGTGATGACGATTGACCATCCGCATGATGCAATCGCGATCCGTGCCCGTGGAGTGGTTGAGATCCTGCCGGACGCGGATGAGGGCAGTGACGGCATCAACCCGCTGTTTTTCCTGCGGGAAACCCCTTTGACGCGTGCTGATGAATCGATTCGTGATTATGCGGCCCTGCACATGCAAGGCGCCGCACGTCGTGGACTGGAACACTTGATGGCCGATCTGTTGCTACGCATGCCGTACACCCCCGGCAGTACGCATGTGTATGAAACAGCGGCGGAGTCATTTGCCAAAGGTGCGGGCGTGTGCCAGGACCATACGCATGTGTTCATCGCCTGTTGCCGCTCACAAGGGATACCGGCGCGGTATGTCAGTGGTTACCTGCACACCGATGACGATGAGCATCTGGCCAGTCATGCCTGGGCGGAAGCCTGGGTGGATGACCATTGGCATACCTTTGATGTGACCAATGGCTTGCTGGTGCCATCCCATCATCTCAAGCTGGCGATCGGGCTCGATTACATGGAAGCCTGCCCGGTGCGCGGTGTTCGCTGGGGCGGCGATAACGAACATTTGAGTGCACAGGCAGCCGTTTCGCTGGCAGAATATCCCTTGTTCACAGACCAGTAAGCGGATCACAGGGAGCCTGCCATGACCTATTGCGTGGCCATGAATTTGCGCGACGGCATGGTGTTTGCGTCAGATTCGCGCACCAATGCCGGCGTTGACCACGTTTCAACATTCCGCAAGATGCATGTGTTCCGTCGTGACAATGAACGGTTTATCGTGGTGCTCAGTGCCGGCAACCTGGCGACCTCACAAAGTGTGATCAGTTTGTTGCGGCAGCGTGAATGCGAGCCAGAACGTTGCAATATGCTGAATGTGCCGTCGCTGTTCCAGGCGGCAGAGTTACTGGGCGATACCTTGCGTGAAGTGGTGTCGCGTAACAGCGGGCAAGCGCAAGGCAGCAAAGTGGATTTCGGCGCGAGTTTCATCATGGGTGGGCAAGTGAAGGGAGAATCGCCGCGCCTGTTCCTGGTATACCCGGAAGGCAATTTCATCGAGTCGACGGAAGATACCCCGTACTTCCAGATTGGTGAAAGCAAATATGGCAAACCGATCATCGACCGTGTCCTGCGCTATGACACCTCGCCGCCGCAGGCCATGCAGTGCACCTTGATTTCATTTGATTCGACTTTGCGCAGTAACCTGTCAGTAGGATTGCCGATTGATTTACTGACACTGCGGCCGGGCAAGTTTGCTCCCAGTCGCCAATTACAAGTGTGTGAGAACGATAGTTATTTCCGCACCTTGAGCCAGCGTTGGGGTGAAGGGTTGCGGGAGGTGTTTGCCAGCCTGCCACTGCCGGAAGATGAAACCCTGGTGTGACATGTTCGCTGGCAAAAGCCCGAAATAAAAAAGGCAGCCTGGGCTGCCTTTTTTATTAGCGGGTTAACGCTTACATGCCGCAATCGTTGCGGTGGATGACCACGCGACGGTTTTCGGCACGGCCAGCATCGGTGCCGTTATCAGCAACCGGCTGTGACTCACCATAGCCCACGGCGGAGAACTGGCTGGTATTAATGCCTTTGCTGCCGAGGTAATTGATCACGGCTTGCGCGCGACGCTCGGACAGTTTCTGGTTGTAGGCATCAGCGCCGCGGCTGTCGGTGTGGCCGGCCACTTCGGCGCGAGCGTGTCCCAGGTCCTGGATGGCATCAGCCAGTTGATCCAGTTCAGCACGGTCTTCGGCTGTCAGCTGGGCAGAGTCAAACCCGAAATTGAGTTTCAGTGTGTAATCGCAGTCGCAGCCGACTTTGTCGACGCGCTTGCCTGCGGGGGTCTGCGGGCAACGGTCATTGGCATTGGCAACGCCATCACCATCGTTGTCGTTATTGCTGACCACGGAGGCAGCGGCGACTGGTGCGGCTTCACCTTGTGTGCTGGAGCCGCTGCCAAAACTCATTTGCACCAACAGGTTCACGGCAGCTTCCGTGTTGTGGTTATCCAGGCTGTGGATGGCACGCACGTCACCACGCAGTGCAAAACCTTCAGACACTTGATAGAGCAAGCCGGCACCGGCATTGACCAGGGTGTCGTCGGCATCACCGAAAAAATCGTAATCGATATCGTTCTCGCCAATACCGGCGACCACAAACGGCGTGAGTGCACGGTCACTGCCAAAGAAATACAGGCCGTCGAGACGGTAGTGGGTGACATCGGCTTCCAGGTTGTTCAGCAACGGGAAGTCAACATCGGCAGTGCCTTGGGCGGCCATGATTTCCGCTGCCCAGTGTTCATCGAACTGGTAGCCGACGCCGACGGTGGGCATCACTTCGGTATCCAGCCGGCGGGCGCTGTCATCGAAGTCATAGCCGATGGCGCCGAACGGGATGTAAATGCCTTCGCTGGGGCCGGCTGACGCCAGGCTGGCGATCGAGGCAAGGGCGATGACGGGGATGAATCGTTTCATGCGGGCACTCCTTGTGCAGTAGGGACAGGTGCAGTCAGCGAGGCCAGTATCGGCCATGGGGTGCACCCTATCACAGCCGTGATCTGGCGTTAAGGGCGTGGCTGCTGTGCCAGCCAACGGTCGAGCGCGTTGGCAAAGGCCTGTTTTTCCTTCGTGCCCAATGGCGGCGGGCCGCCGGTGGGTGCCATCGCCGATGAGCGCATGGTGTCCATGAAGTCGCGGATATTGAGGCGGCTGCGGATGGTGTCGCTGCTGTACACCTCGCCGCGTGGACTGATGGCGGCAGCACCCTTGGCCATGACCTCGGCGGCCAGCGGGATGTCCTGTGTGATGACGAGATCACCGGCTTGTGCGCGCTGGGCGATCAGGTTATCGGCCACATCAAAGCCGTGTTCGACCTGGATGACCTGGATATTGGGCAGGGACGGCTTGGGCAGGGGGCGGTTGGCGACCAGCACCAGCTGCACGCCGGTGCGCTGGGCGGCGCGGAACAGCATGTCCCGCATGGCCACCGGCAGCGCATCGGCATCCACCCAGATGGGCATGGCTTATTCGTAGGTGCAGAGGTAGGCGGTGTCGTGCGCGACCTTGAGCTGGAACTTGGCATTGGCCGGTACGGTAAAGGCCTGGCCGGCGGTGAAGGTCTGCCAGCCGGACGCACCCGGCAGCATCACCACCAGTGCACCGCTGACCACCGTCATCACTTCTTTCTGGCTGGTGCCGAATTCGTATTCGCCCGGTGCCATCACGCCCACGGTGGCGGGCAGTTTTTCGCCTTTGAAAGCGATGGAGGTGACGTTGCCGTCGAAGTAACTGTTAACTTTGAACATGGTGGTTTCCTGATGGGTAAGGGTGGCCAGGCGAGGAGCGCACAATAGCGCGCTCCTTGTGCGCAGGCAAGCGGGCGGGTAGGGTGGCGGTGATGATCATGAGGTGGTGATGGACAATCCTTTTTCCGGCATAGCGGCCCATGCGCAGGGGCTGACGGTGTTGTCCTGTGAGTTGGGGGATACGGGGACAGCGACGCTCGTTGATCGCTATGGGCATTGGCTGTCGGCAGATGAGCACGACCGCCTGCAACGGTTTACCCGTGATGAACCGGCACGATTATTCCTGGCAGCGCGCGTGTTGTTGCGTGGTGTGTTGGCCGGTGTGTGCGGCTGCGCGCCGGTGGATTTGCACTTCGGCAAGAATGACCATGAGAAACCCTTCCTGTTACAGCCGGTCAATGACTGGCAATTCAACCTGAGCCACAGTCACGGTGCACTGGCTTTGGCCGTCAGCCATGCCGGCAGTGTGGGGGTGGATATTGAATATGTCTCGCGCAGTAACCCGGTGGAAAAACTGGCGCAGCGCTATTTCTCGTCGCGTGAACAGCAGTGGTTGGCGACTACCGACCCGCAGTCTTTCCGCGAGCGCTTCTTCGATATCTGGACATTAAAGGAAGCGTACATCAAGGCGGTGGGAAAGGGTCTGGCGGTAACGCTGGAAGGATTTGGTTTCAGCGGGCATGGCGAACAACTGCATTACCACTATGAGAGTGGTGAGCCGGCACCTGCGGCTGTGCATGCGTGGCTATGTCGTGCCTTGCCGGATCGCCCGGTCGCGTGTGTGCTGTTAGGCGACCAGCCAGTCGCACCGGTGTTTGCGCAGGTCGATTTGTCCGGCCAGTGGTTGCAAGCCTTGCCAGTGGCGATGGCTTCAAGTCCCTGATGCGCCAGCCGCTGTGGTGCTGCGGGCGCGCCACGCCAATGCCGTAAAAGCAGGCGGCGCCATCAGGATGGTAGGCAGGGTGGAGAGCAGGGGTTCCGGTGTGCCTTTCAGTGAGTGCACCAGGTATGTCAGCCCGATGGCCAGCGCACAGGAGCTGCCCACTGCCATCGGCATGGCTCGCCACGGATTGGCATAACGCACGGCCAGTCGTTCGTTGTGGCGAGTGATGAAGCCGGCCACAAGAAAGGTATACAGCGCTTGCTTGCCCGCCGCGACCAGTGCGGGTGCTGTGCCATGCGCGACATTGATGGCAAACACCGTCAGCCCCAATACCAGTGCACCTGCAAATGCCATGCGGTAGTTGATGTGGGTATCGAGCAGCCGTCTGGCGGATGCGATCATGACCAGCGCTTGAACACCAGCGAGGTGTTGATGCCACCAAACGCGAAGTTGTTGCTCATCACGAACTCGTTATCCATGCGGCGGCCATCACCGGTGATGTAATCGAGTGCGCCACAGCGTGCATCCACGGTTTCCAGGTTGATGGTGGGGTGGTACCAGCCGTTGTTCATCATCTGGATCGACAGCCATGCCTCGATGGCACCGCAGGCGCCGAGTGTGTGGCCGGTGTAGCTTTTCAATGAACTGATCGGCATGCGTGAACCGAACACGGCATGGGTGGCGTTGGTTTCGGCGATGTCACCGTGTTCGGTGGCGGTGCCGTGGGCGTTGACGTAACCAATCGCGTCAGCAGCAATGCCGGCATCGGCCAGTGCGCGCTCCATCACCACTTGCATGGTGGCAGCGGTGGGTTGGGTGATGTGCATGCCATCGGAGTTGCAGGCAAAGCCGGCGATTTCCGCATAAATGCGCGCACCGCGGGCTTTTGCGTGTTCCAGTTCCTCGAGGATCAGGCTGCAGCCGCCTTCACCCAGCACGAGGCCATCACGGCTTTGGTCAAAGGGGCGTGGCGTGGTGTGCGGTGTCTCGTTGCGTTGGCTGGTGGCGAACAAAGTGTCGAATACCGTGGCTTGCGACACGCACAATTCCTCAGCGCCACCGGCCACCATCATCGGTTGGCGGCCAAACTTGATGGCTTCATACGCGTAACCGATACCCATGCTGCCCGAGGTGCAGGCGCTGGTGGTGGGGATCACGCGGCCTTTCAAGCCAAAGAACAGGCCGGTGTTGACGGCAGCGGTGTGACTCATCATTTCCACGTAGGTGGTGGCACTGATCGAGCGCGTGGAGCGGTTCAGCAATAATTTGCCGAAGTCGGCAATCGCCGCGGTGCCACCATTGCAGCTGCCGTAACTGATGCCCATGCGGCCATCCTGGATGATGGGGTCGTCCAGCAAGCCGGCATCGTCCAGTGCCAGTTCCGTCGCGCGCGTGGAAAACAAGGACACGCGGCTCATGCTGCGCGTTTGCTTGCGCGTGTAGTGTGATGGTTTTTCAAAACCGTCAACGGGCGCGCCCAGTTTCGTCAGCAAGCCATCAATGTCCGACCACTCATCCATGATGCGAATGGCATTGCGACGCTCTCGCAGGCGTTGTTCGATCGTCGGCCAATCATTGCCAAGCGACGTGATGCCACCAATGCCGGTCACGACCACGCGTTTCATCAGCACAGGCCCCCGTTGACGGAAATGACCTGGCGGGTGACATAGGCGGCGCTGTCAGAGAACAGGAACGACACCACAGCGGCGACTTCATCGACGGTGCCCATGCGCTGCAAGGGAATCATCTGCTTGATCATGTCGACCGGCAAATCTTCCACCATGTCGGTTTCAATCAGGCCCGGCGCGACACAATTCACGGTGATCTTGCGTTTTGCCAATTCGAGCGCAAGGGCTTTGCTGGCGCCAATCAGGCCCGCTTTGGCAGCGCTGTAATTGACTTGCCCGCGATTGCCCATGATGCCCGACACCGATGACAGGGTGACGATGCGGCCACCTTCGCGCAAGCGGATCATCGGCATCACGACCGGGTTCAATACGTTATAGAAGCCGTCGAGGTTGGTGTGCAGCACGGTATCCCAGTCTTCGCCGCTGATGGCAGGGAAGGCATTGTCGCGCGTGAGGCCGGCATTGCAGACCACGCCGTAATAGGCGCCGTGTGCGGCGATGTCGGCTTCCAGTACTGCTGCGGTTTGCGCACGATCGGCAATATCGAATTGCAGCACGCGGGCCTGGCGACCGAGGGCGCGGATATCAGCGGCAGTGGCTTCTGCGGCTTCCATGCCACGCACGCAATGCACGGCAATATCAAAACCGTCATGCGCCAATTTGAGGGCAATGGCTTTGCCGATACCACGGCTGGAGCCGGTGACAAGTACGGTGCGGGTCATGCGCGTGGCCTTATGAAGTCTTCAGGGTTGTCGGGAAGATACGCCTTGATTTGCGCGCGGGCAAGCTCGGCGCCGTTTTCGTGGATCAGGCACTCAAACACGCCGATACCATCGCTATCCAGGTATTTTTTCAGCACGCGGATATCCAGTGTGCTGTGGTTGCGGAAGACAGCACCGTTGCAATCAAACGCACGGGTGCCCAGCAAAAACCCCGGCTGGATGGGTTTGCCTTCGGCCAGGTGCTGTTCGCC
>SBFY01000220.1 GCA_006227085.1 Gammaproteobacteria bacterium
GACCTGAAGACTCTCGCACAGGGCGGCTTGTTGTTCGACATCGGCAAGGTGAAGCTGCCGGATGAGTTGCTGAACAAAAAAGAGCGGTTAACGCCGGAAGAGTTTGAAGTCATCAAATCGCATGTAACCGAAGGTGTCGATCTGTTGCGTGTCACCCCCGATGTGACACGTCATATCCTGCAGATGGCCGAGTGTCATCATGAACGCTACGATGGTAGCGGCTACCCGAAGGGTATTACCGGCGATGATATCCCGGTATTTGCCCGCATCATTGGCGTGATCGATTGTTATGACGCAATCACCAGCGAACGCCCTTATGCCAAGCCCATGTCGCCGAGCGAAGCTGTGCGTAATCTGTATGAGTGGCGTGATATCGATTTCCAGGCCGAGATTGTTGAAGAGTTCATCCAGGCCATCGGGATTTATCCTGCCGGCACACTGGTGGAACTCAATACCGGCGAGGTTGGCGTTGTCCTGTCTGAATACCGTACTCGTCGGCTGCGCCCCAAACTGCTGATGGTGCTCGACGAAAACAAACAACGGTTGCCCGAGATGGTGCCGCTTGATTTGTCTGAACAAAAAACCACGGCCAGTGGCCAACCACTGGAAATCGCACGCAGCCTGGAGTCTGGCGCGTACGACATCGACGCTGACATGTTGTACATCTAGGGTTCCGGTATGCATGCACAAGAACTTGATTTCAATGTCCGCAATACCTTCTTCCTGGCCCTGGAAGAGCAAATCAGCCAATGTGCAAAATCGCATACAGCGCTTGGGCTGCTGATCGTTGACCTGCGTAACTTCCGCCGTATCAATGCCGTGCATGGTTTCAATATCGGCAACCAGATCCTCCAGCTGGCCCAGAATCGCATCAAGGCCTGCTTGCGCACACAAGATGTGATTGCCCGCATCGGTGACGACCGTTTTGGCATCATCCTGCCCGAGCTGCCACACGGTGAAGTTGTGCGGCTGGCAGCCAGCAAAGTGCTCAAGACCATCAAGGAACCCTTCCTGATGGAACATGGCCCAGTCAAACTGGATGCCAGCATCGGTGTGGCGGTCCACAACGTTGCCGGCATGAATGCCGAGAAATTCGTGCTGGAAGCCGAGAAGTCGCTCAAATTTGCCAAGCAGCGAAACTTGCCATACGCCATCATCGAAACCGAGGCCAGTGAAGTCCATGACAAGGAATGGGAACTGGAAGAGGCCTTGCATCATGCGCTGGATCGCGATGAGTTGCGCATGTATTACCAGCCCGTGATTGACCTGAAAACGCAGCGCCCTTGTCACGCAGAAGCCTTGATGCGGTGGACGCACGGCCATTTGGGTCCCATTTCACCTGCCGTGTTTATTCCCCTGGCTGAGCGTGCCGGCATGATGGATTCACTGACCAAGTGGGCACTCGGGACCGTGTTACGTGACATGGGGTCCTGGCCATCCGTGCAAACGCCACAACGTGCCGCCCTGAACCTGTCGGCCACCACCCTGCATGACCAGGACCTGGTGGACATGGTGTACACCTCATTGCGCATCTGGGGAGCCGAACCCACCAGCTTGACGCTGGAAATCACTGAAACCGCCTTGATGCAGGATCCCAAGACCAGCCGGCAACACCTCAAGGTACTGCAGGACAGCGGCCTGAATATTTCCATTGATGACTTTGGTACCGGCTATTCGTCCCTGGATTATTTCCGCAACGTACCCGCCAATGAGCTGAAGATTGACCGCTCATTCATCAACAACATGTTTGATAACCGCGCTGATGAAAAGATCGTGAAGTTAGTGGTTGAGCTGGCCAGCTCCTTCGACCTTCATGTGGTTGCCGAGGGCGTGGAAAACGAGAAAACGCTGAAAGCCCTGCAGGCCATCGGTTGCCACAAAGTCCAGGGCTATTATTTCGCACGGCCAATGCCGCAGAAGGAATACATCGACTGGCTGCAGGGGTTCAATCCCGCGCAATTCTTCCGCGACTAGCGCGCCTTAGAAGCTCACCCTGATCGACTTGTAGGTTAATGACAGCTGCTCCGGCTTGAATGCCGGCAACGGCCCCGTGATGTCCGTTGGCTTGAAGAACGCATGGAAGTCGCCATAGGGGTTAACCAGCACCAGCTGGCTGCTGTGATCCATCATGTAGTCCGCTTCTGTACCACCCGGCACTTTCTGGAATGCCACGCCCATCTCCCGGGCAAATTTGTGGATGGTCAGGAACTCGCCTGTGACGCCAAGAAAATCCGGATGGAAATGCGCCACATATGGTTTGAGCACTTGCGGTGTATCGCGTGCCGGATCCACGCTGACCATGACGATACGCAAGTCCTCGCCATACCGGTGCTCCTGCATTTGCCGATACCACTGGCCCAAGGTAAACAACGTGGTTGGGCATACGTCCGGACAGGATGCGTAGCCAAAAAACAGCAGCGTCCAGTGCCCTTTCAGTGAATCCTGTGTGAAGGGCTGCCCATTGCTGTCAACCAAGGCAAATGCGGAGGGGGTGCGCGGGGTTTTCAGCACCACGGCGCCATTCAGTTTCATCTCTGCTTCGTTCAAGGCCCGCGGGTGCAGGATCTTGTTAACAAAGCCGGCGATCGCCAAAGCAATGAAAGCCACGATGATGATAATCGTGCGGCGCACGCCGCGACGCTGTTGTTGTGTCAATTCAGCCATGATGCATTACCCACCATTGCTGTGGCATCAGGTAATGATCCAGCAGCATGAATAAAAATAGCGCCATCAAGTAAATAATCGAGTATTTGAACGTCTCCATCGGTGCGTTGGTTTTCCAGTCAAACATCAGGGCCAATGCCCAGTACAGGAACCCCAGACCCAAACCGATGGCGCCCAGCAAGTACAACTCACTGCTCATGCCGGTAGCATACGGCAGCAGCGTGACCACAAACAGGATCACCGTGTATAAAAGGATGTTGAGCTTGGTAAACGGTATGCCATGTGTTACCGGCAACATCGGGATACCCACCTTGGCATATTCATCACAGCGATGGATCGCCAGCGCCCAGAAGTGCGGCGGTGTCCACGCAAAAATAATCAGTACCAGTAACAGGGCGTGCGGGTGGACTTCGTTCGTTACCGCCACCCAGCCAAGCAGGGGTGGCGCCGCGCCAGCCAAACCACCGATCACAATGTTCTGCGGCGTGGCGCGCTTCAGGTAAAGGGTATAGACGATCGCATAACCAATCAGCGACGCCAGGGTTAGCCAAGCCGTTAGCGGATTAACCAGGTAAACCAGCATGCCAGTACCGACCAGGCCCAGGACGGCAGCAAACACCAGCGCATGGAGTGTGTTGACGCGACCTTGCGCAACCGGGCGGTTGGATGTGCGCGCCATTCGCGCATCAATGCCGCGATCCACCAAGTGATTGATCGCCGCAGCCGATGCCGAACACAAGGCAATCCCGAGGTTACCAAACACCAGTGCCTGCCAAGGCACCATGCCTTCCGTGGATAACAACATGCCAATAATCGCCGTCATCATCAACAAGGCGACTACGTTCGGTTTACACAGCTCCAGGTAGTCCCGCCACTGCGCGCGTGTTGCTGTCCCGGTTACGGCCATCTTAACGTTGCTCAACTGTGTATACCCGATGCAGCAAGGTCACAAACACCAGCAGCAAGACAGCGCCACCGAAATTATGCGCCACTGCCACACTTATCGGGAAATGGAAGATCACATTGCTCAGGCCCAACAGGAACTGCAGCATGACTGTACCGCCAACGATGATGGCCATGCGCCGTGTTTCCGGCAACGGCACACGAAACAGTTTCCATGCCAGCAACAAGACATACACGAAGGTGACGATGGCGCCGATACGATGCGTCAGGTGGATTGTTACCCGGGCAGCGTTGTCCATCCGCCCACCCAGATAGCTGGGGCCAATTCCCTGGAACACATCAAACGCCTGGGCAAAATCGGTTTGTGGCCACCACTGGGTCTGGCAGGTGGGCAGGTCCGGGCAGGCCACTGCTGCATAGTTGGAAGTGGTCCAGCCGCCCAGTGCCACTTGCACAATAACGATGGCAAAGCCAGCTATCACCCATGGACGCAAGGCCGCCACACGATGGCTATCCGGTGTTTTTAACCACCAGACCCGGTTATCCAGCCGTAACACCAGCAACCACAGCAACGACAAGGTCGTAAAGCCACCCAGCAAATGCGTTGTTACCACTTGTGGCCAAACCTTCAAGGTAACGGTCCACATGCCGAACAAGCCCTGCAGGATCACAAAACCAACGATCAAGGCTGGCAACTTCATCGGTTGCCGTGAGCGCTGTGCGCGGGGCAACAAGGCAAGCACCACAAACCCGGACAACACCAATACACCAATCACAATATCCGATAGCCCATGAAAAGCCTCTGCGGTTACGGTGGTATTGGCCTTGATGACTATCTTGGTGACCAGCAGGGCAAACCATGCAGCTGCCAACGCGGCCAGGGACCACTTCAACCGGCTGTCATCGCTTTTGCGGATGGACAGGAACAGGATCAACAAGCTGATCAAGCCCAACCCGGAAGCAAACAAGCGATGAACTTGTTCTGGCCAGGTCTTGTGTGTTTCCACGGGAGTTTCCGGAAACGCCATGTTGGCCGCATCAATTTCATGCGTTTCATCTGGCCACAGGGCATGGCCATAACAGGTTGGCCAATCCGGGCAACCAAGGCCCGCATCCACCAAACGGGTAAACGCGCCCAACATGATCACAACCGCCGCCATCATCACTGCCATCAGTGCGAGGCGGAACGGGGATTTTCGCTTTACCGGTGCATTAAACCAGCTCATTGTTTTTCCATGATCAGTTGTGGCGGATAAGGAAACTCATGTCCTTGGTGATGTCTTTGTATGTATGGCTATAACGATAACGCATCATGATGTAACCAAAGCGGTCGACAAAATACAGCTTCACGGGTTCAGCGTCCTGGCCCATATGCTGCTGCCACTCTTCTCGTGACATGACCCATACCGACACATCCGGGTGTTCTTTTTCGAGCAATGCCGCAAAGGCCTCGTCTGGTTTTTCGTCAAATACGATCAATGCCCGGCGCACACGCGTGCTGAGCCGCCCGAGGGCCATGCGGGTTTGGCGCGATTCCCATAACTGCTGCACACAGTCCTCATCACAATGCGCTGGCATGATTTGCAGAAAGCTCCAGCTGCGTTCACCGGCTTCCCGGATCGGCACTTCTCCACGAATTACCTCGATACTGCTGAATTCAGCCAGGGAAACATATGGGCTGGCCAGCAGCTCACCACGTGCACGCGATTCGCCATTAAACAAGGTAATGCCATTGACGTTCATCCAGTAAACTGAGCCCGCCATGGCAATCATGAAAAATGGAAACAGCAACAACACTACCAGGGTGTGGATTTTCTTGCGGTTTGCTTCAGGCGTCATTCGAAGTATCCATCGAGGTTGTTTCTGTATTCGTGCCAGCCCAGATCGCAGCGATATTGGTATTGCGCCAGAAAAATAACAACAGCAGTGCCGCTGCCATCAGGAACCACTGCACCGCATACCCGGTGTGTTTTTCAGGCTGCGTATTGACCACTGCCCAATCCGTCACCAGTGCTGCGGCATCGTGGGGAGCCAATCGTACCAGATAGGGTGCCACTTCCTCGCCCAGCGCGGCAGACAACGGCCCGGGCATGGGGCCCTGGCTCACCTTTGGCCAGCCTTCGCCGGTAATCACCGGGCCGGCAGGCTGCCAACCCGCTTCCGGCCAATACGCATGCCCGATGATGTGCTGTTCGCCATCCGGGAAATCCGGCTTGGGCAAGCGGCTGCGATCCGGCACACCTTCCACCCAACCACGATTAACCACATACATACCGCCAGCGGCAACAAATACACCCAACACCTCAAAGCCGACCCTGCCGTTGCGGGTCCGGTTATCCAGCAGGAAGTATCGCTGTGGATCCCAATGCCCCGTGAGCTGGACGGGCCGGTAATGCTCGATGTCCTGCGCTGCCGGCAATGACAAGGGCTCGCTATCTGCCCAGGTGTCGTATTGCGCCTGCAAGGCTCGCTTCTGCTCTGCACGATCAAGCTGCCAAAATCCCAATGACAACAGCACCGGCAGTAACACAGCGGTGAAGAGGGCGCTTTTCCAGTCCAGGGTCCAGCGAAAGGCAGGGCGCGTTTTCATCAGGGTGCGGATTGTACTGCATGGGTCAGGGGCTGTCGCCTCTGCGGTATACTGCGGCCCCTGCCCAAGAGGATACCCCCATGTGGCTCAAGCCCACGATCGTTGTGCTCTTTGTATTACTGGTGATTGCCCTGGTTTCTGGCGGGGCTTTCCTCATCAAGGATGAAGGCGCCAAGGACAAGAAGCGCATTCTCTGGTCCCTGGGCATCCGCGTCAGTCTTGCGGTCGCCCTGCTGGCTGTTGTGGCTTACGGAATATTTACCGGGCAATTGCGCTCGCATGCACCTTGGTCACGGTCAATGCCGGTAGCAACCACGCCTGTCGACCCGCCAGCCCCGACGGGAGCGGATAGCGCCAAACCCGCATCGCAACCCTGAGCAACGGGCAATAAAAAAGGCAGCATAAGCTGCCTTTTTTATTGCTGCTCGCCTTACAGGATGTAGACGAACAGGAACAGGCCGATCCACACCACATCCACGAAGTGCCAATACCAACTGGCTGCTTCAAAACCGAAGTGGTCATTCGGGGTGAAGTGGCCGCGCA
>SBFY01000149.1 GCA_006227085.1 Gammaproteobacteria bacterium
CCGGTCGAGGACTACATGGCCAACCTGGTGGTGGCCCAGCTGCTGTTCCTGGAGTCGGAAAACCCGGACAAGGATATCCACTTGTATATCAACTCCCCGGGTGGCTCGGTCACGGCTGGCTTGTCGATTTACGACACCATGCAGTTCATCAAGCCGGATGTATCGACCATGTGCATTGGCCAGGCGGCCAGCATGGGGGCCTTCCTGCTGGCGGGCGGAGCCAAGGGCAAGCGCTATTGCCTGCCCAACAGCCGGGTCATGATCCACCAGCCCAGTGGCGGCGCCCATGGCCAGGCCACGGACATCGATATCCACGCCCGCGAAATCCTTATTATCCGTGAGCGTTTGAACCAGTTGCTGGCCCATCACACCGGCCAGGATATCGAGACCATCCGCAAGGATACCGAGCGCGATAACTTCATGAATCCCGTGCAGGCCAAGGAATATGGCCTGATTGACGAAATTCTGGACAAACGCCCGGGAGAAGCTGCCAAAAAGTAATCCGGAGGGTTGATATTTGGCGGCAAACACTCCATCTTTACCCTATACAGGCACCGAAGAAGCACGGCATGAGCAAGGATACCCGCGGTTCTGACGATAACGGCAAGGTGTTGCACTGTTCGTTCTGTCACAAGAGCCAGCACGAGGTGCGGAAACTGATTGCCGGTCCTTCCGTGTTCATCTGCGATGAATGCGTTGACCTGTGCAATGACATCATCCGGGAAGAGGTCCAGGAAGCGGGTGCCGAGGCGGCGCTCGACAAGCTCCCTACGCCGGCTGAAATCAAGGATATCCTCGACCAGTACGTGATCGGCCAGGAACGTGCCAAGAAAGTCCTGTCTGTAGCGGTGTACAACCATTACAAGCGTCTCGATTACCGGGGCTCCAGCAAGGACGATGTCGAGATCGGCAAGAGCAATATCCTGCTGGTCGGCCCGACCGGTAGCGGCAAGACCCTGCTGGCTGAAACCCTGGCGCGCTTGCTGGATGTGCCGTTCACGATTGCCGATGCCACCACGCTGACCGAAGCCGGTTATGTGGGTGAGGATGTCGAGAACATCATCCAGAAACTGCTGCAGAAATGTGAATACGACGTTGAAAAAGCCCAGCGTGGCATCGTCTATATCGATGAGATCGACAAGATTTCCCGCAAGGGCGATAACCCCTCCATTACCCGCGATGTGTCGGGTGAAGGCGTCCAGCAGGCTTTGCTGAAGCTGATTGAAGGCACCGTGGCTTCCGTGCCGCCACAGGGTGGTCGCAAGCATCCGCAGCAGGAATTCCTGCAAGTCGATACCACCAATATCCTGTTCATCTGTGGTGGTGCTTTTGCTGGTATCGAGAAAGTCATCCGTGACCGTTCCGAGAAGGGCGGTATTGGTTTCTCGGCAGAAGTGAAAAGCAAGGACGACAAGCGCAATCTCGGTGTGGTGCTTGGCGAGCTGGAGCCGGAAGACCTGATCAAGTTCGGCCTGATTCCCGAATTTGTCGGTCGCTTGCCCGTGGTCGCGACCCTGGAAGAACTGGATGAGCCAGCACTGATCCAGATCCTGACCGAACCGCGCAACGCCCTGGTGAAGCAGTACGCCCGCCTGTTCGAAATGGAAGGCGTGGAGATTGATTTCCGGGAAGACGCCTTGCGTGCCGTCGCCCAGCGCGCCCTGGAACGCAAAACCGGTGCAAGGGGCCTGCGTTCAATCCTGGAAAATGTGTTGCTCGACACCATGTACCAGATTCCTTCCGAGGAGCACGTACAGAAGGTCGTGATTGATGAATCCGTGATTACGGGGGAATCCGAGCCTATCCTGGTGTATGAAAACAAGGATAGCGGATCGGCCCTGCAGACCGCAGACGACAGGGGTTGATGGCAACTGTCCGTGCCGACGGCTGTGCCCTTGAAACTGCCGGTTTCGCCCCCATTTCGGTAGACAGTTGTCCAAGTTGATCGGGATGTACCATGTCGGGCGAACAATCCATGACTGAAAACCAATCGTTTGAATCCATCCAGGATTTCCCGCTGCTGCCTTTGCGCGATGTGGTGGTGTATCCGAGCATGGTGGTGCCTTTGTTTGTCGGCCGCGATAAATCCATTCTCGCGCTCGAAGCAGCCATGGCGAGTAACAAGCAGGTTTTGTTGCTGGCGCAAAAAACCGCGTCGGAAGATGACCCGGGCGAAGGTGACTTGTTTGCTGTCGGTACGGTGGCAACGGTGTTGCAGATGCTCAAGCTTCCCGATGGCACGGTCAAGGTGCTGGTGGAGGGCACGCAGCGCGCAACCGTCCAGACCATCCAGCGTGAAGGGGAATACCTGTCAGCGACGGTCGGATTGTGGCCGGATGAAGACAAGGTGACGGCTGATGCCACCACGGTGGTGAAGGCAGCTATCAACCAGTTTGAGCAGTATGTCCAGCAAACCAAGAAAGTGCCCACGGAAGTCCTGGGTGCGCTGACCGGTATTGATGCACCGGGTCGTTTGGCTGACACCATGGCAGCACACCTGTCATTGCGCATTGACCAGAAGCAGGCTGTGCTCGAAGTCCGGAATCCCCTCGATCGCATTGAGCATGTGATGGGCTTGCTGCAGGGTGAGCTGGATGTGCATCAGGTGGAGCGTCGTATCCGCGGGCGCATCAAGAAACAGATGGAGAAAAGCCAGCGCGAGTACTACCTGAATGAGCAGATGAAAGCGATCCAGCGTGAGCTGGGAGACCTGGATGAAGACCAGCCGAATGAGCTGGAAGAGCTCGAAAAGCGCTTGCATGAATCGGGTATGCCCAAGGAAGCGGCAGATAAGACCCGTGCCGAATTGAATAAACTGAAAATGATGTCACCGATGTCAGCGGAAGCATCGGTATTGCGCAGCTATCTGGACTGGATGCTCAATATCCCATGGAAAAAACGCAGCCGCGTTGCCCATGATCTCGGTAAAGCGAAAAACACGCTGGATACGGATCATTACGGTCTTGATGAAGTGAAAGACCGGATTCTCGAATACCTGGCCGTGCAGCAGCGTGTCCGCAAGATCAAAGGACCGGTGTTGTGCCTGGTGGGCCCGCCGGGTGTGGGCAAGACCTCGCTGGGCGAGTCGATCGCCCGCGCGACCAATCGCAAATTTGTGCGCATGGCCTTGGGTGGTGTGCGTGATGAAGCGGAAATCCGTGGTCACCGTCGCACCTATATTGGTTCCTTGCCGGGCAAGGTGATCCAGAAGATGTCGAAAGTGGGCGTGAAAAACCCGCTATTCCTGCTGGATGAAATTGACAAGATGGGCATGGATCATCGTGGTGATCCTGCATCGGCCTTGCTGGAAGTGCTCGACCCCGAGCAAAACCACACCTTCAATGATCATTACCTGGAAGTGGATTACGACTTGTCGGAAGTGATGTTCGTGTGCACCTCCAATTCCATGAATATCCCGGCACCGCTATTGGATCGGATGGAGGTCATCCGTATCCCGGGGTATACCGAAGACGAGAAGGTGAACATTGCCTTGCGCTATCTCGTGCCGAAGCAAATGAAGAACAGTGGCTTGAGGAAAGACGAGCTGGCATTCACGGAAGAGGGTATCCGTCACCTGATTCGCTATTACACACGCGAATCCGGTGTGCGTGGGTTGGAGCGTGCGATTGCCAAGATCTGTCGCAAGGTGGTGAAAGAATCCTTGCTGTCCAAAGGGCAGTCAGCATTGATCACGATTACGCCAGAGCAGGTTGAGCAATATTCCGGTGTGCGCAAGTTCAGCTATGGGCGTGCCCAGGACAAGAACCAGATTGGACAGGTCACTGGTTTGGCGTGGACACAGGTGGGCGGTGAATTGCTGACCATCGAGGCTACTGCCGTTCCAGGTAAGGGCCGCATTATCAAAACTGGCTCGTTGGGTGATGTGATGCAGGAATCCATCCAGGCTGCATTGACCGTGGTGCGCAGTCGTGCACAGGTACTGGGTATTCCGGGTAATTTCCACGAGAAATATGACCTGCATGTGCATGTGCCGGAAGGTGCCACACCCAAGGATGGCCCGAGTGCCGGCATTGGTATGTGCACAGCGCTGGTGTCTGTCTTTACCGGTATCCCGGTGCGTTCCGATGTGGCGATGACGGGTGAGATTACACTGCGTGGTGAAGTACTGCCTATTGGTGGCTTGAAAGAGAAGCTCCTGGCAGCGCACCGGGGTGGGATCGGGTGTGTGGTTATCCCGAAGGAAAATGAGCGTGATTTGAAAGAGATTCCGGATAACATCAAGGAATCATTGGAAATTCACACTGCGCAATGGATTGATGAAGTGCTGGCAGTGGCATTGGAAAAAATGCCGCAACCATTGTCGGATGAAGAATTCAAGGCGTTATCGACACCAACCAAAGGTGGCGATAGCCCTGAAGACCGCGTAAGTACCCATTGATTTTGGTTGACCCGCGGGGGCTTGCTTGGTATAAAAACCGCCATCTGTAACGGCCCGCGGGCCATGGATGTCCTGACCGATGTGTCTCTCTACCACTGATAAGGATTAAGGGGAATACTGTGAATAAATCTGAACTGATTGATGCAATTGCCGAAGCCGCTGATTTGTCAAAGGCAGATGCCGGCCGTGCATTGGATGCAATGGTTGATGCCATTACGGCTGCCTTGAAAAAGGGCGACTCCGTGTCCCTGGTAGGCTTTGGTACATTTGCCGCCAAGCAGCGTGCAGCCCGTACTGGCCGTAACCCGCAGACTGGCGAAGAAATCAAGATCAAGGCATCAGTGGTGCCTTCGTTCAAGGCCGGTAAAGGTTTGAAGGATGCATTGAATTAATGCGCCATTGATCATCTTGCAAAAGCGCATCGAGAGGTGCGCTTTTTGCTTTTAAGGAATAACCACGGTTTCTATCATGCTGCAGAATATTCGCGATAACGCCCAAGGACTGATTGCCAAATTCCTGGTGGCTTTCATCGCTATCGGGTTTGTTTTTTTTGGGGTTGATTTCCTGGGTGTCACCAAGACGCCTCCCAAGGCTGAAGTCAATGGCATTGAAATTACCGATGCTGAATTCCGTGCGGCCCTGGAACGACAGAAGGCGCAGATTGCAGCACGCATGGGGTCGGCTTTCGATCCGGAACAGTTCCAGGATGACCAGCTGGCGAAGCCGGTGCTGGAGTCACTGGTGCAGCAGGCATTGTTGTCCAACGTCGCGGAATCGATGGGTCTGGCTGCGCCCAAAAACCTGATTGATGCCATGATCCTGCAAGAGACAGTCTTCCAGGAAAATGGCGTGTTTTCGGAAAACCGCTTTCGCAACATCCTCGCGAATGCCGGTATGACGCCCGCGTCCTATCGTTCAGCGCTGGCATCGGATATCCGCCAGCAACACCTGTTGTCAGGTGTTGCCTTGAGTGAGTTCAGTGATAAAGCCCATCTGGGCACCTTGGTGCAATTGCTGCGCCAAGAACGTGATGTGCGTTACATCACCTTATCCCAGGATGCTTTCCTGCAAGGCATTACGCTGACCAATGAAGAGTTGCTGTCTTATTATGAACAGCATCCCAATGATTTTTTCAGTGATGAAGAAGTTTCCATTGAATATGTGGAAATGAAAAAGTCGGATTTTTACCCGGAAATTCCTGAAACACAGATTCGTGCGCGCTATGAGCAGGAATATGCCGACTATCAGGGCAGCAAGGAATACCATGCTGCGCACATCCTGTTGGAAACCAATGAAGGAACTTCAGTTGAGCAGGCTACGCAAAAGCTGGAAACCTTGCGTGAGCGTATGGCGGCTGGCGAATCTTTCGAGGCATTGGCTGCCAGCTATTCACAGGATCCCAGCAGTGCCCGCAGTGGCGGTGATGTGGGATACAGCGCGGGTGATGTGTTCCCTGAAGCGTTTGAGCAGGCTCTGCAGTCCTTGCAAGTTGGGCAGGTGTCTGCTCCCGTGGTCACGGAGTCTGGTGTTCATTTGGTGAAATTGCTGGATACCCGTGCCAAGGCTGCTCCCGAGTATGTTGAAGTGCGTGACCGGTTGGAATTGGCGTTGCAGCAACAGGCCGCCGAAAATACCTTTGTTGAAAAGATTGATGAACTGGCTGACCAGACCTTTACGGCACCAGACCTGGCGTCGGCTGCCGGCATCCTGGGCTTGACCGTCCAGAAGGCGGATCTCAAGAAAAACACCCTGCAACAGGGGCCTTTGGCCAATGCGCTGGTTCGTGCTGCAGCCTTTAATCCTGAGTTGATTGGTTCTGGAAACAACAGCCAGGTGCTGGAGCTGGATGATGGTCGCGTGATGGTGATTCGTGTCACGGCACACCGTCCTGCAGCCCTGATCCCGTTTGACCAGGTCCAGGAAGACGTGCGTGCCCAGGCAGTGATTGCCAAGGCCAATGAGCAGATGCAAGCAACAGCAGCGAAGCTGCGTGATCAGTTGCTGGCTGGCGGGGACGTGGAAACGGTAGCATTGGCAGCGGGTTACCCCTGGCAGGTGCAATTGGCGGCCAACCGGTTTGATGGCAAATTGCCTCCCGCTATCCAGGCCAAGGCCTTTGCCGTGCCTGCGCCGGCGGGTAGCCAACGCATTATTGAAATCGTGGATGCCTCTATCCGTGAAGTGGTGGTGATGGAAGTCAGCGGTATCCGTGACGGATCACTGGATCGCATGCCCGCCATGGAAGCATCCGGCTTGCAACAGTTTGCCGCCAGCGAACAGGCCCAGGTACTGCTGTCCCTGTGGCGGGACAAGCTGAAACAGGACGCGGATATCCAATACCATTGATGAGGTGCCCGGGGTGATGGCTGCCTTGCGTGCCCCCATCTGCTAGAATGCGCCCGGCTGTGACCCAGTCGGGCGCCTTGTTTTACCTTTTCGGAGAACCTTCGCTGTGTACAAAATCATGACGCGCAACGCCATTGCGGCAATTGGTCTCAACCAGTTTCCTTCTGCCCAGTATGAAGTGGGTGAGTCGGTATCCTCCCCGGATGCCATCATGTTGCGTAGTCATGTGCTCACGGAGGCTGATCTTTCTGCCTCGGTGCAGGCGATTGGCCGTGCAGGTGCCGGCGTCAACAATATTCCGGTGGCAGCCTGCACCGAGCGTGGTATCCCGGTCTTTAACGCTCCTGGCGCGAATGCCAATGCGGTCAAGGAATTGGTGCTGGCCGGTTTGCTGCTGGGTTCTCGCGGTATTCTCGAAGGTATCCAGTACGTGGATACCCTGCAGGCTGAAACTGACCACAAGGCCTTGTCCAAAACGCTTGAAAAAGAGAAGAAGCGTTTCGCCGGTTCTGAAATCCAGGGAAAGACCCTCGGTGTTGTCGGCCTGGGTGCGATTGGCTCCATGGTTGCCAATGCTGCGCTCAAACTGGGCATGGAAGTGGTGGGTTATGACCCGGCGCTTTCGGTCGAGGCCGCCTGGCGTTTGCCCAGTGAGGTCAAGCGCATGGAAAACCTGAACAGCCTGTATGCGCGCGCAGACTTCATCACCCTGCATTTGCCCGTGTTTGATAGCACACGTGGCATGGTGAACAAGGACGCTGTGGCTGCCATGAAAAAAGGCGTGAAGCTGCTGAACTTTGCACGCGAAGAGATCGTTGACTTGCCGTCAGTCATTGCGGGCCTGGAGTCCGGCAAGATTGGCCGCTATATCACTGATTTCCCGGCGCCCGGCCTGATTGGGCGCAAGGATGTCATCCTGATGCCGCATATCGGTGCCAGCACTGAAGAGGCTGAAGAAAACTGTGCTGTCATGGTGGCTCGCCAGTTACGCGATTTCCTGGAGAACGGGAATATCGTCAATTCGGTGAATTTCCCCGCCTTGACGCTGGAACGTAGTGGCAAATGCCGTCTCGCCATTGCCAATCGCAATGTGCCAAAAATGCTCGGCAAAATCCTTTCCATCCTGGCGGACCAGAACATCAATGTGACCGATATGCTGAACAAGTCACGTGATGATGTGGCATACAACCTGATTGATATGGAATCAATGCCATCGGATGCTGCGCTCAATGAAATCCGCCAGACCGAAGGTGTGATCTCCGTCCGCGTGATTTGCTGATCTTCCCGGGCGGTGATGCATGGATGACATTAACCGCCTGCTTGTTGAAATCAAATCCCTGCAGGGTGCTTTGCCTCCCGTGGATCGTTGGCATCCCGAGCGTACGGTTGCCATCGATATCCGCATCGATAGCAATGGTGAATGGTTTCATGAAGGTGATCCCATTCGCCGTCATGAATTGGTGCGCCTTTTTTCCTCAATCCTCCGCAAGGATGCCGATGGCTACTGCCTGGTCACGCCAGCTGAGCGCTGTCTGATCACGGTTGATGATGTGCCGTTCATTGCCCATGTCGATGCGATAGTGGGGGTGGGTGAAAGCCAGGAAATTTTCCTGCGAACCAATGTGGGTGACCTGTTTCGTTTGGATGCGTCGCATCCATTGCAGGTACGGCGATCAGGCTTGGGGGATGTGCCTTATGCCAGGGTGCGCGGAGGACTGGATGCCCGCCTGGACAGGGCAGCCTATTACCAGTTGATGGACAGGGTGGTTGAAGAAGCCGGCCAGCATTACCTGTTGAGTGCAGGGGAAAAATTCCTGATTGCCTGAACAGGCAGGTTAGTGGGTTGTGCTGCTTTCCTGTGGTGATTGGAGGCACTTATTGCTGATATGTGCTTTCCAGTTCTGCCAGCCGGTTTCGATATCATGCTGGTGGTTCTTGATCGTGCGTTGCAAGGCTTCCTGATAGGCTTCCTCG
This sequence comes from Gammaproteobacteria bacterium, assembly GCA_006227085.1. Classification (GTDB taxonomy): domain Bacteria; phylum Pseudomonadota; class Gammaproteobacteria; order Pseudomonadales; family M0112; genus M0112. Next base: position 8,720 of record SBFY01000149.1, read on the forward strand.
GCAGCATCTTCCTGCCGGTTAAGTTGGTAAACCACAGCCAGTAATAGCCAGTCACTGGCAGAAGAGGGGTTTATCTCCAGCGCCTGATTGACATAGCCGATGATGTTGTCCGGGTTCTCGCACATCTGTAACAGGGCAATGGTTTTGTAATTCAAGGCAATCAATACCAGGTTTGCCCTGGAGACACGTCCTTCCAGCACTTTCATCGTTTCCAGTGCGACTTCCGGTTGCTGGCGCTGCAACTCAATGAAGGCTTTATGCAGGATCAATCCTGTTTCATCGGGAAAGCGGGTCAGTGCGTCTTCAATCATGGCCATGGACTCACTGAATGACTGTTCTTTGATCGATTCAGCAATCCGGTTAATAGCGGCATAAGAGGATTGCGGATGTTTTTCCGATGCCCAGCTCCATAGGTTCAGCGGACTTGCCCATAAAGGCAGGGTGATGGCGATGTTGGCGATAGACAGCACCAGCCAGGCAAGTGCGGCAACGGTCATGCTGCGCAGATAACGGGAGTGACAGGCAACCAGTGTGAGCATCATGACCAGTATGGCTAGCGGGAATGTCAGGTAGCGTGCCGCTGCAAAAGTGCCAAGAATATTGAATGGCAGGATGTTCAGTGCCGGAAACAACGCGACAAAATAAGCAAACAGCAAAATGAATGCTGCATTTCGCTGGGGTGCCTGCAACGGTAATCGCGCTGCTGCCAGTATTAAGGCCAGCAAGAGAACCGCCGGTATGATCGCCCACTGGGTCAAAGGTTCCGGGTAAATCGGTGCCAGGTATCCAAACGGGATCAGCGACAGGCGCAAGTAGATATCCAGTGTCCACCACGGCAGCCACGGTGATTGAATGCTGTCGGGTGCGCTGGTTGGCATGACTGCCGGTAATATTGTCGTGCGCAACACCAGGTAAGCGAGACCCGCCACAAACAGGCAGGCATAGCGGGGCCAGCGTGTTTTCAGGTAATCAAAGGCGCTGTCCTGTTTGCCCGATAGCTGCCAGCACGCCAGGTGCCAGCACGGCAAAATGATCGCCAGTACAGCAGCCGTTTCCTTGCTGCAGGCGGCGAGGAAAAAGGCCAGTCCCATGCTGATGCCGGCCATCCAGTGGTGACGGATCCGGATGTCCAGCCACAAGGTAGCCAGCAGGAAGGCCGTGTAGAGCAGGTCAAAGCGGCACGATATCCATGTGGGCGCTTCCAGCAATCCGTAATGCAATCCATACAACAGGGTGGCCACGACAGCAGGCCATCGTGAACCGGGATGGGTTTGGCGGATGAGGGATAAGGTCAGCAGGCCAGTGAGCAAGGCATTGATGATATGGATGAGCAAGCCTGCGACATGCATCCAGCCCGGGTGCATGTCATGCCATCGACCCTCGGCAACAAACGTCAGCACAGCCAACGGGCGATAGTACTCATTCGTCAGCCAGAACGGTTCAAACAGGGCGTTGTGCCAGGCCTGCCGGTTCCGATAGAAATCGGTGTCGACAAAGAGGTGGGTGTCATCCCACACGAAGCCGAAATCATGGACAGGCCAATACAGCCAGCCAATAAAAAACGCCGCCAGCCCCATCAGGAGTGCCAGCGGCGGATTTCGCATCCAGTGCATCAGCATGCCCTGTGATCCGCGATCACATGTTCGGGTAATTCGGCCCGCCTGTGCCTTCCGGTGTTACCCAGGTGATGTTCTGCGCAGGATCCTTGATGTCACAGGTCTTGCAGTGCACGCAGTTCTGGCCATTGATCTGGAAGCGTTTACCGCTGGCATCTTCGACGATTTCATAGACACCTGCCGGGCAGTAACGCTGTGCCGGCTCGTCATACAAAGGCAGGTTCTTGGCCATCGGGATGGACGGGTCGCGCAGCTGCAGGTGGCAGGGCTGGTCTTCCTCATGGTTGGTGTTGGACAGGAACACCGATGACAGGCGGTCGAAGCTGATCTTGCCATCGGGTTTCGGGTAGCTGATCTTCTTGCATTCAGTCGCCGGTTTCAGCTGGGCGTAATCCGGCTTCGGGTCGCTCAATGTCCAGGGCAATTTGCCGCTGAACAGGTTGATATCGATGAAGGCATAGGCTGATCCGATCATGTTGCCCCACTTGTGTTGGGCAGGGCCAAAGTTGCGCTGCATGTGCAGTTCCTTGTACAGCCAGCTCGCCTTGAAGTTGTCGGTGTAGGCAGGCAACTCTTCACCGTTTTTGCCTTCAGCGGTCAATGCGTGGTGCACTGTCTCGGCGGCAATCAGGCCGGACTTCATGGCCGTGTGGCTGCCCTTGATCTTGGCAAAGTTCAGCGTGCCGGCATCACAGCCAATCAGCAGGCCACCCGGGAAGGTCATTTTCGGCAGTGACTGCAAACCGCCCTTGGCGATGGCGCGGGCGCCGTAAGCCACACGGGTACCGCCTTCGAGGTATTGGCGAATGGCCGGGTGCTGCTTGTAACGCTGGAACTCCTCGAACGGGCTCACATGCGGGTTGGAATAGCTGAGGTCGGTGATCAGGCCAACATAAACCTGGTTGTTGTCGGCGTGATACAGGAAGCCACCACCGGCTGAGCCGCTTTCGGCCAGTGGCCAGCCAGCTGAGTGCACCACGAGGCCGGCCTTGTGCTTGTCGGCCGGGATGTCCCAGATTTCCTTGATGCCGATACCGTAATGCTGGGGCTCGGAATCCTTGTCCAGCTGGAAGCGGCTGATCAGCTGCTTGCCGAGGTGGCCGCGGCAACCTTCAGCGAACAGGGTGTATTTGGCATGCAGTTCCATGCCGGGCATATAACTGTCTTTCTGGCTGCCATCGGCGGCGATACCCATGTCACCCGTCGCCACGCCTTTGACGCGACCGTCTTCATGGAACAGGATTTCGGCAGCCGCAAACCCCGGGTAGATTTCCGCGCCCATGGCTTCCGCCTGTTCGGCCAGCCAGCGGCAGACATTGCCAAGGCTGACGATGTAATTCCCTTCGTTATGCATGGTCTTGGGGGCAGCGAAACCGGGTACCTTGATCGCTTTTTCGCCATTGGTCATCAGCAGGATGTCATCGCCGATCACCGGGGTGTTGAGTGGGGCGCCGCGTTCTTTCCAGTCCGGGAACAGTTCGCTGAGGGCCGTCGGTTCCAGCACGGCCCCGGAGAGGATATGGGCGCCGACTTCGGAACCTTTTTCCACCACGCAGACACTGATGTCCTTGCCGGTCTGTTCGCTCAGCTGGCGAAGGCGGCAGGCAGCGGCCAGGCCGGAGGGGCCGGCGCCAACGATGAGTACATCAAATTCCATCGATTCGCGTTCCACGGGGTTCTCCTTGAAAGATCACGTTTGCAGATCAGGGACTTAAGGCCCAAACAGGCCCTTTCGGGTGCGCGCATTATAAGCGCAGGCGGGCTATTCGCCAAACGCGGCAGGCCGCCCGAATCGGGCCGGAAGGTGCTGATTTTGCATGGATAAATGACGGCTTTGGAACTTGACCTGACAGGCCCAAAACGGCAAGATACGCGCGCTTTCTTACCTGCCTGGGCGGCCCTGGCCCTAAGTTTGGTGCCTTTAGTGAGTTCGGCAGGCCCGATCAACCCGATGATATGTCTGGAGAATCCATGAAGGTTCTGGTCGCAGTAAAACGGGTCGTGGACTATAACGTCAAAGTCCGCCCCAAGGCCGATGGTTCAGGTGTTGACCTGGCAAACGTCAAAATGGCCCTTAACCCCTTTTGTGAAATTGCCGTGGAAGAAGCGGTACGCCTGAAAGAAAAAGGCGTGGCCACGGAAGTGGTGGTGGTGTCTGCCGGTGGCAAGGCCTGCCAGGAGCAAATCCGTACCGCACTGGCCCTTGGTGCTGACCGCGGTATCCATGTCGAAACCGAAGCTGAATTGCAGCCCCTGGCCGTGGCCAAACTGCTGAAAGCCGTGGTCGATAAGGAACAGGCCCAGCTCGTGATCCTGGGCAAGCAGTCTATCGACGGCGACAACAACCAGACGGGCCAGATGCTGGCCGCGCTGGCGGGCATGGCGCAGGGTACCTTCGCTTCTGAAGTGGTGGTCGATGGCGGCAACCTGAAAGTGACCCGCGAAATCGATGGCGGTTTGCAGACGGTTTCCCTGAAGCTGCCGGCGGTGGTGACCACTGACCTGCGCTTGAACGAGCCGCGTTATGCCTCGCTGCCGAACATCATGAAAGCCAAGAAAAAGCCGTTGGATGTGGTGACCCCGGATGCCCTGGGTGTCAACGTTGAATCCAAGCTGACCCTGGTGAAAGTTGAGCCGCCGGCAGAACGCAAGGCCGGTATCAAGGTGGAATCTGTCGAGCAACTGGTCGACAAACTGAAGAATGAAGCGAAGGTGATCTGATGGCTATCCTCGTAGTTGCTGAACACGACAACAAGGCGCTGAAAGGCGCAACACTCAACACCGTTGCTGCTGCAAAGGCGATTGGTGGTGATATCGCGGTATTGGTTGCCGGTGCTGGCTGTGCTGCCGTTGCAGAAGCCGCTGCCAAGGTTGCTGGCGTCAGCAAGGTGTTGGTCGCGGATAACGCCGCCTATGCCAACCAATTGGCTGAAAACATGGGCACGCTGGTGGCTGAAGTGGGTAAAGGGTATAGCCATGTACTGGCTCCGGCGACCACCTCAGGCAAGAACTTCATGCCGCGCGTGGCTGCGCTGCTGGATGTTGCCCAGATTTCCGAAATCATTGCCGTGGAAAGTGCTGATACCTTCAAGCGCCCGATCTACGCCGGTAACGTCATCGCGACCGTGAAATCCGCTGATGCGATCAAGGTTATCACTGTGCGTACCACCGGTTTTGACGCCGTTGCTGCTGAAGGTGGCTCCGCTGCCGTGGAAGCTGTTTCTGGCCCAGCCGATGCCGGCCTGTCATCATTTGTGGGTGAAGAGTTGGCCAAGTCCGATCGTCCGGAACTCACCTCTGCCAAGATCGTGGTATCTGGCGGTCGTGGCATGCAGAACGGCGATAACTTTGAAATGCTGTACAAGGTGGCCGACAAGCTGGGTGCTGCAGTGGGTGCTTCACGCGCTGCGGTCGATGCAGGCTTCGTGCCGAATGACATGCAGGTTGGCCAGACGGGCAAGATCGTTGCGCCGGACCTGTACATCGCTGTGGGTATTTCCGGTGCCATCCAGCACCTCGCTGGCATGAAAGACAGCAAGGTGATTGTGGCCATTAACAAGGACGAAGATGCCCCGATTTTCCAGGTGGCGGATTACGGCCTGGTGGCAGACCTGTTCGAAGCAGTGCCTGCACTGGAAAAATTGCTGTAAGGCATTTTGCAGTATGATGAAACCCGGCCATGCGCCGGGTTTTTTCTTTTGGGCAGCAGGATGGAAGAAAGGGGGAATTGGAATGCGCTGGATAAGCTTGCTGATGCTGGTGTGCTTGCCTTCCTGGGCGGTAGCAGACTGGACGCTGGATAGCTCGAATTCATCGGTCTATTACACGTCGACCAAAAACAACACGGTTTCTGAAAACAACCGTTTTACCCAGGTGACCGGCAGCATTGATGCGCAGGGTGCACTGGAGATCCAGATCAGGCTGGACTCTGTGGACACTGGTATTGCGATCCGGGATGAACGGGTTCGTGGGCTGCTGTTCGAAGTCAGCCAATTCCCGCAAGCGGTGGTGCGGGCCACGCTGGAACCCACGCGTTTGGATGTCACCGATAGCCAGATGCTGGATGTGCCGATGACCTTGTCCTTGCATGGCCTGGAGATGCGTTATGTGGCCAAGGTGAATGTGCTGAATGGTGGGAATGGCATCCTGCATGTCAGCAGCCGTGAACCGATCCTGGTGAATGCAGCTGATTTCAACCTGCAAGGCGGGATTGAAAAATTGCGGGAAATTGCCGGTTTGCAAAGCATCAGCCCGGTTGTACCGGTCGGTTTTTCACTGGTGCTGGTCAAGACCGATTAATCGCGCCTCAAATCATCGCGGATAGCGATGGGATTGGGGTAGTTCATGATGACGATGTAGGTCGATACCGCAAAGGTAATCAGGGCTGTGGCCAGCACCAGGTTGCTGGCCTGCTCTGAAATCATCTCGCGTGAATACGCACTGAATACAATCAATAGCGAAAACTCACTGATCTGGCCAAGGCGGCAGCCAACATCCCAGGCCAGTCGTGGTGATTCACTCAAACGCCCCAGCAGCACACGGAATACCACTGGCTTCAAGGCCAGCATGGCCCAGGCCAGCACGATGGCGGGCAGCCAGATGGTCGGCAGGATATCGAGATTGAATTGCGCGCCTAGTGCAAAGAAGAACATCACCAGGAAAAAGTCACGCAAGGGTTTCAGGCTGGTGGCCAGGTATTGCGCAATCGGGCTGGTGGCCAGTGCAACGCCGGCAATAAAGGCACCCATTTCGCCGGACAGGCCAATCGTTTCGGCCAGCACGGCCATGCCCAGGCACCAGCCCAGGGCCAGCAGGAAAATGTATTCGTGGAAGCGGTCGAAGCGCGCGATGAGCGGTAGCAGCACCCAGCGCACGGCGGTGAAAGCCACAATTACCAGCACCGGTAATGCCAGCAAGGTATAGAGCCATGGGTTCATGGCTGCGCTGGTTTGTGCACCCATCAGCCAAATCAGGACGAAAATGGCGATGACGTCTTGCAGTAACAGCAAGCCAATCATCAATTCCCCGGTGTGGCGGTGATGCAAGACAGTGGTGGGCAACAGTTTGATGCCGATGATGGTGCTGGAAAACATCATCGCCAAGCCGATGATCAGCGATTCGGTGTGGGTAAAGCCAAAGGCTGAACTGATGGCATAACCGGCACCTGCAAAGATAAGCGAACTGGCAATCGCCACGATCGCCGCTTGCTTCATGACGGCCAGCAATGCCTTGGGTTGCATGTCGAGGCCCAGCAGGAACAGCAGGAAAATAATGCCGGTGTGCGCAATATCATTCAGCAAGGCGAGGTCGGTCGTCAGTTGCATCCCGTAGGGGCCAAACGCCATCCCCAGCACCATGTAGGCGATGATCAACGGCTGGCGGGTAAACAGCGCGATCGACGCCAGCACAGCGGCGCCTGTGAAAATCAGGAAAAACGAATGGGTGATCGTGTGTGCTTCCATCTGCTGTCAGGCAACCCGTTGCTGCGGGTTGCCCCGCGTGTCAGGAAAAGCGCTTGCGGAACAGTGGCTGGGGATCATCACTGCCGCCCTGATAGGATACGGAAAAATCCCCCAGGCTGGCCAGTGCGTCTTCTGCACTGCGATCCTCGCGAATGGCAAAGCTGCTGAAGCCACAGCGTTGCAGGTAGAACAACTGGTCGCGCAGCACATCGCCAAACGCACGCAAATCGCCGTGGTAACCCATGCGGTCGCGCAGGATGCGGGCTGTGCTGTATCCGCGGCCATCAGCAAAGGCAGGGAAACGGATGGCGATCATGGGCAGGCCGGTCAACTGGCCAGCCAGTGTTTCCGGGCCTTCGTCGCTATCCAGCCACACACCGACGTCAGGGTTGCCGGACAGGCTGTCCTGATGGGCTTGCCAATACGCCAGTGGCACGATGACCTTGCCGTCGGGCAGTGCGCCGCTGAAGGCCTTGTCCAGTAATTGCCAGCCGTCTTCGGCAACGGCCTGGCGACCAATGATCAGGTTACGCATAGACGCGCTCCTTGAACGGTTCCATGCCGACCCGGCGATAGGTATGGAGGAAGGTTTCCTCTTCTTCGCGAAGGTCCACATAGGTTTGCAGGAGGGTGCTAATCACATCGGCAATGGCATCCTGTGAGAATGAGGGGCCGAGGATGTCACCAATGGCGGCATCGGTGCCCGCACAACCACCCAGCGACACCTGGTAGAACTCGGCGCCTTTCTTGTCGACACCGAGGATGCCGATGTGGCCGATATGGTGATGACCACAGGCATTCATGCAGCCGGAAATATTGAGGTCAATCGGGCCGAGATCATAGACATAGTCGAGGTCATCCAGTTTGCGCTGGATGGCTTCGGCAACCGGGATCGACTTCGCATTGGCCAGTGAGCAGTAATCACCGCCGGGGCAGCAGATGATGTCGGTGACATGATCGATATTCGGTGTGGCCAGTCGCAGGGCTTCGAGTTTTTCCCACAGCGCGAACAGGTCAGTCTTGCGCACATCGGCCAGCACGGCGTTTTGTTTGTGGGTCACACGGATCTCGCCAAAGCTGTACTGGTCCGCGAGGTCAGCCAGTGCTTCCAGTTGGCGATCGGTGATGTCGCCAGGTGGCAGGCCGGTTTCTTTCACGGACACGGTCACGATGGCATAGCCCGGCTGGCGATGGGCATG
>SBFY01000205.1 GCA_006227085.1 Gammaproteobacteria bacterium
TCTTCGAGGATTTCCATGCCCATCACCGCCACTCCCGATCAGTAAATAATGACGGAACGGATGGCCTTGCCTTCGTGCATCAGGTCAAAGGCCTTGTTGATGTCATCGAGCGGCATGGTGTAGGTCACCATTTCATCCAGCTTGATTTCACCCTTCATGTAACGATCGACATAACCGGGCAATTGCGAACGCCCCTTGACACCCCCGAACGCTGAACCGCGCCACACACGGCCGGTGACCAGCTGGAACGGGCGTGTGGCAATTTCCTGCCCGGCACCAGCCACGCCGATGATGATCGATTCACCCCAACCCTTGTGGCAGCACTCCAGTGCTGACCGCATGATGTTCACATTGCCGATGCACTCGAAGGAATAATCTACTCCGCCATCGGTGAGATCAACAATCACTTCCTGGATCGGCTTGTCGTAATGTTTCGGATTCACGCAATCGGTGGCACCCAGCATCTTCGCCATTTCGAATTTGCTTTCATTGATGTCGATGGCAATGATGCGGCCCGCCTTAGCCAGCACCGCGCCTTGAATGACTGACAGGCCAATGCCACCCAAACCAAACACCGCCACCGTTGCACCCGGCTCCACCTTGGCGGTGTTCAATACCGCGCCGATGCCGGTGGTGATGCCACAACCGAGCAAGCAGACTTTATCGAGCGGTGCGGCCTTATTGATTTTGGCGACTGCGATTTCCGGCAACACGGTGTATTCGGAAAAGGTCGAGGTACCCATGTAGTGGTAAATCGGTTTTCCGTTCTTGCTGAAACGGGTGGTGCCATCCGGCATCAGGCCCTTACCCTGTGTCGCGCGAATGGCCTGGCACAGGTTGGTCTTGCCGGATAAGCAGAACTTGCACTTCCCGCATTCCGGCGTGTACAGCGGGATCACATGATCGCCGACCGCCACGCTGGTGACACCCGCGCCCACTTCCACCACCACACCGGCACCTTCATGGCCGAGGATGCAGGGGAACACGCCTTCGGAGTCCTCACCGCTCAGGGTATAGGCATCGGTATGGCAAACGCCGGTGGCGGCGAGCTTGACCATCACTTCGCCGGCCTGCGGGCCCTGCAGGTCCACTTCTTCAATCACGAGGGGTTTGCCGGCCTCCCAGGCCACAGCAGCGCGCGTTTTCATGGGCTTTCCTTATAGTGGTGTCGGTGGGTAGTGGTATATCGGTGAGGAACCGAAGGTATCGTGAAGCATCAGGCGACCATTGTGCCGAATCACTGCCCGACAAAAAACCCTCGCGGTCGAGCAGCCCTCAAGGCAGCAGCACCATCTTGGCGCCGGCAATCACCAGCACGATGGCCAGTACCCGTCGTATCGCAGGACTACCCAGGCGGCGACTGCCGTATTCCGCACCCAGCCAGCCGCCCAGCACTGCGGCCAGACCCCACAAGGGCAGGGCATCGGGAATCACCGGGTGTTTCATCAACACACCTGCCAGGCCCGCCAACGAATTCACCAGGATGAAGGTCGCCGAAATGCCGGATACCGTTCGCGGTACCGCCCAGCCCAACAGCAGCAACAGCGGGCTGAGGAAAATCCCGCCGCCGACACCCACCAGACCGGACAGGAAACCCAGCGCCACGCCCACCAGCAGCAACACCGGAATGGATACCGGGCGCACGCGCTCAAGGGTCACGGTGCCCGCACTGGCGAACGAGCGCCAGGCGGCATACAGCAGCACAGCCCCCACCACCGGCTTGTACCAGTGCACTGGCAATTCCAGCCAACCGCCCAGCCAGGCACAGGGTATCGAGGCAATCGCCAAGGGCCAGAACACGCGCCATGAGAATGCACCCACGCGATGGAATTTCCACACCGCAATCGATGACACCAGCACGTTGAGGAATAACGCCGCAGGCCGCATCACTTCCGGTGCCACGCCCGTCAACGCCATCACGGCCAGGTAACCGGAAGCACCGCCATGGCCGACGGCGGAATACAGCAAGGCCGCCAATCCGATCAGTGCAGCCAACACGGCATCGGTCATATCCGGCATGATCGATTCACCCTACCCATCCAGTCCCGTAGTGTAGCAGTGTCCACCTGGCCTGCTGCGAGGCTTGCAGCCAAGGGCTGCTTCGGTAACCATAAGCCGTCACCCATGAATGGAGCCTTCCATGAACCCCATCATCCTCAATTTCAATCGTGTCGTCATTGCCATCATCTGGCTGCTGGTGGCCGTCAATGTGTTCATGCCGTTCCCGGATATGTGGAACACCGTGTTGCTGTGGACTGGTGTCGCCCTCGTTGTGTCCCATGCCATTGAATGCGTGATCTTTGCCAAACTGGTGAAACAGTATGGACAAGACAACCCGGCCAAACATTTTTTGCTGATCTTCATCTTCGGCTATTTCCACGCTGCCACTTTGGCACCCAAAGCGTAACGCACACACATGCCTGAACGTGAACATGCCAGCTTCATGGCTCGTGCCATCGAGCTGGCGATCACGCATTCAGCGGACGGCACACACGGCCCCTTCGGGGCCGTTGTTGTGCATGACGGCAAGATAGTTGGTGAAGGTTTCAACAGCGTGGTGGCGACACGCGACCCCACCGCACATGCGGAAATCCTGGCCATTCGCCAAGCCGCACAACAATTAGGCACACACGATTTATCCAGCTGTGTACTGTACGCCAGCTGCGAACCCTGCCCGATGTGCTTGTCGGCCATTTACTGGGCGCGTATCCCCACGGTGTATTACGCCGCCACACACCATGATGCGCAGGCCGCCGGTTTTGATGATTCACGGATACAGCAGTACCTGAAAAATGCCGATGGCGATGGCCCGGCACTGCTGGCATTACCTGTCGCCAATGCGGGTGTTGCCCTGCAACGCTGGCAAGGCAATCCCAAGCGGCAGGATTACTGATTACTTCAGGTCGAAGTTGCGGTAATAGATCGACAGGTTCTTCACCAGACCCTGCTCATTCACTTCAAACACGTCAACGGCATACTGTGGTTTATCCGGTGCCTGCGGGCTCACACCGATCACCTCGATCGTGCACACCCGGCCTTCGGCAGCTTCGCGCGCAATCGTGAGCTGCGTGTCGGCCAGCATCACCAGGCCACCATAGAATTCAGCCAGCTTGTGTTTACCGGAAAACACACCGAACGGATGCACTAATTCACCATCGTCGGCAAAGATTGCCAGCAGGCCATCGAGGTCCTTGCGGTTGATGCAATCACAATAGGTGCTGGCTGCCGCACGCACACGTTCGGTGAGATTCATAGGATTACCCGATATTGACTGACATGTACGCCACACCCTGGTGGCGATTGCTACGGATAAAACGGATCGGTGCAGCCGGCGCTACAGATTTGCCTTTCATCGTTACCAGCAACTCTTCCATCAGGATCCGGAATTCCAGCCGCGCCAGTGCTGCGCCCAGGCAATGATGGATGCCATGCCCGAACGCCAGGTGCGGGTTACGCTTGCGGAAAATATCGAAGCTATCAGGGCGTTCAAACACTGCCTCATCGCGATTGGCCGACGGATACCAGATCGTCACCTTGTCACCGCGATGAATCGTTTGGCCTGCAATATCGTAATCCGCTGCCGCCGTGCGCCGGTTGAAATGCACCGCTGACGACCAGCGCAGCATTTCCTCAATCGCACCATCCAGGTATTTTTCCGGCTCGGCTTCGAGGACACGGTATTGTTCCGGGTGCTGCAATAAGGCGTAATACCCATAGGCAATCGCATTGCGGGTGGTTTCAGCGCCACCGGTAATCAGCAAGTTAAAGAAGCGGATCGCTTCAATGTCATCGAGGCGTCGCGGCTGGCCATCCTCACCCGGGATCTCGGCATGCACGATCGCTGACATGATCGAATCGGTCGGCGTTTCGCGTAACTGCTGGATCAACTGCCAGGCATACATGCCCATCTCGGTCAGCTTGTCGACCAATGGCTTCACGTCCACGGTCGGATCGTGCAGGGCCGTCGCATAACCAATAGCGGCATCGGCCCACACTTTCATCTTTGGCCAGTCTTCGCGCGGCACGCCGCCAATCGTGCAGATCACTTCCAATGGTAGTTGTGCGGCCACGTCATTGAGGAAATCGAATTCGCCCTGCGCGGTTTGCATCGGTGCCAGCAGGCGTTGCACGCTGTCGCGTATCTTCGGTTCAAGCAACGCCAGGTTTTTTGGGAAAAAGCCCTGGCTGACAATACCGCGAATCGCATCGTGCTTGGGCGGATCCATCATCGACAACACCACACCGGGACCCATCTCGGTGCTCATGTCTTCCAGCGTGGTACCACCACCCTCGCGCGCACCGTAGCCGGTTTCGGAAGAAAATACCTGATGGTTCTTGAGGATCTCGCGTGCTTCAGCCTGCCGGCTGATTACCCAGAACCCTTCATCATTGTGCGGCCCCGGCGGATGGAACCAGACCGGCGCTTCTTGCCTGAGAAAACGGAAAGTTTCCAGCGGGCAACCCGTTTCAAAGTTATCCAGGTTACAGAGATCAATGTTTTCCAGGCGCATGATGGGCTCCGGTGCAAGCATAATTATTATAGTAAGCTCTATTTTTTTATTGGTCTATACTTTTCCCGGGGTGCAGGCTATCGTAGCCCCATGAAGACACCCCAGCCCGGCCTGCGAGAACGCAAAAAACACCAGACCCGCGAAGCAATCGTGGCGGCCGCCATCGCCCGCTTCAACCAGCAAGGCATCCGCGAGAGCACGATCGCCCAGATCGCCAGCGATGCAGGCATCTCCGAAGCTACCTTCTTCAACTACTTCGGCAGCAAGGAGGCCTTGTTCGGCGAGCTGGCTGCCAGCATTTTTGATTATTACGCGGCCCTGCTCGACCGAGCCAGTGCCCGTGCGGCCGATCCTTGCGCGGCTATTCTGGCATTTTTCCGGGAATCCGCTGACATTGTCACCCGCAGCGAAGGACTGACACGGGAAGTGCTACTGGAAGTCATGCGCAACACCGCGAGCGGCTCCGGCAACCGGGCACACCACGGCCGCATCCATGACCGCTTTGTGGCACTAGTGGAACAAGGCCAGCAGGCCGGCAGCGTACGCACCGATTGGCCAGCAGGTTTTCTGGCAGAAATGGTGACAGGAGCATTCAACGAAGTAATCGCACACTGGATGATGACACCAGGCTATCCATTACGGGAAAGCCTGGATCAAGCGGGACGTTTTATTACGGAAGCCATCACCGCTTAGGGCAACTCATCTTCTTCCGTATGCTCGCCTGATTTCACCTGATAACGCCTAAAATAATCACGCGCTTCAAGACCGGGATCATGCGCCACTCGCAACGCTGACTCCAATTGGCTGTCCAGTGCAGTGGCGATATCCGTCATATTGTCATCGGCAGCCTTATTATGCATGACGCCCGGAGGATCACCCCAACGATACAACTCCCTCTCGGGACGCTTACTGAGCAGGCTGGTGTAATACGGCTCAATATTTTCGCCTTTATAGGTTTGCAAATGCACCATAAAGGTATCCCGGAATGTGTCGGGAGAGCCTTGTGGCCATCTTTCGGGTTTGTAATTGCGGATGTATAACCAATCATCTGAAATTAACCCCCGCATTGGATATGTACTGGAGTCTGGCCGGGCATTGGCTGCGTGGCGCTCAAAGCCAATCAATACGAACTCCCTTGGATCCCAACCCCGGTCACTCCTGGTCGTGAGCAATGGCAGCAGTGATTGCCCCATTGATCCATCCAAGGCTGGCACCTTCGCCAATTCCAATACAGTCGGCGCAATATCAATCAGGCTGGCTAATTCATTGGTTTTACCAGACTTTCCTGCATAAGATTCAGGCAATCGAATTGCCAATGGGACCTGTACGCCATATTGATAAAGGGTCGCTTTAGCTCCGGCAAACGGCATGCCATTATCTGATGTGTAAATAACAATAGTGTTTTCAAGCAAGTGATGCGATTCCAGCATGCCAAGCATCTTTTGGACTTCAGCATCGCCATATTCAATTTCTTCAAGATAACGGGTCATTTGTTTTTGAGACCTCCCGTTATATGGCATGATCGGAGGCCATGATGCATCTTGGGAGCGAGCAGAAAACCGGTTGATATCCGACTTTAAATATCCCCTATGTGGCTCAAAAATCCCTGCCCAGAAGAAGAAAGGTTTCGAGGGATTACGGCGAAGTAAAAAATCATTAAAGTTTTCAGCATATCCAGCCAACCCTGTATAGCCAACGGAGGATTCCTTGAGGTATTTATTGAATGGCGTTCCAGTAGGGTAATCATTTTCCTTGGCAACACCCGGCCCCCAGCCTTTCCCCGTGTAACCGGTAAAATAGCCGTATTCAGCAAGCTGGTGGATGAAGTTAGGCAACTCATGCGGGTACTCACCCCATAACAATGCACCAGAACCCGTTTGCCAGAAATGCCTTCCTGACAAAATTGCTGACCGTGAAGCTGTACATGTTGGCGCGGACGCAAATGCCCTGTTGAAGTAGACTCCTTCAGAGGCAATCCTGTCGAATGCCGGTGTTTTTACATGCGGATAACCAGCATAAGAAGTATGCGCCCAAGATTGGTCATCTGTAATAACAAAAAGAAAATTCGGGCGATCTGAGGCCAAGAGCAGCCCAGAAGGAACCATAGCCAACAAACATAGTAAGCAGCGTAGCATCAAAATTTTTCTGAAAAGACCAGCACAGGAATCTTTCTCACACCTTCACAGCGCGCGCGGTATTCCACATACCCGCTATACATCGCGTCCAGTTTTGGCCATAGCATGGCTTCTTCTGATTCAGTGGCATGACGGGCCACCATTGTGCGCTTGCGGCCACCGATCTGGATCTGCACTTCAGGATTGGCCTGGATATTGAGGTACCACAATGGCGCCTTGCTCATACCGCCCTTCGATGCCACCATCACCACTTCATCGCCCACTTCCAGGTACAGCAACGGTGTCTTGCGCGGCTCGCCACTTTTGCGACCCATGGTGGTCAAGATAGCGACCGGGCCACCCAGGAAGGTATTCCAGAGCTTGCCATGGGTTTTTTCGTATACCCAAACCTGCATGGCCCCAATTTTCTTGATGAACCACTCACCGAACTTTTCCTGCCTGGCGGAATACGGTTTGAAATCTTTTCCTGCTTCCATCACTTTTCCCTAATCGCTTTTTGTCGGCCACACCAATGAGCGCAGCCAACGCCAGAAAGAATTGCCGTGCAAGACCATGCGATCAACACCATCAAAGAAACGTTCATGCCCTTCCGGATCGGCAAAAAAATCCACGCGGGTATTAAAGCCCTGACTGGTATCGAGCTCACGAACGACCACCGCCGGATTGCCCGCCACAATCACATTGGCAGGCACATCTTTGGTCACCACCGCACCGGCACCCACAATACTGTTGTCGCCAATCGTAACGCCCTTCAGCACCTTGCAACCATCCCCCAGCCAGCAGTTGCGCCCGATATGCACTGGCGTGTTCTCCGGCGGCCGCTTGATGCGGTCATAAATGCCGTGCCAATCGCTGTCGGTAACATAGGCGCCATTGGCCAACATGGTGCCATCGCCAATCGTGATTTCATGACTGGCGGAAATACGCGAACCCGGGCTCAGCAAGACCGCATCACCGATGGTAATACTGCCTTGGCCAGGCTCCCGACCCCAGACGCCAATCCGCACCGGCTGGTCGCGCTCGTTAATAATGGTGACCGAACGGCCAATACGGATGTTGGGACCGGAAATGTGGGCATACCACGGCTTCATGATGGTGTGGTGATCACCCAGGGCGTCTACCTTGGGCCGGATAAAGTGCTCGCTATACCAGTAGCGATACCGTAGATAGAGCTTTTTGACCCAGTACGGGCGGAGATCCTTGCGCATGGAGCCGGGCATGTCCGTTTCGGTGACACCGCATCTTGGCAGGCTTGGCAGGCCCTCGCAAGCAAGCCCTGCCGATTGGAAACCCTGCGGGGGCTGGTGTAGAGTTTCCTTCCCGGAACACCGTTACACAGGCATCCCGCATGAGCCCCGTCACCGACCCGGTCTGGCAAACCATCCGCGAGGAAACGACCGCCAGCGTCCAGCGCGAGCCAATGCTGGCCAGCTTCCTGCATGCGACCATCCTGAACCATGAGTCACTGGAATCGGCACTCAGTTTCCACCTTGCCCACAAACTCGACAGCGCCACCCTGCCGGCCCTGCTGATTCGCGAGGTCATCGAAGAAGCCCTGACGGCTGAGCCAGCTATCGGCAAAGCCATTCGCTGCGACATCAAGGCCGTGCGCGAGCGCGACTCCGCCTGCGACAGCTATGCCACTCCTTTCCTGTACTTCAAGGGTTTCCATGCCCTGCAGTGCTACCGGATTGCCCATTGGTTATGGAAACAAGGCCGCCACTCGCTGGCGTTGTTCCTGCAAAACCGGATTTCCGTGGAGTTCGGCGTCGACATCCATCCCGCTGCCCGCATTGGTTGCGGCATCCTGATGGATCACGCGACCGGCATCGTGATCGGTGAAACGTCCGTAGTAAAAGACAATGTCTCCATCATGCAGGAAGTCACCCTCGGTGGCACCGGCAAGGAGCATGGCGATCGTCACCCGAAAGTCGAGGCCGGTGTGCTGATCAGCTGCGGTGCCAAAATCCTTGGCAATATCCGCATCGGTGAAGGCGCCAAGATCGGCGCTGGCAGCGTGGTGCTGGATGACGTGCCTGCCCACACCACCGTCGCCGGTGTGCCTGCCCGCATCGTCGGCCATCCAAAAACCGACGCACCAGCGCTGGACATGAACCATCGCCTCAACTGCGATATGGATGATGCCTGATCAGCCGCGGTGATATGCCGCGGATAACTCGTGCACCGCTTCGATAAAAACACCTGCGTGCCCCGGATCGACCTCAGGGGTAATGCCATGTCCGAGATTGAACACATGGCCATTGCCATGACCAAAGCTCGCGAGGATACGTGCCACCTCATCACGAATACTGGCCGGCGATGCCAGCAACATGGCCGGATCCATATTGCCCTGCAGGGCAACACGCTGGCCAACACGCTCACGCGCATGCCCGATATCGGTCGTCCAATCCAGTCCTAAGGCATCACAGCCACTGTTCGCCATTGTTTCCAACCACTGGCCACCACCTTTGGTGAACAGGATGACCGGCACCTTGCGACCATCGTGCTCACGGATCAGCCCATCCACAATGCGCTGCATCCAGCGCAAGGAGAAGGCTTCGTAAGCAGGGCCACTCAACAAACCGCCCCAGGTATCGAACACCTGCACGGCCTGCGCACCCGCACGGATTTGCGCATTCAGGTAGTCAATCACCGACAGGCTCAGTTTTTCCAGCAGGTTGTTCATGAGCGCCGGCTGCGAATACGCCAGCGCGCGTACTTTCGAGAAATCCTTGCTCGAACCGCCCTGCACCATATAGCACGCCAGCGTCCAGGGGCTACCCGAAAACCCGATCAACGGCACGCGACCATTGAGTTCGCGGCGAATAGTACGCACTGCATCCATCACGTATGGCAGGTCGCGTTCAGCATTGAGCACCGGCAAGGCATCAATGGCTGCAGCGGTATCAGTTTTCTTGCGGAAGCACGGGCCTTCACCCGTTTCAAAATACAGGCCAAGCCCCATCGCATCCGGAATGGTGAGGATGTCAGAGAACAGGATTGCAGCGTCCAGCGGATAACGCTCCAATGGCTGCAGGGTCACCTCACATGCCAGCTGCGGGTTTTGGCACAACGCCATAAAGTCACCCGCCTTGGCACGGGTCGCACGATATTCCGGCAAGTAACGACCGGCTTGTCGCATCATCCACACCGGCGTGACATCCACCGGCTCGCGCAACAGCGCCCGCAGGAAACGATCGTTTTTCAGTCCAGCCATCGGCCTATCCCAACCTTCTATTTACCCAGCCTTCTTTGGAAAACAAAAAGGCACGGGAAGACCGTGCCTTTTGTCATGCTTCACACTGCCTTATACCTGCAGGAAATCGAGGATGCCTTCGGCAGCCTGGCGACCTTCCCAAATGGCGGTCACCACCAGGTCAGAACCGCGCACCATGTCGCCACCCGCAAACACTTTCGGGTTGCTGGTCTGGAACTTGTAGGTTTGCTGTTCTTCAGCCACGACACCGCCCCAGTTATTCGTGGTGACGCCCGCATCGCCCAACCAGGCCGGCGCGCTCGGGCGGAAACCAAACGCAATTAATACGGCATCGGCTGGCAATATTTCCTCGCTGCCTTCAATCACTTCAGGGCGCTGGCGGCCATTGGCATCCGGCGCACCCAAACGGGTTTCCACCACCTTCACGCCTTCCACTTTACCGTTACCGATGATTTCCACCGGCTGGCGGTTAAACAGGAAGCGCACGCCCTCTTCACGGGCATTGGTCACTTCACGGCGGGATCCCGGCATGTTGGCTTCGTCACGGCGATACGCACACACCACACTGGTCGCACCCTGGCGAATCGCCGTGCGGTTACAGTCCATCGCCGTATCACCACCGCCCAGCACGACAACGCGCTTGCCGCGCATGTCGATGAAATCAGCAGCCTGCTTTTCCCATCCCTCAACACGATTGATATTGGAAATCAGGTACGGCAAGGCGTCATACACACCCGGCAGGTCTTCACCTGCAAAGCCACCCTTCATATAGTTGTAAGTACCCATGCCCAGGAAAACGGCATCGTATTCACTCAGCAAGGCATCCAAGGTGACATCCCTGCCCACTTCAGTATTGAGGCGGAATTCAATACCCATGCTTTCAAAAATCTCGCGACGTTGTTTCATGACGCGCTTTTCAAGCTTGAAGGGAGGGATACCAAAGGTCAGCAGGCCGCCAATTTCCGGATAGCGATCGAACACCACCGGCTTCACGCCGGCACGCGCCAACACATCAGCACACCCCAACCCTGCCGGGCCAGCCCCGATAATGGCCACTTTCTTGCCCGTCGCCACCACATGCGACAAGTCCGGGCGCCAGCCCATCGCAAATGCCGTATCCACAATATACTTCTCGGCATTACCGATCGTAACGGCGCCGAAGCCATCATTCAGCGTACAGGCACCTTCACACAACCGGTCTTGCGGGCACACACGGCCACACACTTCCGGCAAGGTGTTGGTTTGATGGCACAGTTCAGCCGCTTCCAGGATATTGCCTTCGGCAATCAGCTTTAACCAGTTCGGGATGTAATTGTGAACCGGACATTTCCACTCACAATACGGATTGCCACACGCCAGGCAACGATGCGCCTGACCCTGTGCTTGCGACGGGGTAAACGGTTCGTAGATTTCAACAAACTCTGCCGTGCGCGCAGACAAGCCTTTCTTGTCAGGGTCACGACGACTGACATCAACGAACTGGAATACATTGTTTAAACGCTTTCCCATAATCCCTATCCCCTCACCGCGCCTTACTGCGGCGAGCTGGTCATGCGTTCCAGCAACTGGCCAATACCGGCTGCCTTCGGCTTCACCAGCCAGAACTTGCTGACGTAGTTATCGAAGTTGTCGAGGATCTCACGTCCCCACGCACTGTCCGTTTCCCTGACAAAATCACGGATTTGTGCTCGCAAATGACTGCGATAACCTTCCAGCGCTTCCGTGTTGATGCGGCAGGTTTCCACCAACTCACGGTTGAACTTGTCTTCAAAGGTGCGTTCAAGGTCGAGCACATAAGCAAAGCCGCCCGTCATGCCAGCACCAAAGTTGTAACCGGTATTGCCAAGCACTGTAACAACACCACCGGTCATGTATTCGCAGCAATGGTCACCGGCACCTTCAATCACCACCTGGGCACCGGAATTACGCACAGCGAATCGCTCGCCAGCCCGACCAGCGGCATACAGCACACCACCGGTTGCCCCGTACAAACAGGTATTACCGATGATCGCTGTTTCCTGACTCGCAAAAGTACTGCCTTTGGGCGGGTAGATCACCAGCTTGCCGCCGGCCATGCCTTTACCGACATAGTCATTGGCATCACCCTCAAGGTACATATGCAAGCCGCCGGCATTCCACACACCAAAGCTTTGACCCGCGGTGCCCGTCAGGCGCAGGGTAACCGGCTGGTTATCCATGCCCTTATTGCCATGACGACGGGCAATTTCTCCCGACAAGCGCGCCCCGATGGAGCGATCACAGTTGGTGACCTCATAATTGAATTCACCACCGCTCCTGGCATCAATCGCTGGCAAGGCATCCTTGACCATGCGCTCTGCCAGCTCGCCCTGGTCATACGGCTCATTACTGGGAACCTGGCAGAACTGTGGTGCATCTGCCGCAATCTGGTCGTTGAACAGCATCGGCGCCAAATCCAGACCTTGCTGCTTCGGGGTATCGCCAGGCAGCAATTCCAGCAAATCGGTACGGCCAATCAAGGCTTCCAGACTGGGAACACCAAGCTTCGCCAACCATTCACGGGTTTCTTCTGCGATGAAAGTGAAGAAATTGATCACCATTTCGACGGTACCGATGAAGTGCTCGTCACGCAGGTGTTCATTCTGTGTGGCAACACCGGTTGCGCAATTATTCAGGTGGCAGATACGCAAATACTTGCACCCCAGCGCCACCATCGGTGCGGTACCGAAACCAAAACTTTCCGCACCCAGGATCGCAGCCTTCACCACGTCAAGGCCCGTCTTCAAGCCGCCGTCGGTTTGCACGCGCACTTTATGACGCAAGCCATTAGCGCGTAATGCCTGATGCGTTTCACTCAAACCTAATTCCCATGGCGAGCCGGCATAGCGGATCGAGGTAATCGGGCTGGCCGCTGTACCACCGTCATAACCTGAAATAGTGATCAAGTCGGCATAGGCCTTGGCCACGCCCGCTGCGATCGTGCCAACACCTGGTTCGGCCACCAGCTTGACAGAGACGAGTGCGTCCTTGTTGACCTGCTTCAGGTCAAAAATGAGCTGGGCCAAATCTTCAATCGAATAAATGTCATGGTGTGGTGGCGGTGAAATCAAGGTCACGCCCGGCACCGAATAGCGCAGGCGTGCAATCAAGTCATTGACCTTGCCACCCGGCAATTGGCCGCCCTCACCAGGCTTCGCACCTTGCGCCACCTTGATCTGCAGGACTTCCGCATTCACGAGATATGCTGGCGTAACACCAAAACGTCCTGAGGCCACCTGCTTGATCTTGGAGGAACGCTCCGTGCCATAACGCGCAGGGTCTTCACCGCCCTCGCCAGAGTTCGAACGTGCACCCAAGCGATTCATCGCCGTTGCCAGGGCCTCGTGCGCCTCAGGAGACAAGGCCCCCAAAGACATACCAGCTGAGTCAAATCGTTTGAGGATCGACTCAATAGGTTCGACGCTGTCCAACGGGATCGGTTTCAAATCCGCACGGATCGACATCAAATCACGCAGGGTGGCTACCGGACGCGTATTCACCAGATTGGCATATTGCTGGTAGGCATCGCGTGAGCCTTTCTGCACAGCTTCCTGCAAGGTGCGCACCACATCCGGATTAAATGCATGGTATTCACTACCATGCACATACTTCAGCATGCCGCCTTGCTCAATGGGTTTGCGTTCAATAAAGGCGACTGTTGACAACGCCTGTTGATCGGCTTGAAGGTGTTCAAAGGTGGCACCACCAATACGGCTGGGCACGCCCGGGAAGCACAGGTCCGTCACCTCACGACTCAAACCCACGGCTTCAAACAGTTGCGCACCCCGATAGGATGCAATGGTGGAGATACCCATCTTCGACAGGATCTTCAGCAAACCCTTATTGATGCCTTTGCGATAATTCCGGCAAGCGGCATCCACATCACCAAGCAGCTCGCCGCTTTCCACCAAGTCAGCCAATACGCTGTAACTCAGGTACGGATATACAGCGGTTGCACCAAACCCGAACAAGGTAGCCAGTTGGTGCGAATCACGCGCACTGCCGGTTTCCACCACAATATTGCAATCGCAACGCAAGCCTTGCTTGGTCAGGCGATGATGGACCGCACCGGTTGCCATCAGTGCGGGCACCAGCAATGTATCGCGAGATACTTCACGATCAGTCAATACGATCAGGGTTCGGCCTTCGCCAATTGCCTGCACAGCGCGCTGGACGATCGCCTCAACCGCTGACTTCAAGCCTTGCTTAACCGGGTCGTAAGCTAAAGAAATTTTTTCAACAAAGAAACCCGGCTGGTTCAAATTCATCAGCTGCAGGAATTTCTGCGATGACAACACCGGCGAATTCAGGATCACACGGCGCGCGTGCTCAGGGGCTTCCTCGAACACATTGCGCTCACCACCCAGACAGGTTTCCAGCGACATCACTACCGCTTCACGCAGGGGATCAATAGGAGGATTGGTGACCTGCGCAAATTGTTGGCGGAAATAGTCGTACAGCGGTCGTACACGACGTGACAATACCGCCATGGGCGTATCGTCACCCATCGAACCAACCGCTTCCTGACCGCCTTCAGCCAAGGGCCGCATTACCTGGTCACGTTCCTCAAAGCTTACCTGGAACAGCTTCATGTACTGCTTGAGTTCAGGCTCGGGAATGCGGTCTTCGGCCTTGCCATTCCCCAGGGAACCTTCGATGCGAACAGTGTTTTCTTTCAGCCAGCGGCGATACGGCTGCGCCTGCTTGAGACGATGATCAATCGCATCCGTATGCAGCAGCTCACCCGTTTCGGTATCAACGGCAAGAATCTGGCCCGGGCCGACGCGGCCTTTGCGCACCACATCCTCAGGTTTGTAGCGCGAAGCACCAATCTCTGAAGCCAAGGTGATAAAGCCATTACGGGTGATCACCCAACGCGCCGGACGCAAACCGTTGCGATCCAGCAAGCACACGGCATAACGCCCATCGGTCAACACGATGCCCGCGGGACCATCCCATGGCTCCATGTGCAGTGCATTGAATTCATAGAATGCTTTCAGGTCTGCATCCATGCCTTCCATGTTTTGCCATGCCGGTGGCACCAGCATACGCACAGCACGGAACAAATCCATGCCACCACTGATCAGCACATCCAGCATGTTGTCGAGACTGGAAGAATCCGAGCCGGTACGATTCACCAGTGGTGCGATGCTCTCGATATCCGGCAACAGTGCAGTCTGGAATTTCTTGGTGCGCGCTTCCGACCAGTTACGGTTGCCCATGATGGTATTGATCTCGCCATTGTGTGCGAGATAGCGGAACGGCTGCGCCAAAGGCCAGCGCGGCAAGGTATTTGTCGAGAAGCGCTGGTGGAACACGCAAATAGCGGTTTCAAGCCGCTCGTCTTGCAAGTCAGGATAGAAGGCCGGCAAATCGGCTGGCATCGCCAACCCTTTGTAGGAAATCACACGCTCGGACAGGCTGCAGACATAAAAGTGTTCGTCACCTGCACGCGCCTTTTCAGCCTTGCGACGAGCGATGAACAATTTGGTTTCCAGTTGGCGGGTATCCAGGCCTTTGCTGTTCACAAACACCTGCTCGATACGCGGCATGCATTCCAGGGCGATGGGTCCCAGCACAGAAGGATCGGTTGGCACCACACGCCAACCGACTGGCTGCAAACCTTCTGCTTTCAAGGCGTCTTCAAGTGCTGTGCGTGATGCCTGCGCCTCAGCCGTATCATTGCTGAGGAAAATCATGCCCACGCCATAGAGTTTCGTTAGCGTCTTGTGCAAGGTTTCTGCGGCAACCGCGCGCAGGAAATCATCCGGCTTCTTCATCAAGAGGCCGCAACCGTCACCGGTTTTGCCATCGGCTGCAATGCCGCCACGGTGGGTCATGCAGGTCAGTGATTCAATCGCCGTACGCAGCAACGCGTGACTGGCTTCGCCCTGCATGTGCGCGATCAGGCCAAAGCCGCAGTTATCGCGAAACTCACCCGGACTGTAGAGACCATTCCTCATACAGACTTGTCCTGTAAACTCTTGGATAATCAATGCATTAGACCGATTTTCGCGCCAGAGCCGGGCGAAAAAAGGAGCACCATTCTACACACTCGGAAGGCCGCCCACAAATGGCTTGGAACGCCCGGCCGGCGCGGGTTTTTGCCCTCAGGGATCGGGGCTCTCAGGCGGTCAGGAATACCCTGATTTGCTCCGGGGATACTTCATCGGTCACAACGGCAACCCCCAGGGAGCGGAGTAGCACCAGGCGAATCCGGCCTTGCTTGACCTTCTTGTCAACCGCCATGTACTCCAGGAACTCCCCTGCAGCCATGCCAGCCGGAGGCACTACGGGCAGCCCCGCCTTGGCAATCAAGGTTGTCACTCGCGCGACATCCTCATTCGACAGCCACCCAAGACGGGCAGACAGGCGAGCAGCCAACACCATTCCTGCAGCCACTGCCTCCCCATGCAGCCACTGGCCATACCCCTGGGAAGCTTCGATGGCATGCCCGAAAGTGTGCCCCAGATTCAAGGTAGCGCGGATGCCCTGCTCCCGTTCATCCATGCCGACAATTCGCGCCTTGTTTTCACAGGAACGCGCTATCGCTTCAGAGAGTATGGCCTTATCACGAGCAACCAGCCGCTCGATGTTTCCTTCAAGCCAGGACAGGAATGGCAAGTCGCCAATCAACCCGTACTTGATCACTTCAGCCAAACCCGCTGCCAACTCCCGATCCGGCAAGGTATCGAGGGTATCAACGTCGATCAGTACGGCCTTGGGTTGGTGGAATGCACCAACCATGTTTTTCCCCGCCGGGTGGTTCACACCGGTTTTACCGCCCACTGATGAATCCACCTGTGACAGCAGGGTCGTTGGCACCTGGATGAAGTCGACTCCACGTTGGTAGCAGGCTGCCGCGAACCCGGCCAT
>SBFY01000156.1 GCA_006227085.1 Gammaproteobacteria bacterium
GCCTGCCAGAACCCGGCCTTGATGGCGGTGGGTGCCGGCACCCAGCGCAGCGAGGAAGTGCTGCAGCGACACTTCCCGGAATTCCCGGTACTGCGCATTGATCGCGACAGTACCCGTAACACGAAAGGGCTGGAACACACGTTGGCCCGCATCCAGGACGGCGAACCCTGCATCCTGGTCGGCACGCAGATGCTCGCCAAGGGTCACCACTTCCCGCAGGTCACCCTGGTTGGCGTGGTGGATGCCGACCAGGGCCTGTTCAGTGCCGACTTCCGTGCCGCCGAGCGCACTGGCCAACTGTTATTGCAGGTGGCTGGCCGGGCCGGCCGCGGCCAGCATCCCGGGCGCGTCCTGATACAGACCCACCTGCCGGAGCACCCGTGGCTGAACCTGCTGGTGCATGGTGGCTATCGCCCCTTCATGGCCGCCGTACTGGATGAGCGACGGCACTGCGGACTGCCACCATTCGGCCATCTGGCACTGGTACGGGCAGAAGCCACCGACGCCCGCACCGTCGAACAGGTGCTGGCAGCAGCACGTCAATCCTGTGCACTGCCGGAGGGCGTCCAGCTGATCGGTCCGCTGCCCGCCCTGATGGAACGGCGCGCTGGCCGCTATCGATTCCAGCTGCTGGTACACAGCCACGAGCGAGGCCCCTTGCACCAGGTCCTGCAACACCTGGTGAGCCATCTGGAAACCCATGCCCGGCGACTGCGCTGGGGTGTCGATGTTGACCCGCAGGATATGTCCTGACCGCACGCTGGCAGCCTGTATAATGGCGCGCTTTGCACCGACGGATAGTGCTGTATCCATGAAAGCCCTGATTGCCGACCTGCTCACCCACGCCTTCAACACCCTGCAAGCGGATGGCCGCCTGCCCGCCGGGCTGGCTATCACCGAGATCCAGGTCGAACGCACCCGCGACCCTTCGCACGGCGATTGGGCCAGCAACCTGGCGCTGGCACTGGCGAAACCGGCACAACAGAAACCACGCGATATCGCACAGGCACTGGTCGCCGCTTTGCCACCATCAGCCGCGGTGATCAAAACCGAGATTGCCGGACCCGGCTTCATCAATTTTTTCCTGACCCCGGAAAGCCGTTTTGAATCCGTGCGACGCATCCTTGCCGATGTGAATGCCTTTGCACACACCGATGTCGGCCATGGTGAAAAAGTCTTGCTGGAATTCGTGTCCGCCAATCCCACCGGCCCGATGCATGTCGGTCACGGTCGCGGTGCGGCATACGGTTCTGCGCTGGGCAATTTGCTGGCCGCTACCGGGTTTGATGTGCAGCGCGAGTACTACATCAATGATGCCGGCCGCCAGGCCGATGTGCTGGCCGTGTCGGTTTTCCTGCGTTATCTCGAAGCCCACGGCGAGCGGGTGGCGATTCCGTCGCGCGCGTATCCCGGCGAGTACGTCCGGCACTGTGCGGATGCATTGAAAGCCAAGTACGGCCAGCAGTTCTTTCATCCGTACCCTGATGTGATGCAAGGCCTGCCCGCTGACCCTGACGGCGAGGGTGATGCCATCAAGATGCAGAAAGAAGCGCATCTTGATGCCTTGATTTCGCGCACCCGCCAATTACTGGGTGAGGATTACCGCGTACTGCAGGATTTCGCGCTGGACACACAGCTTGCCGATATCCGCCGTACGCTCGATGCCTTCAATGTTTCTTTCGATCGCTGGTACTCCGAGCGCACACTGGCCGACAGCGGCGCCATCGACAAGGCGCTGGCACGCTTGCGCGAACGTGGCCATGTGTATGAACAGGATGGTGCTGTCTGGTTGCGCACCAGCACACTGGGTGACGAGAAAGACCGTGTGCTGATCCGCGACAATGGCATCCACACCTACTTCGCTGCCGATGTGGCCTACCACCTCGACAAGCTGGATCGCGGCTTTGACACCCTGATTGATGTCTGGGGTGCCGACCATCACGGCTATATCGCCCGTGTGCGCGCCGCTATTGAAGCCCTGACCGGCCAGGGTGATCGTTTCCATGTCGCCCTGATCCAGTTCGTGACGCTGTCTTCCGGCCGCATGGGCAAGCGCAGTGGCAACTTCGTCACGCTCGCTGACCTGATTGATGAAGCCGGTAACGACGCCACCCGCTTCTTCTATCTCACCCGCTCACCGGAAGTGCCACTGGAATTTGATATTGACCTGGCGCGCTCACAAACCAAGGACAACCCCGTCTATTACATCCAGTACGCCCATGCCCGTGTCTGCAGCGTGCTGCGCAAACTCGCGGACGATGGCCATGCCTTCGATGAAGCGGCGGGACTGCAAGCCCTGACCCATCTCGACTCGCAGGAAGAGCGTGGCGTACTGGAGCGACTCGACAGCTACCCGGACATCCTCGCCCGTGCTGCCCGTGACCGCGCCCCGCACACACTGGCCCATTACCTGCGTGATCTCGCCAGTGATTTTCATGTCTGGTACAACGGGCATAAGATATTGATCGATGATGCCGCTGTGCGGAACGCACGATTGGCACTGAGCGTTGCCGTGCGCGAAGTGATTGCGCATGGTTTGGATATCCTGGGTGTGAATGCACCCGACAGCATGTAACAGGATAAATGATGGCTGCCCGTAAACCCGCTTCACGCAAATCGGCAAAATCCTCCGGTCGCCCAGCCTGGGTGCTCGTGACCGTCGGCATGCTCGTCGGTGCCGGTGTCGCCGCATTGGTATGGCTGGCCACCGCCAAACTGCCCGCCCATGTTGAAAAACCGGCCACCACCTCATCATCCAAGCCATCGACCAAACCCAAACCGGCCGCCACCCAAAGTGAATCACCGGATTACACCTTTTATACGGTACTGCCGCGCAGTGAAGTCCGCGTTTCTGAACAGGACAGCAAAACCGCCAAACCGGCTTCCGCCAACGAGGTCTATGTCCTGCAAGTGGGTTCGTTCAAGCAAGCCGCCGATGCAGATCGCCGCCGCGCCGAGCTGATCCTGATGGGACAGGAAGCCTATGTGGAAACGGTCAAGTTATCCGATGGTGAAACCTGGAATCGCGTATTGGTGGGCCCCTTCAGCGACCAGGCCAAAGCCAACAGTGCCCGCATGGCGCTGGGTGCCAACAAGATCGACTCCATGCTGCTGAAGCGGCAACCGCAATAATCCTTGCCATGAGTAACCAGAAGGCACCGGTCAACATCCAGTTACACCAGAAGTCGCGCACGCTGGAGCTCGATTACGGCCAGGGTGAGTGTTACCAGCTGGGTTGCGAGTTCCTGCGCGTGCACTCGCCGTCAGCCGAAGTGCGTGGCCACGGTGGTGCCGGCGGCGAACTGCCGGTTGGCAAGAATCTCGTCAATATCACCGCGATCGAACCGGTGGGCCATTACGCCATCCAGCTGGTCTTCAGCGATGGTCATGACAGCGGTATTTACAGCTGGGACTACCTCTACGATCTCTGCCAACGCCGGGATGAATACTGGCAGGCCTACCTCGATGCCATCGCCAAGCTTGGCAAGCGCCGTGATCCGGTCGTGATCTGGAGCGAGTGATCGTCACTCGGCGGCCGGCAGCACTTCGAATAACCAACCGTCCATCGTCGATTCGCGCAAGACAATGCGCGGACTGCTGTCAATCACAGGCAACAAGGCGTATTCCGGCGCTGACACCACAATCCAGCGTACCGGCATGCTGGCAGTGATGTATCCAGCCACATCCTGCCCCTCCGGCAACTGTCCGTTCACCACGCTGTACCAGGTATTGAACCGCGCCGGGTCGCCATACGCGAGGTAGTGCCCATCCAGCCCGGTCACAAACCGGTAATCCGGCAGATGGAAAAACAGGATCGAATAATCTGACCAGCGCGTGTTGAACACCAGGTCGCCAGGATCACCATGCTGCCGCACGTATTCCGCGACCTGGGCATACACGGCCGGCGAGTGACGAATGGCGAGATCTTCCCGCACCGCACGCACATTCATCACCGCGACCACACACAAGGCCAATGCCGGCAGCAGCATCACACGTCGCTGCCGGCGCGTTTGTAACCAGCCGTAATCGCGTGCCAGCAAGCCCAGGGTCATGGCCGTCAGGGGAATCCAGTATTCAATAAAGCGTTGTGACGAGAGCATGAGCCATGCCATCAAGAGGCTCATCAACCCGCACACCACTGTTTCTGCTGACATCCGCCAGCGCCGGCTGGCAAACACCGCCAGCACACCGGCACACACCGCCAGCACGATCGGCTTTTCACTGACCCACAATGCGGACAATGCAATGGGTTGCCATTCAGCACCCAGCATCCTTTCCAGCGGTGTACGCACCTTCGACAACACATGGAAAATCAGGTATTCCGTGTTGGCAGGAAACCACGGTGACAACAACAGGGCGACTGCCACACCGGCACCGAGCGCCAGCGGCAAGCGAAGGTCCAGCACACGATCGCGCCAGTAGATTGCCAGCATCACCATCACCATCATCGGCAACATGATGGTGGCACCGTGATACGCCGACAGGAAAACCCATGCCAGGATCGCCACCACCCGGTACTGCTGCCGCGTCATCGCAAACAGCAAGGCCAGCATCAACACCAGCACCAGGCTTTGCGTGCGCATCATCAGGTAACGCGGCAACACGAATGCAGACGACAGGAAGGCCAGCATCGTGAACACCCATGCCATCGGCACCTGTTGCCAACGGGCCAGCACATAAAACCCGGTCACCGGCAATGCCACCATTGCCGTGGCAGCCAACCAGTAGCCAACCTCATCGCCCCATGCCGTCAGCGGTGCCAACAGCAGGTGAAACAGCCATTGGTGATCAACGCCCTCTTCACCCAACACGGTATAGGGCAGCGAGTTGATCGATACCCACCATTGCTGTTCTGACCACATCAGGCTGGCCATGCGGTAATGGAACAAGCCATCCACATCAAACGTTGCCGGCTCACCGGAAAAAAACAGGCGCGCGGATATCGCCATGATCGCGATAAACATCGCAACGATACCCAAGAGTGATTTGCTGTGGCTCACGCGCAACCCCTTTACCGGCAAACCGGCTTACCTTGCCGGCAACACTTCAAACAACCATCCATCCACGGTGGCCTCACGCAAGAGAATGCGTGGACTGCTATCGATCGACGCCAGCAAACCGGCATCCATGCGCGACACCACGATCCAGCGCACCGGCATGGATTCACTGATGAAGTTCGCCATGTCCTCCCCTGCGGGAACGCTGTTGGTGATGACTCGGTACCAGGTATTGAAACGCGCAGGATCACCATAAGCCAGGTAATGCCCATCCAATCCATTCACAAAAGCCTTATCAGGCATGTGATAGAACAGCATCTGGTAATCCGACCAGCGGCTATTCAGGATCAGGTCGCCCGCCGCGCCATGTGCATTCACATACGCGCTGATCCGGGCAAATTCCGTCGGCAGGTTGCGCACCTGCCCATCCGCTGGCAGGGCTCGCACGGTATTCACCTGCCCGGTGGCAATCCACGTCATCAGTGCCAACAAGCCAACGGTCACCAGTACCCAGGGTCGCTGCGGCAGCAGGTGGAAATCACGCACACAGAAGCCGAGCGCCATGGCCGTCAACGGTATCCAGTATTCAATGAAGCGCACGGATGACAGCATCATGACCATCGCCAGCAACGACAAACCGGCAAATGCCACGGTCATGCCCGTTGGGCGATCACCACGCCGGACCCATTGCCACACCACCGCCGGGACCAGTAACACCACGGCAACCAGCAGCACTTGCCCGAAACCCCACAGCTCGTGCATCGTCATCGGCCGCCATTCCACACCCAACATACCTTGCAAGGGCGTACGGACTTTCGACAGCACATGGAAGAACAGGTATTCCAGGTTGGCAGGAAACCACGGCGATACCAGCAGGGCCAGCAAGCTGCCCATTGACAAGGCCAACACCAGCCGCATGTCCAGCCGGCTGTCGCGCAGATAAATGACCACCAGGGCCATCACCAGCATCGGCAACATGATGGTGGCACCGTGATACGACGCGAGAAACACATACGCCAGCAAGGCACTCGCCAGGTATTGGCGCCGCACCAGGGTCACCATCAGGCAGACGATCAACACCAGGGCCAGGCCCTGGGTGCGCAACTGCAGATAGCGCGTTATGAGCAAGGAAGAAGAAAGAAAGGCCAGCGCGGTAAACAACCATGGCAGCGGCACCTGTTCCTGTCGCAACACCGCATACACCGCGACCGCCGGCAAGGCGGCCATGGCCGCTGCCGCCACCACATGGCCTGCACCATCACCGCAGAGGGTGAATGGCACCAGCAGCAAGTGGAACAGCCATTGGTGATCCGGGCCTGCCGGACCCAGCACGGTATAGGGCAAGGAGTCGATGTCGACCCACCAGCGCTGCTGGCTCGCCATCAATTCCGCAACCCGGTAATGGAAAAACCCGTCCGGCCCAAACAGTGATGGGTTGCCATGGAAAAACAGGGCATACACCAGCACCGAAAGCAGCAGCCACAGCCCCACCCATCCCGACCATGCCAGCATGCCGGCACGAGGGCATCGGACTTCCGGACGGAGCCAAGCGGACATGGACAAGCCTCATGGTGTGGACCCGCAGTATAACGCAGCCCCCTTGCCAGCCGTCCGCAACAACGACTGCCGGCTCACTGACAAGCGCCGCCATGCCCGCTAGAATGGCAAGCCCTGTAACGGTGGCAGCCATGACCGATCGCAACAAAACCCATTTTGGTTACCGCGAAGTCGACACGGATGACAAAGTCCGGCTGGTCGGCGAGGTATTCCATTCTGTTGCCCGTCGTTATGACCTGATGAACGACTTGCTGTCCGGTGGCATCCACCGGCTGTGGAAACGGTTTGCCATCGAATTGTCCGGTGTGCGTCCCGGTCATCGCGTGCTGGACCTGGCCGGCGGCACCGGCGATCTCGCCAAACTGATGGCGCCCAAGGTCGGCGATAGCGGTTGTGTGGTACTGGCCGACATCAATGATTCCATGTTGTCGGTCGGCCGTGACCGTCTTACCGATCGCGGCATCACCCGCAATGTCGGCTTCGTCCAGGCCAATGCCGAAGCGCTGCCCTTCCCCGACCGGTATTTCGACTGCGTCACCATCGCCTTTGGTTTGCGCAATGTCACCCACAAGGACAACGCGCTGGCGGAAATGTGCCGCGTCCTCAAACCCGGCGGCGTCGCGCTGGTGCTGGAATTCTCCAAACCGCGCAATCCCTTGCTCGGCAAGCTCTACGACAACTATTCATTCCATGTGATGCCACAGATCGGCAAGCTGGTGGCCGATGACGAGGAAAGTTACCGCTACCTGGCCGAATCCATCCGCATGCACCCGGACCAGGACACCCTCAAGGACATGATGGAGCGCGCTGGTTTCAGCCGCTGCGAGTACTACAACCTGACGGGTGGCATCGTCGCCCTGCACAAAGGCATCGCGCCGTAAGCGGCGGGTCCCATGGAACGCCCGGACCTGTCACCGCTATTACCACTGGAAGTGGCATTGAACGCCGTGCTGCAACTCGACCCGGCCAGCCGCGATGCCATGGCCGCACTGGAAGGTCGCGTACTGAAAATCCATTGCACGGAGCCCGAACTCACGGTGTTCCTGCTGCCCGGCAAAACCCCGCGCCTGCACA
The DNA here is from genome assembly GCA_006227085.1 of Gammaproteobacteria bacterium. GTDB lineage: Bacteria > Pseudomonadota > Gammaproteobacteria > Pseudomonadales > M0112 > M0112. The sequence continues at coordinate 7,629 of SBFY01000156.1, forward strand.
CCCGCTGTGACCAGAAAGCCGAAACCACACTGGAAGGCAATGCCGCAGACCTGCTGGCGTTGTTCTTTGCCGAGGATCGCGCACAAGCCCTGATCAACAGCCCGGTCACCCTCAAAGGCAACAGCCAGTTATTGATGGACATCCAGGCCTTGCTGGCACGGCTCGACCCGGATTTTGAACGCCCATTAGCCCGCGTGGTCGGCGATGTGGCCGCCCATGAAATTGGCCGCGGCCTGCGTCATGGCCTGGCCATTGGCAAGCGACTGGCCGGCTCACTGTCGCGTTCGCTCGGCGATTACCTGCATGAAGAAGCCCGCTTGACGCCATCGAGCGGCGAGGTGGATGCCTTTATCGACGACGTGCAACGCCTGAAACAGGACACCGAACGACTGGCCGAGCGCATCGCCCGCCTGAAGCGCCAGCGGGGCCTGTCATGAGCATTGGACTGCTGCGCCTGCTGGCAATCCTGCGGGTCGCCATGACCTACCGGCTCGACACCTTCCTGCAAGGCCGTCGACTGCCCTGGGGATTGCGCATCGCCTTGGTCTTCTGGCCAGCGCGCTGGCTGGGTGAACCGTCTGCTCCCCGCGGCGAACGCCTGCGTCGCGCACTGGAAGCACTGGGGCCGGTGTTCGTCAAATTCGGGCAAGCGCTGTCTACCCGCCGCGACCTGATACCGCCGGACATCGCCGATGAACTCGCCAAACTGCAGGACACGGTCGCACCGTTCCCGGCAGAACAATCGATTGCCATCATCGAACACGCCCTGGGCCAGCCGGTCGACACCCTCTTCAAGCGCTTTGACCGCACCCCGATGGCCTCGGCATCGGTGGCACAAGTGCATTCCGCCCAACTGCCCGATGGCCGCGAAGCGGTGGTGAAAGTGATCCGCCCCGGCATCGACACCGTGATCGAACAGGACATCGCGCTGCTGCGCCTGCTGGCACGCGCACTGGAGCGCTTCCACCCGGATGGCAAGCGCCTGAACCCGCGCGTAGTGGTCGAAGACTACCGCCTGACCATCCTCGATGAACTCGACCTGTTGCGGGAAGCGGCCAACACCTCGCAATTGCGCCGTAACTTTGCCAGCGGTGAATTGCTGTATGTACCGGAAGTGTACTGGGACTGGACACGCCAGACCGTACTGACGCTGGAACGCATCCACGGCATCCCGATTTCCGATATTGCCCGTTTGATCGAACGCGGCGTGGACATGGAAAAGCTCGCCGAACGTGGTGTGCAGATCTTTTTCACGCAGGTGTTCCGTCACAATTTCTTCCATGCCGACATGCACCCCGGCAACATTTTTGTCGATGCCACTGATCCGTCCAATCCACGCTACATCGGCATTGATTGCGCCATCATCGGCACCCTGTCAGAAGCCGACCAGTACTATTTGGCGCGAAACCTGCTCGCGATTTTCCATCGCGATTACCGCCTCGTCGCCGAACTGCATGTCGAATGCGGCTGGGTACCGCCGGATACCGCCGTCGGCGCCTTCGAGTCCGCCATCCGCAGCGTGTGTGAACCGATCTTTGAAAAACCGCTGGGCGAGATTTCCTTTGCCCAGTTGCTGGTCTACCTGTTCCAGACTGCCCGTCGCTTCAACATGGAAGTGCAGCCCTCACTGGTGCTGCTGCAGAAAACCCTGCTGCACATCGAAGGGCTCGGTCGCGACCTCTACCCGGAACTCGATTTGTGGGCCACCGCACAACCCTTCCTTGAAGACTGGCTGCGCCAGCGATACAGCCCGGCCCATATCGCCGAGCGACTGAAGCGGCAGGCGCCGGGATGGCTGGAACAGCTGCCCTTGTTGCCCGGCCGGATCATGGCCGCACTGGACGCAGTCAGTGATTCAGCCGAATCCCTGCGCGAACAGCAGGCGCGGGAAATCCAGCGCTGGCAACAGGAAGCGCGCTGGCACCGGCGGCTATGGCTGGTGCTTGTTCTCGGGCTGGTGATCGGCAGCCTGTGGGTGACCGGCCTGTTGCCAGCTATGCCATAATGCGCGCATGACGCGCGACAAACGGTTCCTGCCATGACGACCCCTATCGCTGACACCGGATGGCTGGACCAGGTTCGCTTCAACAGCGAGGGCCTGGTACCCGTGATTGCACAGGACTGCCACAGCGGCGATGTGCTGATGATGGCCTGGATGAATCGTGAAGCCCTGTCCCTGACCGTGAAGGAACAACGCGCGGTGTACTGGTCACGTTCGCGCAACCGGCTGTGGCGTAAAGGCGAGGAATCCGGGCATGTGCAGCAGCTGCGGGACATCCGCCTGGACTGCGATGGCGACACGATCCTGCTGCAAGTGGAACAAAGTGGTGGCATCGCCTGCCACACCGGGCGCCGCAGTTGTTTTTACCAGCGCCTCGACAAGCAAGGCCAATGGGAATCCATCGCACCGGTACTGAAAGACCCGGCCACTGTGTATTAAGTCACCCTACGGACACCGCACGCATGCAAGACATCCTCGAACAACTCGACACCCTGATTCGCCAGCGCATGGCCGCAGGCAATACCGACGAATCGTATGTGGCAACACTGCACAAACAAGGATTGAACAAGATCCTGGAGAAAGTCGGCGAAGAAGCCGTGGAAACCATTCTCGCCGCCAAGGACGTGGCTTCCCAGGGCCCGGATGCCCTGGTCTACGAAACAGCGGACCTGTGGTTTCACACCCTGGTCATGCTGGCTGAAGCCGGCAGCAGCAGCGATGCGGTACTGAAAGAACTGGCGCGCCGGTTTGGCTTGTCCGGACTCGATGAAAAAGCCGCACGATCCCTCAAGCACTGAATCCAATGAGGTAACAACATCATGTTAAGTGGCATCAGCATTTGGCAACTGCTTATCATCCTGGCCATCGTGATCCTGATTTTCGGCACCAAACGCCTGAAGAATATCGGCAGCGACATGGGTGGTGCCGTCAAGGGCTTCAAGAATGCCCTCAAAGACGATGACAAGCCGGCCACCTCATTGCCGGAGGAAAAAACTGGCAAGCCGGAAGAGAAGAAACCCCAGTAACTCGTCACCATGTTCGATATCGGCTTCAGTGAACTGGTACTGGTCGCCATCATCACCTTGCTGGTGATGGGACCTGAACGCATGCCGGGCGCTATTCGCACGGTGCGACTGGTGACCGGGCGCATCCGCAACAGCTGGTTGCAACTGCGCGATGAAATTGAACGCAGCGTTGACGTCAACGACATCCGCCAGGACCTGCACAACGATGCGGTCATGAAAGGCCTCAAGGAAACGCAATACCAGATCCAGCAAACCCTGGATGAAACGCGTGCCGCTATTGATGACGCGGATGAGCGCAAACCCTCATGAGCACACCGGAAACGGATAACCCGCAGCCACTGGTTGCACACCTGACGGAATTGCGCAGTCGCCTGTTGCGCAGTGTGCTGGCCTTGTTGGCACTGACCCTGGTCATCCTGCCGTTCGCTAACCCGCTGTATGAAATCGTTTCAGAACCATTGCGACGCTGGTTACCTGCCGGCAGTCACATGATCGCGACGGATGTCACAGCACCCTTCCTGGTACCGTTCAAACTCGCCGCGTTTGCAGCATTACTGGCATCCGTGCCCTACCTGTTATGGCAAGTGTGGGCATTTGTCGCTCCCGGCCTTTACCGGAATGAAAAAGCCCTCGTGCTGCCGCTGATGGTGTCGAGTGTCATCCTGTTTTATAGCGGTGTGGCCTTTGCATTTTTTGTGGTCTGCCCGATGATTTTTGGCTTCTTTGCACAAGCCGGCCCGGAGTCCGTGGCGGTGATGACGGACATGGGCAGTTATCTCGATTTTATCCTGACCTTGTTTTTTGCCTTTGGCGTGGCGTTTGAAATTCCTATCGCCACCATCCTGCTGATTCGTGCCGGCATCGTCAGTGCAGACTCACTGGCCGAAAAACGCCCTTATGTCGTGGTCAGCTGTTTCGTGATCGGCATGCTGCTGACACCACCGGATGTGATTTCCCAGACCCTGCTCGCCGTGCCAATGTGGTTACTGTTTGAAATCGGTGTCGCTGTTGGCCGACACATCACACCCGCTCAATCACTGGCTGAATGAGTCGCGAGCGACGACTTGAGTTGCTGCGCCCCAACATGATCAGGCACCAGCTGCAGCAGTTGGTCCAGTGTTGCGAGTGCTTCCGGGGTGCGCTGCAGGTTGGCAAAAGCATAGGCCCGTCCCCACAGGACTGCGGTGTCTTGTTGCGCACCGGCGGACAGGGAATCATAAAACTGCAAGGCCGCATCATATTCCCCCAGCATGATCCAGCCAGTGCCGGGCTGGACGTACAGGAATGCGTCATCAGGAAAAGCGGCTGAAGCCTCTTGCGCATACCCGAGAAAGTTTTCCCACTGTGCCGATTGTTGCAGCGCCAGCAACAGGTTGCGATACAGGGGAGCCGTCGGTTGTAGCGCAACAGCTGCCCGGTATGCCTGGGCCGCGCCGGCATAATCACCCGAGTCATAACGCACACTGCCCAGGTTGTTGTAAATCACCGCCGATGGTGCCTGCGTGGCCACGGTGAACTCCCACAGGCTGCGATCATCTTTCCACAAACCGACCTGCTGGTATCCCAGCCATGCCAGCACCATGACCATCACGGCACTGGCCAATGCTGCGACCACCGGCTTGCCATAACGCACCACCGCCACCGCCATGGCGATATACACGGACACCATCGGCAAATAGGCGTAGCGATCCGCCACCCGGTGCGCCCCGACCTGCAACCAGCCACAGACTGGCGAAAACACCACGAGGTACCACGCGATCACAAAAAACCAGAAACGCGAGCCACGATACCAATCCCGCCATGCCAATGCTGGCAACAACAGCATGACGACCGTGCCAGCGACCAAACGCCAGCCATCAATCACATCCAGGGCCGGGTAATACGGGGCAACGTTCAGTGGCAGCAGGCCCTTCGCCAGATACGCCAGATAACTGTCCACCCCTTGGGCATAACGCACCAAGGGCGGCACCAATGCGGTGTCCGGCAGGGCATCCACCGCCAATTGCCCCCAGATGGCCACCGGCACAATCAGTGCGCTGATGATGGCAAATGGCCATTTTTCCAATACCAGTCGCCACAATGGCTGCGGTCGCCGCGCCACCATATCCAGGATCAACAAAACCCCAGGCACCGTGACCGCCATCGGTTTTGACACGATCGCCAGCACATGGAAAACCACCGTGAGCCAGAACCAGCGGCGCTCGCTGGACACCAGCCAACGCAACCAGCCCCACACCGCCAGCAAATAAAAGAAGGCACACAAGACTTCCTTGCGTCCAGCCAGCCAGGCAGCCGCCTCCACTTGCACCGGATGTATGGCGAACAGGACAGCCGCCAGCCAGGCGGCCCAGGAGGCCCGCTGCGCATCCATGAACAACGGGCCATGCAGTGCCAACACGCGCCGGGTGATCAGGCCAAGCAAGATGGCATTGGCTGCATGGATCAGCGGGTTGACCAGCAAATGCAGGCCCGGCATATCCATGGGAATCAGCTGGAATTCGACCATAAACGTCAGCCAGGTCAAAGGCTTCCAGATGCCATCCCCACTGGAGGTCGCGATCCACCACAAGTGCTCTGCGGTAAACCCGTACAGCATCGGGTTCTGGATGTAAAACCCGATGTCGTCCCAATGCAGGAACTGGTGACCCAGCACCTGGCCATACAGGATCGCCACCAAGACCAGCACCAGCATCACTGGCGGCAACAGGCCCCACTTACCGTGTTTTTGCTTCCAACCCATCGCTTTGATCTTTATCCCTGCAACCCGATCCGATACCATGGCACGTGCCTAGTATGCCATCCCGGCATCCTGTAATCCCGACCCGGAGACCACCAAAGCCCATGAAGATCCCCGCCCATTTCCCCCGCAACAACTGGAAAAAAGTGCTGGATTTCAGCCGGGACAAACAGACACCCTTCGTGGTGCTGGATCTGGAGATCATCAAGAAGCGCTTCATGGACATCAAGAAAGCGTTTCCTTACGCCAAGATTTATTACGCCATCAAGGCCAACCCGGCCAAGGAAATCATCGAGCTGCTGCGCGATCTCGACTCCTGTTTTGATATCGCCTCCATTTACGAGCTGGATCATGTGTTGTCGCTGGGCGTCAAGCCGGAACGGGTCAGCTATGGCAACACCATCAAGAAGGGCCGTGATATTGCCTACTTCTACCAGAAAGGGGTGCGCCTGTTTGCCTCTGACAGCGAAGAGGACCTGCAGGCCATTGCTGAAAATGCCCCCGGTTGTGATGTCTTTATCCGCATCCTGACGGAAGGCAGCCACACCGCCGAATGGCCACTGTCACGCAAGTTCGGCTGCCACGCCGACATGGCCGTGGAGCTGCTGATGCAAGCCAAGAAGCTCGGTCTCCGGCCTCGTGGCATTTCCTTCCATGTGGGTTCCCAGCAAAAAGACATCAGTGCCTGGGACTCGGCCATCGGCAAAGTGCGTTTCATTGCCGACCGCCTCAAGGAACAAGGCGATATCGACATCAACCTGATCAACATGGGTGGCGGCCTGCCGGCACATTATTTCACCAAGATCCATGAGATCCCCAAATACGGCAAGGCCATCCAGCATTACCTGGAAGAAGACTTCGGCAGCGGGGATGAATTGCCGGAAATCATTATCGAGCCGGGTCGTGCACTGGTCGGCGATGCCGGCGTGCTGGTATCTGAAGTCGTGCTGGTGTCCCGCAAATCACGCGACGCCCTGAACCGTTGGGTGTACCTGGACATCGGCAAATTCGGCGGCCTGATTGAAACGCTGGATGAAAGTATCCGTTACCCGATTTACCTGGAAACCGATGCCGGCGAGGCCGAAGAAGTGGTGCTGGCGGGTCCTACTTGCGACAGTATGGATATTCTCTACGAAGATTATAAATACGCACTGCCGATGGACCTGAAACCGGGCGATCGCATCTACTGGTTCAGTACCGGGGCTTACACCACGACCTACAGCTCCATTGAGTTCAACGGTTTCCCGCCGCTCAAGAGTTACTGCATCAAGTAACACCGATCCTCAGGATGCCTGGTCACAGGCATCCTGCAGGTATTGCGGCAATGCGAATGCCGCCATATGAATGGCCGGGTTGTAATAGCGCGTTTGCATAGCCGTGGCGCGATAACGCTGGCTGACCGCATCCAATGACAGCTGCTCGCGAATAGCCGGGTCATCCGATGCCCACGCCAATGCCATGGCACCTCCCACATAGGTCGGCACCGCGGCCATGAAAAAGCTGGCATCCGCAAATAACTGGCCCAAACGCTGGTGTGCATTGCGCGCTTCTTCCAGCTGCAGGAAGGGCACGCCATTTTGTGCCGCAAAAATCCCGCCAGGGTTCAAACACCGCGCCACACCCTGGTAAAACCGCTCAGTGAACAAGACCTCGCCAGGACCCATCGGATCAGTGCTGTCTGACAGGATGATGTCAAACCGCTCATCCGTGGTATTGACGAACTCAATGCCATCACCAATGACGATATGGGCTTTCGGATGATCAAACGCACCATCGGAATGGGCAGGGAAATACTGTTTGCAGAGATCGATCACAGCGGCATCAATCTCCACCTGGGTCACTTGCTCCAGGCCGGGATGCTTGACGACTTCACGCAAGATGCCGCCATCACCACCACCGATGATCAGCACCCGTTTCGGATCCGGATGGGAAAACATCGGCACGTGGGTGAGCGTTTCATGATAGACAAACTCATCACGCGAAGTGGTCTGGACGGCGCCATCCAGCGCCATCACGCGACCAAACAAGGGGTTTTCGAAAATCAGCAGGTGCTGGTGGCCGGTATCCAGCTCAAACAGGATGTCGCCCACTTCGAAGGTTTGCCCCCAACCGGGATGCAGCGTTTCCCTGAAGCTTGCTGTCACCGGCAGTCACTCACCTTCCCAGTGGCCACGCAGGTATTCGCGCACTTCCACGCGCCCCGGACGAAAAGCCTCCCGCAAGACAGGAATCGCTTTTTCCGGGCGCGCATTACCGCACATGAATACATCAAAGGCCGCGTAGTGACGTTCAGGCCAGGTATGCACACTGATGTGTGACTCCGCCAACACCGCCACACCGGAAATCCCGCCATTAGGCGTGAAGTGATGCATATGGATATGCAACAAGGTCGCGCCACACACCTCTACCGCACGACGGAAAGCGGCATCCATACGACGGATGTCGTCCAGGTCATGGGCATCCCAGAAGTCGATGATCAGGTGGGAACCGGCAAATTCCTTGCCGTCGCGAACAATAAAGTGATCCTTGGGCTCGACTACGTCCTCGCCCACAAACATCGGATACTCGGCAGCGGGAGATTTAGAGAACGCCTCCCCGGCCACACTCAAGGCAGCTGTTTTTTCCATTTAACATAAATCCCCCGCAGGATGGACAGGAGCCGCCATTAAAAAGCCTTTCACCCCGAGGGTCAATAGCCAAGGGTTTTTACGTTAATCTGTTCTATAATCATGACGTTGCAACCCATCCCCATCGCGAGTGCCTAGCCCCGGCCATGTTCCGATTCTTCAAAAAAAGCATAGCGTCACCGCCGGATCCCCTTGGGCCCGTGCTGGCATTCATCCCCGATTTCGAGCAAGGCAAGTTCAAGCGCGCTTTAGGGCGCCACAAAAAACAAGGATCACCAACCGCGGAAACAGCGGCATTGCGCCATGCACTGATGGAATGCGGGCTGGTCTATGGCAGGGAATGGGTTGAGTTCACCCCCAAGAACCTCAGGCGCATCCTGAATCCGTCATGCATTGAAAACTTTACAGCACAAGAATTACAAACTGCCTTGACCGGCATATTACGGATGGATCGGCTTGGGGAAGGGTTCGTGTTATCCAGCCTGTGCCAGTCAGGCCATGTCCTGGCCACACTCAAACGCCTGCAAACCTTGCATGCAGAAGGCCAAATGACACCACTGTTAATAAAAATGCCTAAGCGTTAACCATCCAGCAGGAATGTCAC